>NZ_JBFUBR010000004.1:0-473780 GCF_056405655.1 Pseudomonas sp. P1_F7
TGCCCCTCGTCCAGTACCATGCTGGCAGCCTTGAGTTTGAACTCACTCGAATAAGATTTACGCATAACCCAACACCTCAGATTTGGGCGCCATCATAGCGCCCGATTGAAGTGTCCAAAATCATTAGGCCAGTTCAGCTTGCTCGCGATAGCGGTGTATCAGTCAACATTTGAGTCGACTGAAACGACGCCATCGCGAGCAAGCTCGCTCCCACAGGTTTTTTCAGTGCTTTTCAGATCGGTTGCAGCGGCATCGTCAGCTCGACCCGCAAGCCGTCAGGCCGGCTATCGAAATGCAACGTGCAGCCGCAACGCTGAACGATGGCCTGGACAATCGCCAGCCCCAGACCACAACCGGTGCTCTGGCCGTTGCGCCAGAAGCGCTGGGTCAGATGTTGCAAATCTTCCTCGGCAATCCCCGGCCCATGGTCGCGCACCACGAACTGCACTCGATTGCCGGTGGTTTCCAGGCTCAACTCCACGGCCTTGTCTGCGGGGGTATGGCGCAGTGCGTTGTCGAGCAAGTTGCGTAGAGCGGCAATCGACAGCACGGCGGGCATTTGTACCGGCGCGGCAGAAACCTTGCCCGGCGCCTGAAACCTGATGCGCTGACGATCGCCGCTCGCCGCGTCCTGGATCGCCAGTTTCGCCACTTGCTCGGCATTGCACTGCACACCGTCGTCAAACGACAGACTGCCCTCGACGCGTGCCAGCAACAGCAATTGTTCGAGGGTCCGGTGCATGCGGTCGGCGCCCTCTTCGGCCCTGGCCAGTGACTGGTCCCGGGCACTACCGTCGGTCATCCGTGCCACTTGCAGGTGGGTCTTGATCGCGGTCAGCGGGCTGCGCAGTTCGTGGGCCGCATCACCGGTCAGGCGACGTTCGCGCTCGATGGTCTTGCCGATGCGCTGGAGCAACTGGTTCTGGGTTTCCAGCAAGGGTTGCAGCTCGCTGGGCAGCGGCTGGATCTGCAAGGGTTCGAGGGAGTCGGCGCTGCGGCGCATCAAGGCATCGCGCATGCGGTTGAGCGGCGCCAGCCCCTGGCCGATGCCCAGCCAGAGCAGGCACAGGCACCCGAGCAAGGCCACGCCCACCGGTACCGAAGCGGCCAGCAGGATCGACATGTTCAACGCCTCACGCTCGATCTGCCGGTCAGCGGTGGTGATGCGCAGGTCACCCCGGGCCAATGTGAAGCTGCGCCACGGCGCGCCGTCGATCATCTGATCGTGAAAACCGAGTTTCTCGGCCTCCAGGGCCTGCTGCGGATCGGTGTGACTGCGGGCGAGGATTTCACCGCGCAACGAGCTGACCTGGCACGCCATGCCACCCGGAATGTTCAGTTGTTCGGCGCTGAAGTGGGTGCCCTCGCCCTTGCTCGGCACAGGCGGCAGTTGCTCCATCAGGCCGGCGACCATGCGCGCCGACGCCACCAGCCGCTGGTCGAGGGAAAACATCATTTGATTGCGCAAATCGCTGAGCATCCAGGCCGCGGCCAGGGCCCAGATCAAGGCAAAGGCGGCGCCGAGCGTCAGGCTCAGGCGCAAACGCAGACTCATCACTTCGATTCTTCTCCGCCATCAGCCGGCCCCAGGCGATAACCCAGGCCGCGCACGGTCTCGACAATACCGTTGCCGAGCTTGCGCCGCAGGTGATGGATATGGACGTTGAGGGCGTTGCTTTCCAGCTCGTCGTTGAAACCGTAGACGCTGTCCTTGAGTTGCTCGGTGGACAGCACCCGGCCACGGTTATGCAGCAAGGCTTGCAGCAATGACTGCTCGCGACGCGACAGGTCCACCGGCTGCCCCGCGAGCGTGGTTTCGCGGCTGCTTGGGTCGTAAGTCAGGGCACCATGCTCGATCAGGTTGACGCTGCGCCCCGCCACCCGCCGCAACAGCGTGTGCAAGCGTGCCGCGAGTTCGCGCAAGTCGAACGGCTTGAGCAGATAGTCGTCGGCGCCGGCTTGCAGGCCATCGACGCGGTCAGTGACCGAGTCCCGCGCAGTGAGGATCAAGACCGGCAACTCCAGGCCTTGATGGCGCAACTGCTGCAGCAGCTTGAGGCCATCTTCGTCCGGCAGGCCAAGGTCGAGCACCATGACATCAAACTCCGCCACCTTGAGCATCGCCCGGGCGGCGGACGCCGTGGCAACGTGCTCCACGGTCAGGCCCTGGGCGGTCAGGCCGGCGACAATGCCGCTGGCGATCAGCTCATCGTCTTCGCAAACCAGTACGTGCATGGGGAGCCTCGTAGAAATAAAGCTGATTAAGCCGTTGACCGATTAAGTCGACATTATGCCGCAAGTACCACCGCCACAAGGCCGGGGCGGTTAATCATCGGTTAATCGCCACCCGCCACTGTGCACCTCATTAGCACAGGGCAAAGGCTTATCCATGCGTCGTCTGTTTGTACTTTTTACCCTCTTGATCGCGGGCCTGGCCCAGGCGGGAACCAATCCGTTCGACACCAAACCTGAATTTCTCCCGGTTGATAAAGCCTTCACGTTTACTTCGGAACGCCTGGAAACCGGTGAAACCCAGCTCTATTGGCAGATCACCGACGGTTATTACCTGTACCAGAAACGCTTGAAGTTCGACGGATTGCCGGTCGGGCAGCATCCCGTGTTGCCGGAAGGTGAAGCCCACAGCGACGAGTTTTTCGGTGAACAGCAAGTCTACCGTCAGGGCCTGGAGCTGAAGATTCCGGCTGGTGCGAACGGTCAGGTCAAGGTCAGTTACCAGGGCTGTGCCGATGCCGGTTTGTGTTATCCGCCGCAGACCAAAGTCGTGGACCTGGGCAATGCCAATGCGCTGAATGCGGCCACTGAAGCACCGGACCAGGCGCTGGCCAGCAGCCTGCAACAACGGGCGCTGGGCTGGAGCCTTTTGCTGTTTTTCGGCCTGGGCCTGCTGCTGGCCTTCACACCATGTTCATTGCCGATGCTGCCGATTCTGGCCGGATTGATCGTCGGCAGCGGCGCCACGCCCAAACGGGGGTTTGCCCTGGCCAGCAGTTACGTGGTCAGCATGGCGCTGGTGTATGCGGCGATGGGTGTCCTGGCCGCCTCCCTCGGGGCGAACCTGCAAGCCTGGTTGCAGAACCCCTGGCTGCTGGGGAGTTTCGCGGCGATTTTCGTGCTGTTGGCGCTGCCGATGTTCGGCTTCTTCGAACTGCAACTGCCGGTGGCCGTGCGTGATCGACTGGAAAACGTCTCGCGCAATCAGCGCGGCGGCAATCTGATCGGCGCCGGGGTGCTGGGGGCGCTATCCGGTCTGCTGGTGGGTCCGTGCATGACCGCACCGCTGGCCGGCGCCCTGCTCTACATCGCGCAAAGCGGTAACGCGTTGCATGGCGGATTGATTCTGTTTGCCATGGGCATCGGCATCGGTGTGCCGCTGCTGTTGCTGGTGACCGTCGGCAATCGCTTCATGCCCAAGCCTGGCGCCTGGATGAACCTGGTCAAAGGCATTTTCGGCTTCCTGTTCCTCGCCACCGCATTGCTGATGCTGCGCCCGGTGCTGGATGAATCCCTGTGGATCGGCTTGTGCGGTGCACTGCTGTTGATCGCGGCCTACAGCGCCTGGAAACAGTCGGAAGGTTTTGACCGTATCGCGCACCTGTTTGGCGCCAGTTCGCTGTTGCTCGGTTTGTGGGGTGGTCTGTTGGTGATCGGTGCGGCCGGTGGCAGCGATGATCCGTTCAAGCCATTGCAGGTCTACCGCGCCTCGAACCAGGCGGTGGCCGCCGTGCCGGTTGGCCACGATGCCTTCACCACCATCAAGGATCCGCAGGCACTGCAACGGGAACTCGACGCCGCGCACGCTCAGGGCCAGTGGGTGCTGCTGGACTACTACGCCGACTGGTGCGTGTCGTGCAAGGTCATGGAAAAACAGGTGTTCGGCAAAGCCAACGTCATGCAAGCCCTGAGCGACGTGCGCTTGCTCCGACTGGACGTGACCGCCGACAATGCCGCCAGCCGCGAACTGCTCGGTCGTTACAAAGTCCCGGGACCACCGAGCCTGCTGTGGATTGGCGCTGATGGCGAGGAGCGTCGCAGCCAGCGCATCACTGGCGAGGTCGATGCCGATACTTTCCTGCAACGCTGGACCACCACCCGAGACGCCCGTTAATGCTGACCTTTACCCTCGGCACCTTTGCCATTGCGCTTAATCACCTGCTGTTGATCAGTGCGCTGGCGCTGGCCACGTTTGTCGGCTGGCGGGTGGCCAAGCGTGGCGGTGACAACCCCGAGTCGGTACTGTTCAGCCTGTTTCTACTGGGCATGCTGGCGGCCCGAATCAGTTTCGTGGCCGTCTATTGGGCCCACTATCGCAATGATCCGTGGCAGGTCATTGACCTGCGCGATGGCGGTTTCCTCGCCTGGCCGGGGGTGATTGTCGTTTTGCTTGCCACGCTGTATCGCGGCTGGCGTCGCCCGGGTTTGCGCCGTCCATTGGGCTTTGGCGTGGCCAGTGGCCTGGCGTTCTGGTTGTTGGCGACGTTCTCCCTGTCGATTTATGAACAAGGCACACGCCTGCCGGAAATCGCCCTGCGCAACGCCGCCGGCGAAACCGTGCAACTGGCCGACTACAAGGGCGGCCCGTTGGTGATCAATCTCTGGGCCACCTGGTGCCCGCCGTGCCGCCGGGAAATGCCGGTACTGGAAAACGCCCAGCAACACCGGCCGGACCTGACGTTCCTGTTCGTCAATCAGGCGGAAAGCATGCAAAGCGTCGCGACCTTTCTGGAAACCCAGGGCCTGAGCCTATCCAACGTGCTGTTCGACGGCGGTGGGCGTCTGAGCCAGGCCGTCGGTTCCATGGCATTGCCGACTACGCTGTTCTACAGCCCCGAAGGTCGCCTGCTGGGCAGCCATCTGGGCGAGTTGTCGGACGCCAGCCTGGCCCGCGCACTGGAAAATTTCGACACCGTACCCGCCACCTCTTCAAGGAAATTGCCATGTCCCGCCTCCGCCACCTGCTGACCCTGAGCCTCGGTGCGGCCCTGATTCACCTGCCAACGGTGCAGGCCGAAGAGTTGCCCGATGCGATCAAGAAAATCGAGGCCAAGGGCGCGAAAATCGTCGGCCAGTTCGACGCCCCCGACGGCTTGCGCGGTTATGCCGCGCAATACCAGAGCCGCGGCATGGCGCTGTACCTGACCCCGGACGGCAAACACGTGTTGCTGGGCAACCTGTATGACGCCGAGGGCAATGACTTGAGCAGCGCGCCATTGCAGAAACTGGTGTATGCCCCGATGGCCAAGGAAGTCTGGGCCAAGTTCGAAACCAGCAACTGGATCGGCGACGGCAAAAAGGACGCGCCACGCGTGGTGTACCTGTTCAGTGACCCGAATTGCCCTTACTGCAACATGTTCTGGGAACAGGCCCGGCCGTGGGTCAAGGCCGGCAAGGTGCAGTTGCGCCACATCATGGTGGGCATCATCCGCGAAGACAGCCCGGGAAAATCCGCCGCACTTCTCGCCGCCAAAGACCCGGAAAAAGCCCTGCAAGACCACGAAGCCGCCGGCAAGGGCAGTTCGCTCAAGGCCTTGAAGGAAGTGCCGCCAGTGATTCAGGCAAAATTCGCGGCCAACATGCAATTGATGGAAGAGCTGGAGTTGCAGGCGACTCCGGCGATTTTCTACATGGACGACAAGGGTAATCTGCAACAGCAGCAAGGCGCGCCGTCGCCGGACAAGTTGGCGAAGATTCTCGGGCCGAAGTAAGCAAGATCAAAAGATCGCAGCCTTCGGCAGCTCCTACAGAGACCATTCGATTCCTGTAGGAGCTGCCGAAGGCTCGGGCCGCGTTCGGACGATCTTTTTCGCAAACCCTACGCCGGATTGCGCCCAGCCAAAAATGCCAGCAGCGCTTGGGTGACAAACTCCGGACTCTCCAGATTGGAAATATGCCCCGCCTCCGGCACCAGCACCCACGGGCAGCCAATCAACTCAGCCATTTCACGGGCCTCACTCGGCGGCCGAGGCTTGTCCTGATCACCGCACATCACCAGTGTATTCGCTGCGTCCAGTTCACCCAGGCGCGACAACAGATCATCCCGCCCAAACGTAATCCGCCCCATCGGGACGATGCTTTCACGCAGGCGATCCGCAGGTAGAGCCGCGAGGGAAGCATGAAAATCCCGGTAGAGCGCCGACTGCGGATCGATGCCCGGACGGAAAAAAATCGGCACCACGATATCCAGCAGCGCTGGTGTGATGTGACCCGCCTCCTCGATCTGCTCCAACAGTGAAAAGTAATACTGGCGAGTCGGCTCCGGTTCGGCGCCGACGTAGGTGTCCATCAACACCAGGCCATTGAGCCGGTGCGCTGCCGACAGCGCCAGGCGCACGCCCCACATGCCGCCGACCGACAAACCGACCAGCGTGACCCGCTCGATGTCCAGATGGTCGAGCAAGACCAGGGCCTGACGCGCCAGGTCATCCAGCGACGTCGTACCGACAGGCAATGGCCCGGATTGGCCATGCCCCCACAGGTCCAGGGCTATCACCCGATACTGTTGCGACAGCGCGGCAATCTGCGGCGCCCACATGGCCTGGTCCCACAGGTAGCTGCCGGCCAGCAGGACTGCCGGGCCGGTGCCTTGATCGAAGTAGTGAAGTGCTTGTCCGTCTATCGTTACGAAGGGCATCGACTGTCTCCGCGAGTAAAAAAGGAGCCGGAAGACTGAGTGGCAGACAGTCCCTCGTCAATCGCGGGAATGTATGCGTTTGTGCCACCGCCTTCGCGGGCAAGTCGGATCGCCGCACCCCCGCTCCCACAGGGATTCATGATGATCACAGATGAGGTGATCGCCACAAACCACTGTGGGAGCGAGCTTGCTCGCGATGGGGCCGGTACTGACGCTAAAGAATCAAAGCTCCTCCAGCTCCGCCATCAGGTCATTCAAGCGATCCACCTTCTCCTCGGTGAGCTCACTGGTCGCCAACCCATCGATGTACCGAGCCAATTCTTCCACCGTGCTGCACTCGAACATCGCCCGCAACGGCACATCCCGTTGCAGGGTTTTCTGCACCCGCGAGGCGATTTGTGTGGCCAGCAGCGAATGCCCGCCCAACTCGAAGAAGTTGTCGCGAACACCCACTTTCTCGACCTTCAATACCTCGGCCCAGATGCCTGCCAGAGTCTGCTCCAGTTCATTGCGTGGCGCCTGGTAATCCTGGATTTGCAGCTGGCCGATCTCCAGCGCCGGCAGGGCCTTGCGGTCCAGCTTGCCGTTGGCGTTGAGCGGCAGCCTCTCCAGCCACAGCCAGTGCAGCGGCACCATGTATTCCGGCAACTCGGCACGCAGGCGTTGCTTGATGCACTCCAGGCGTTCAGCGGGATTGAGCGCAACATCCGCCGCGACCAGATAGCCCACCAGATGCTTGCCGTTCGCCCCTTCCTGCACACCCACCGCCGCATCGCGGACTTGCGGTTGTTCATGCAAGCGAGCCTCGATTTCACCCAGCTCGATGCGGTAACCACGGATCTTCACCTGATGGTCGACCCGGCCGACGTATTCCAGCACACCGTCGCTGCGACGGCGGGCCAGGTCTCCGGTGCGATACAGGCGCTCACCCGGAGCGCCGATCGGGTTCGGCACAAACACCGGGGCGGTGCGCAGCGGATCGCTGACATAGCCGCGGCCGACCCCGGTCCCCGCCACGCACAGCTCACCCACCGCGCCCAGCGGCACCAGTTCCAGCGCTCCATCGAGCAGATACAAACGGTTGTTGTCGGTCGGCGTGCCGATCGGCAGGTAGCTGCCGCGAGTCGACGCCATATCGACGCGGAAGAACGCCACGTCATCCGAGCACTCCGCCGGGCCGTAGGCATTCACCAGGCCGATCTGCGGATAGCGCAGTAACCATTGATGCGCCAGTTCCGGCGGCATCGCCTCACCCGTCGGCAGCATCCAGCGCAAGCCGTCGAGGCTCATGCGCTCTTGGGCGAGCATGCCCTGGATCAGCGACGGCACGCTTTCCAGCACGGTGATACCCTGGCTCTGCACATGGGCCAGCAAGCCCTGGGGATCGTGGGCGATGGTGTTTGGCACGATGTCCACCCGTGCGCCGAACAATGGCGAGGCGAGGAACTGCCAGACTGAAATATCGAAGCTTTGCGACGCGGTTTGCGCGATCACATCGGCGTCGCTCAGATTCAGGTACGGCACCTTGCTCAACTGGTTGTTGAGCATGCCGCGCTGTTCGACCATCACGCCTTTGGGCAATCCGGTGGAGCCGGAGGTATAGATCACGTAGGCGAGGTTGTCCGGGCCGCTGTAGATACCTGGATTGTCCGCCGACAGCGCAAGGGCCTGAGTCTCCTCCCAGACCAGCAGCCGTGGCCGGCTGGAGCAACCGAACTCGTCGAGCAAGGCCTGCGCCTGTTCACGACACGCTTGCGTGCACACCAGCAATGGCGTGCGACTCAGTTCGATGATCCGGCTCAGACGTTGACTCGGCAAACCCGGGTCCAGCGGCAGGTAACCCGCCCCCGCCTTGAAGCTGCCGATGATCATGCCCAGCAAATCGAGGCTGCGTTCAGCCAGCAAGGCTACCGGTTGATCGCGACCGACACCGGCGGCGATCAGCACATGACCGAGACGGTTACTGCGCTGGTTCAGCTCAAGATAGCTGTACTGCCGGTCAAGACAACTGGCGGCGATCCGCTGCGGGTGTCGGGCGACCTGGGTTTCAAACAATGCAACGTAGCTCTGCTCCAGCGGGTAATCCTGTTCGCTCTGGTTGCAGCCATGGATGAGGAAGTCCTGCTCCTCGGCCCCCAGCAACGGCAGGTCGGCCATGTCGCCATGGAAACCTTCCACCAACGCCAGCAGCAGACGCTTGAACTCGCCGAGCATGCGCTCGACCGTGGCTTCATCGAAATAACGCTGGTCGTAAGACAGGTGCAAGCCGAGGTCATCGCCCGGATAGCACACCGCCGTCAGCGGGAAATTGGTGTGTGTGCGGCCCGAATCCGAGGTCGCGTTGAGGCTCTGCGCACGGTCCAGTACCGAGACTTCCACCGGGGCGTTTTCGAACACGAACAGGCTGTCGAACAGCGGCTGGCCCTTGGGCAGTTCGCTTTGCTCCTGAATGTTCACCAGCGGCAGGTATTCGTATTCACGCAGTTGCATGTTGTGGTCGAGCAGCCCGCTGAGCCACTGGCGCACGCTGCAACGCTGGCCGTCCTCGGGCATTTTCACCCGCAGCGCGATGCTGTTGATGAACAGGCCGACGGTGCGCTGCATCTGCGGCATGTCCACTGGTCGCCCGGCCACGGTGACGCCGAACAACACGTCGCGATCACCGCTCAAGCGCCGCAGCACCAGCGCCCATGCCGCCTGGGCGAAGGTATTGATGGTCAACTGATGGGCCTGGGCCAGTTCGCGCAATTGCGCGCCGTCACGGGCATCGAGCCTTGTGTAGCGGTCGCCAACGATCATGCCGCCGCTGTCGCCGGCATGTTCACGCAGGAACGGCCGGTCGCTCGCGATCGGCGTGGTGCGTTCGAAACCTTGCAGGTTGGTTTTCCACCATTGCCGCGCTTCAGCCAGACTCTGGCGTTGCAGCCAGCCGATGTAGTCGCGATACCGCGACACAGGCCCAAGCTGCGCTTCCCGACTTTCGCCGAGGGCGCTGTAGAGCTCGAAGAAATCGTTCATCAGCAGCGAACGGCACCAGGCATCGATGAGGATGTGGTGGTTGCTCATCATGAACCAGTAACGCGCCGCACCGACCCGGATCAGGCGCAAGTGGAACGGTGCCTGGTTGAGCAGATCGAAACCCGCCTCGCGTTCGGTCTTGAGCAGGGTTTGCAGCTTCGGCTCTTGCTCGGTTTCGGCAATGTCGCTCCAGTCCAGGTATTCGATCGGCGTGCTGCCCGATTTGTGGATCACCTGCAGCATGTCTTCACCGACGTTCCAGCAGAACGATGCACGCAACGCTTCGTGGCGGGCGATCACCGCTTGCCAGGCCTGGGCGAAACGCTGCGGGTCGAGCTCGCTGTTGATGCGGTAGCGGTCCTGCATGTAGTACAGGCCGGTGCCCGGCTCCAGCAAGGTGTGCAACAGCATGCCTTCCTGCATCGGGGTCAACGGGTAGACGTCTTCAATGACCGCGGCCGGGACCGGCAGCGCATCCAGTTGCGTCTGATTGAGCTGCGCCAGCGGGAAATCCGACGGCGTCAGGCCACCCGCGTCGTCTCGCAGGCAATGTTCGATCAGGCTTTGCAGTTCGCCAAGGTACGCATCTGCCAGATCGTTGATGGTTTGTGGATCGTAGCGCTCGGCGCTGAAGGTCCAGCGCAGGACCAGCTCCCCCCCGTACACCTGACTGTCGACGCTCAACTCATTGGGCAACGGTGCATTGGCATCGTGGGCCGCGCCAATGGCTTCATCCAGCGGATGGAACAACGCGTCGGCACCAAAGCTCTGGTCGAACTGCCCCAGGTAGTTGAAGGTGATCGGCGCCACCGGCAATGCGGCCATGCTCCGGCGACTCAGGTCATCGGCGAGATAACGCAACACGCCATACCCCAGACCTTTGTGCGGCACGGCGCGCAGTTGCTCCTTGATCGCCTTGATCGAAGCGCCCTGCCCGGCTGCCTCCTCAATGTTCGTCGGCGTCAGGCGCAGCGGGTAAGCGCTGGTGAACCAGCCGACGGTGCGGGTCAGGTCGATCTCGTCGAACAGCGCTTCGCGGCCGTGGCCTTCCAGTTGAATCAGCGCTGATTGGTGACCACTCCAGCGGCACAGCACGCGGGTCAATGCGGTCAGCAGCAGGTCGTTGACCTGAGTGCGATAGGCGCTCGGTGCCTGTTGCAACAGTTGCCGGGTGCGCTCGCTGTCGAGGCGCACGCTGACGGTTTGCGCATGACGATTGTGCCGGCCCCCCTCGGGGCGATCACACGGCAGTTCGGCACTCGGCCCGGCCAGTTGCGCCTGCCACCAGCTCAGTTCCTCGCGCAGGGATTCGCTGCCGGCGTAGGCCTGCAAGCGTGCAGCCCAATCCTTGAAGGCGCTGGTTTTCGCCGGCAGTTTCACCGACTGCTGAGCGTCCAGTTGGCGATACACGGTTTGCAGATCGTTCAGCAGCACGCGCCAGGAAACCCCATCGACCACCAAGTGGTGAATCGCGATGAACAACCGTTGCTGGCCCTCAGGACCATCGACCAGCAGCACACGCATCAACGGCCCCTCTGCGAGGTCGAGGCTGCGTTGGGCGTCGGCGAACAGGGCGGCGCATTTGTCCATGGAAGTCACGCGCACCTGCCACAACACCGGCGCATCGGAAATCGTTTGATGTTCAGCGTGCCATTGGCCCGCCACGTTGCTGAAGCACAGGCGCAACGCATCGTGCTGCTCGATCACCGCCAGCAGCGCTTGCTCCAGGCGATGAGGCTCCAGTGGCGCAGTCGGTTGCAGCAACAACGCCTGGTTCCAGTGCTGGCGTTGCGGGATGTCGGTGTCGAAGAACCAGTGCTGGATCGGCGTCAGACTCGACTCGCCCATGATCAAGCCTTGCTCGGCGCTGACCTGCTCGCTGCGAGTGGCTACGGCGGCGAGGGTCTGCACGGTCTGGTGCTGGAACAGGTCGCGCGGGCTGAAGTGGATGCCCTGCTGCCGCGCCCGGCTGACCACCTGGATCGACAGGATCGAGTCGCCGCCCAGTTCGAAGAAGTTGTCGTTGAGGCCCACCTGTTCGACGTTCAGCACTTCGCACCAGATCTGCGCGAGGGTGACTTCAAGCTCGTTGCTCGGCGCCACGTACTGCTGACGGTTCAGCTCAGGGTCCGGTGCCGGCAGAGCACGGCGGTCGAGCTTGCCGTTGGTGGTCAGCGGCATGCTCGCCAGCAAGATAAGGTGCGTGGGCACCATGTAGTCCGGCAGTTGCGACTTGAGATGCGATTTGAGTGCTTCACGCAGTTCAGACTGCTGCGCCTCGCCAAACTCTGCGACGTCAGTCACCAGATAGCCAACCAGTTGCTTGCCGCTCGGTGCATCGAGGGCCAGCACCACCGCTTCACGGATCGATTCGTGCTCCAGCAAACGGGTTTCGATTTCACCGAGCTCAATGCGGAAGCCGCGAATCTTCACTTGATGGTCGATGCGTCCGAGGTATTCCACCAGGCCGTCGGCGCGCTGGCGCACCAGGTCGCCGGTGCGGTAGATACGCCCGCCGCCGGCGGCAAACGGATCGGCGACAAAGCGCTCCGCGGTCATGCCCGGACGCTGGTGATAACCCTGGGCCAGGCCCGCGCCGCCGACGTACAACTCGCCCGTCGCGCCTTGCGGCACCAACGCCAGGTCGGCGTCGAGAATATAGGCCACACGCTCGCCGATCACGCTGCCGATCGGTACGCTGCCGGCGCCCTCTTCCAGTACTTCAGGGGCAAGACTGGCCAGCGGCATGACCACGGTTTCGGTCGGGCCGTAGGCGTTGAAGAACTGGCTCGGATTGAAGGCCGCGCGAATGCGCGCCAGGTGTTCACCGGTCAGCGCTTCGCCGCCGGTGATGATCATGCGCACCGGCAGGGTTTCATTTTGCGTTGCCAGCCATTGCGCCAACTGGCTGCCGTAGCTCGGCGTGAAGCCGAGGACGTTGATGTGATGACGACGGATCAGGCCACAGATTTCTTCTGCGTCCCACTGCCCTTGAGCCCGCAGCACCACTTGCGCCCCGCTGAGCAATGGCACCAGCAAACGCTCGGTGGCGGCGTCGAAGTTGATCGAATAGAAGTGCAGTTCGCAATCGTCCGGGCGCATGCCAAAACGCTCGATCACCGCGCGGCAGTGCATGGCGATTTCGCCGTGGGACACCACCACGCCTTTCGGCTTGCCGGTCGAACCCGAGGTGTAGATCAGGTAGGCCTGATGCTGCGGCAGGCTGATCAACGGCAGCTCGGTGGCCGGGTAGCTGGCCAGTGCGGCGGTGTCTTCTTCAAGGCACCAGCGGCCGACGGTCGCCGGCAACTCGCCCAAAGCTTTGAACATCGCCGCATCGCTGAGCAGCAATCCGACGCCGCTGTCTTCGATCATATAATGCAAGCGGTCCAGCGGGTATTCCGGATCCAGCGGCACATAGGCGCCGCCGGCCTTGAGGATCGCCAGCAGGCCAACGACCATCTCCAGCGAGCGCTGCAGTGCCAGGCCCACGCGCATCTGCGGCCCGACACCACGTTCGCGCAGCATCCAGGCCAGGCGGTTGGCGCGGCTGTCGAGTTCGGCGTAGCTCAGGGTCTGCCCGGAGAAGGTCAGGGCCGGAGCGTCCTGGCGCATCAAGGCCTGCTCGGCGAACAGGTGATGGATGCACTGGTCCAGCCGATGTTCGCCCGGATCGACGCCGAGGCTGTCGAGCAGATGTTGTTGTTCGCCGCACGCCAGCAGCGGCAGCTCGCTCAAGCGCTGCTGCGGATCGGCAATCAGCACCTCCAGCAGGTTGCGCCAATGCCCGGCCATGCGCGCAATGCGCGGTTCGTCGAACAGATCGGTGCTGTAGGTCAGGCAGCAACCCAGGCGATGGTCGAGGTCGGTGACTTCCAGGTTGAGGTCGAACTTGGTCGCCCGGGCATCGTTGGCCAGATACTCGACCGTCATGCCGGCCAGGGTGCGGCTTTGCTGGAACTCCCAGCGCTGCACGTTGCACATCACCTGGAACAACGGGTTGTAGGCGGCGCTGCGGGGTGGTTGCAAGGCTTCCACCAGATGATCGAACGGCAGGTCCTGATGGGACTGGCCTTCGATCACCGTATGGCGCACCTGCTCGAACAACTCGCCCACGGACATCTGCCCGTCGAGCTGGCAGCGCAGCACTTGCGTGTTGAGGAACGCGCCGATCAGCCCTTCGCTTTCCGGACGAATGCGGTTGGCCACCGGCGCGCCGATGCGCAGATCGGTCTGGCCGCTGTAGCGGTACAACAACGTCGCCAGAGCGGCGGTCATGGTCATGAACAGGGTCAGGCCGTTTTGCGCGTTGAAGGTGCGGACCTTTGCCGCAAGCTCATCACTGAGGTCAAAGCGATACAACTCACCCTGATGGCTTTGCACCGGCGGACGCGGACGGTCGGCCGGCAACTCCAGCAGCGGGTGTTCGCGGCCCAGTTGCGTGGTCCAGTAATCGAGCTGACGCTGACGCTCGCCAGACTCCAGCCACTGACGCTGCCACACGCTGTAATCCAGGTACTGCACCGGCAATGGCGCCAGCGGTGAATCACGATCATCGATGAACGCTTCGTACAGCGCGCTGAGCTCCCGGGCAAAAATGTCCATCGCCCAGCCTTCGGTGACGATGTGGTGCAGGGTCAGAACGAAGTAGTGTTCCTGTTCGGCGGTCTTGACCAGGCAGGCGCGCAGCAACGGTCCGGTTTCCAGATCGAACGGCTGGTGTGCTTCGTCGTCGGCCAGTTGCTGGACCTGCCACTCGCGGACTTCGGCATCCAGCGCGGTGAAATCCTTCCACGCCATGCGCACGCCGGTTTGCGTGTGCACCTGTTGGCGGGCGACGCCGTCGATGCTCGGGAACGTGGTGCGCAGGGTTTCGTGACGCAGGATCAGGGCTTGCAGCGCCGCCTCGAAACGCACCACGTCGAGCACGCCGCGCAGCCGCGCCATGCCACCGACGTTGTAGGCGGGGCTGTCCGGCTCCATCTGCCAGAGGAACCACATGCGCTGCTGGGAATAGGACAGCGGCACCGGTTGGCGGCGGTCGACTTTTTCAATCGGCGGCTGCTTGTTGGTACCGCCGCTGGCCTGGATCAGGCGAACCTGTTCGGCAAACGCACCGAGTTCGCTGTGTTCGAACAGCGCCCGCAGCGGCAACTCGACGTCGCAGGCCTGGCGGGTGCGGGAGATGATTTGCGTGGCCAGCAGCGAGTGGCCGCCGAGGGCAAAGAAATCATCGCGCAAACCGACTTGCGCCAAACCCAGCACTTCGCGCCAGATGCCGGCGATGTGTTGCTCCAGTTCTGTCACTGGCTCGACGTGTTCGCGCACCTGCCACTGCGGCTCCGGCAAGGCGCGGCGGTCGAGTTTGCCGCTCGGGCCGAGGGGCATTTGTTCCAGGCGCATCAGTTGCGCCGGAACCATATATTCCGGCAGTTCGGCGGCCAATGCGCTTTTCAGGCGCGCGGTTTGCTCGGCTTCATCCCCGGCATTGCTCGCTGCGGTGTAGTAACCGATCAACTGCGCCCCGGCCACGGTGTCGCGCACCAGCACCACGGCTTGCGCAACATCTTCCTGAGCCAGCAGTCGTGCCTGGATTTCTTCCGGTTCAACGCGGAACCCGCGCAACTTGACCTGCTGATCGAGACGGCCGAGGTATTCGATCACGCCGTCCGCCGTCCAGCGCGCCCGGTCGCCGGTGCGATACAGGCGCGCGCCCGGATCGCCCAACGGATCGACCACGAAGCGTACGGCGGTCAGCGCCGGGCGACCGAGGTAACCACGGGCCAGGCCAACGCCGCTGATGCACAACTCACCCGGCACACCGACCGGAACGGGATTGAGATCGCTGTCGAGCACTCGGCAGATGACATTGCCCAACGGCCGGCCAATCGGCGAGCGTTCGCCATCGGCGCTGGAGCAATGCCAGTGGGTGACGTTGATCGCGGTTTCGGTCGGGCCGTAGCGGTTGTGCAGTTGCACTGCTGGCAGTTGCGCCAGCACCCGGTTGCGCAGTTCCGCCGGCAATGCCTCGCCCCCGGAGAACACCCGGCGCAGGCTGGTGCATTCAGCGCTGAGCGGTTCTTCGATGAACAACGAAAGCAGCGGCGGCACGAAGTGCAACGTGGTCACGCCGTACGCTTGCACAAGCTGCGCGATGCGATGCGGATCACGGTGTTCGCCGGGACCGGCGATCAACAGGCGTGCGCCTGTGATCAGCGGCCAGAAGCACTCCCACACCGACACGTCGAAACTGATCGGCGCCTTTTGCATCAGCACGTCGGTTTCATTCAGACGATAAGTGTCCTGCATCCATTGCAGGCGCTCGGCCAGCGCTGCATGGGTGTTGCCCACGCCTTTGGGCTGGCCGGTGGAACCGGAGGTGTAAATCACATAGGCGAGATTGTCGCCGTGCAGGTGCAGCCCCGGCGCATGACTCGGCCAGCTGTCCAGGTGCAGGGTGTCCATGGCGATCACGCTGACACCCTCAGTCGCAGGCAGGCGCTCGAGCGATCGGGTTTGCGTCAGCAGCAATTCCACGCCGCTGTCGCTGAGCATGTAGGCGAGGCGTTCGGCCGGGTAATCCGGGTCCAGCGGCACGTAGGCACCACCGGCCTTGATGATCGCCAGCAGGCCGATCAGCAGTTGCGGCGAACGCTCGCAGGCGATGGCCACGCAGACGTCCGGGCCAACGCCTTTGTCGCGCAGGTAATGGGCCAGACGGTTGGCCCGGGTGTGCAGTTCGGCGAAGTCCATCTGACCGCTGTCCCACACCAGCGCGGTGCGTTCAGGTGTCAGCCGGGCCTGTTGGTTGAGCCACTCAGGCAGCCATTGGCTGGCCGCTTCGCAGGGTGCGCTGGCCCAGCCCGATTGCTGACGGTGCTCGGCAGCCGTCAACAGTGGCAGGTCACCGATGGCGGTGTCCGCTTGCCCGCAGACAGCCTGCAGCAGGTTGCTGAAATGCTCGGCCAGGCGCTCGATGGTCGCGGCGTCGAACAATTCGCTGGCGTAGTCGAAGGACAAGCTCAGGCGACCGTTACGGTCTTCTTCGCTGTGCAACTGCAAATCGAACTTGGCTTCGCGGCTATGCCACGGCAGCTCTTCGGCCAACAGCCCCGGCAGGCGCTTCAAGGCGCCGAGGTCCCGTTGCTGATGGTTGAACATGACCTGGAACAGGCCCTGCTCGCGGGCTTGCGGAAAGGCTTCCAGCAGTTGCTCGAACGGCAGGTCCTGATGCGCTTGCGCACCCAACGCCGCCTGACGGGTCTGCGCCAGCAGCTCAACGAATGGCAGGCGTGAGTCCACCTCGGCACGCAGCACCTGGGTATTGATGAAGAAACCGATCAGGCCCTGGGTTTCCAGGCGCGGACGGTTGGCATTGGGCACGCCGATGCGGATATCTCGTTGGCCGCTGTAGCGGTGCAACAGGCACTGGAACGCTGCGAGCAGCACCATGAACGGCGTGGATTCATGGGCTTGGGCGGTCTGGCGGATGGCTTCGCTGAGGGGTGCTTCCAGCCGCACCGTGTGGCGCGCCGCACTGCGCAGTTGTTGTGCTGATCGTGGGTGATCGGAGACCAGGGTCAAGGTCGGGTGTTCGTCGCCCAACTGTGTTTTCCAGTACGCCAGTTGCCGCTCGCTCTCCCCTTGGGCCAGCCACTGGCGCTGCCAGCTGCCGTAATCGGCGTACTGCGTCGGCAATGGCGCCAGCGCCGCCTGCTGCCCCTGCGAAGCGGCCGCATACAGGCGCGAGAATTCGTCGATCAACACGTTCAAAGACCAGCCGTCGGCGATAATGTGGTGCAGTGTCACCAGCAATTGATGATCTTCGTCGTCGAGGCGTACGAGCGTCACCCACAGCAGCGGACCTTGTTCCAGATCGAATTGGGTACGCGCTTCGTCCTCACGGATTTGCATCGCTCGAGCTTCACGCTCGGCAGCCGGCAGGTCGCTGATGTCGATCACTTGCAGGTTGAACTCACCAACCGGATCGATCTGTTGCAACGCCACGCCGTCACGTTCGAAGAATCGCGTGCGCAGGGATTCGTGGCGCTCGATCAACTGCTGGAAACTGGCGCGCAAGGCGTCTTCATCCAGCTCGCCGCGCAGGCGCAAGCCACCAGGAATGTTGTAGGCGCTGCTGTGCGGGTCGAGTTGCCAGGTGATCCACAGGCGGTTTTGGGCCAGGGATTGCGGCATTGGTTGCTGGCGCGACAGCGACGTGATCGCGCCCTGGGCCAGGCCACCATCCTGTTGCAGACGGGTCACGACATCGGCGAATGCGCCGAGGGTTGGCGCTTCGAACAGCAGGCGCAGGTTCAACTCCAGCTCCAGTTCTTCACGCAGACGCGCGACCACTTGCGTTGCCGCAATGGAGTTGCCGCCGAGCAGGAAGAAATGGTCGTCCGCATCCACCTGCGCAACCTGCAACTGCTCGCACCAGATTCGCCCGATCAGGCTTTGCAGTTCCGAACCCGCTTCGATATGGCCTGCGCTTTCAGTGGTGGTCGACGGGAACACCGCGTAGCTGTCGAGGCTGCCGTCCGCCAGTCGATTGCGGCACGCCGAGCGTTGCAATTTGCCGCTGGAGGTCTTGGGCAGCGCGCCTGGATTGAGCAGCACCACCACGCTCGGTGCTTCCTGATACGCCTCGGCGACGGCCTGGCGAATGGCTTTGATCAAGGATTCCGACGGCAGGATTTTCTGCACGCTGCGGCTGATTTCGGCGGCGATGCCGATACCTTCCTGACCCTCAACCGTGACGGCGAAGGCGGCAACGCGTCCCTTGCGCACCACTTCCACTTCACGTTCGACGGTCTGCTCGATGTCCTGCGGGTACAGGTTGTGCCCGCGCACGATCAGCATGTCCTTCAGGCGCCCGGTGATGAACAACTCGCCGTTGCGCAGGAAACCCAGGTCACCGGTGCGCAACCAGGTCTGGCCGGCGTGACGGACGAAGGTCTTGGCAGTCGCCTCGGGGTTGCGCCAGTAGCCCGAGGCGATGCTCGGCCCGTTGGCCCAGACTTCGCCGACGACGTTGTCCGCCTGTTCGGTGAGCGAGACCGGGTCGATGATCAGCACCGCGTGCGCCGGTTGGCTGATACCGCAATTCATGATCGGGCTGCCCTCGCCCGCTTCGACACGGTTCTGCGCCAGGGCCTGATCGTCTACCCGCAGGTTGCCGATGCCTTGGCCGCGCACTGAGCCGGCCACGAACAAAGTGGCTTCGGCCAGACCGTAGGAGGCCATGAAACTGTCCGCGGTGAAGCCGCAGGTCGCGAACTTCCCGGCGAAGCGTTCCAGGGTGTCGAGGCGAATCGGTTCGGAACCGGAATACGCCACACGCCAGCCACTCAGGTCGAGCCGCTCCAGGGCCGACTCGCTGACCCGCTCGCTGCACAAGCGATAGGCAAAATCCGGCCCGCCACTGATGGTGCCGCCGTATTCGCTGATCGCCTCCAGCCAGCGCAACGGCCGGCCGAGGAAGTACGCCGGGGACATCAACACGCAGGGCACGCCACTGAAAATCGGCTGCAACAGGCCGCCGATCAGGCCCATGTCGTGGTACAGCGGCAGCCAGCTGACGATGACGTCGTCGGGGTTCAGGTCAATGCCAAAACCGTGGCGAATCAGCAATTCGTTGGCCACCAGATTGCCGTGGCTGACTTGCACGCCTTTGGGCATCGCGGTGGAGCCGGAGGTGTATTGCAAGAAGGCGATGTGATCGGCCTGCAAGTCCACCGCGACCCAGCACTCGGCCAGTGCACCGTCGAGGGTATCGACACACAGCAGCGGCGGCGCCCCTTCGATTTGCTGCAACCCTTCGCGCAGCCCGGCGCTGGTTAACAGCAAGCGTGGCTGGGCATCGCTGATGATCGACAGCAGGCGTTCCTGGTGATGCCGGCGTGTCAACTCCGGCGGGTAGGCCGGCACCGCGATCACGCCCGCGTACAGGCAACCGAAGAATGCCGCGACATAATCCGGGCCGCTGGGGAACAGCAACACAGCGCGGTCGCCAACATCCGTTTGGGCCTGCAATGCGCCGGCAATCGTCCGCGCCCGCAGGTCCAGTTCGCGATAGCTGAGCACCACAGCCTGATCCGGGGTCTCGGCGAGAAAGCGCAGGGCCACCCGATCCGGCGTCAGGGCCGCGCGGCGCTGAAGGGCTTGGACCATTGTGCTGGGGAGTTCGAACGCGTCGGTCATGAGGTTTCCTGCCTGAATTCGGCTGTAGGAGCGAGCTTGCTCGCGAAAAAAAGGAGAACGCCGCGGAGTGTCAGGCGCCCATCGCCATCGTTGACGACCATCGCGAGCGAGCTCGCTCCTACAGGGTTATGAGGATTGCGCTGTTCCATTCACCAATGAGAACGGATGACGTCTTGAAATAATTAGGTGTCGACAGGAACACAAGGCGCACTGAAGTGAGTCAGCGTGTCGCAGTTCTCACTCTGCACCGCTGTGTCGCATTAGTTCTATTTCTCATTTGACAATCATTATCATTAAGCCTAATTTGTCGCTCGATCTGTAGGACGGTCCCCCCGGTTTTTTCACCGTCCCACTAACCTTTTGGCAGCAGGGTGATTTCCATGATGGAACCAGTATCCACAAGCAGGTGCGATACACCGCTACTTCAGGCATTCGTCGACAATCGACTGATTCTGGTGAAGATCGCAGCCCGAATTACCGGTTGCCGCTCACGTGCCGAAGATGTTGTGCAGGACGCATTCTTCCGGCTGCAATCGGCCCCGCCCATCACCAGTTCGATCAAGGCTCAGCTCAGCTACCTGTTCCAGATCGTGCGCAACCTGGCGATCGACCACTACCGCAAGCAGGCGCTGGAGCAGAAGTATTCCGGCCCTGAAGAGGAAGGGCTGAATGTGGTGATCCAGGGTGCGTCACCGGAAACCTCGCACATCAATTTCTCGACGCTGGAGCACATTGCCGATGCGTTGACCGAGCTGCCGAATCGCACCCGCTACGCCTTCGAGATGTATCGCCTGCACGGCGTACCGCAAAAGGACATCGCCAAGGAACTCGGCGTCTCGCCGACCCTGGTGAACTTCATGATTCGTGATGCGCTCGTGCACTGCCGCAAGGTGTCGGGCAAGCGTGGCGATATGGCTGCTCGCCACTAAGTTCTGAAATCTGCATCGCGCCCATCGCGAGCAAGCTCGCTCCCACATTTGCCCTGTGTTCGCACCATCAACGCCGCGCGCTTGTGCGGGAAGTCGAACTCTTTCTCGCAGTGAAAGCACTGCTCCTGCATGTACCCGATCATCTTCGCGTTATCGGCACGAGGCTCGGCAACCACGCGCTGCGTGCGCGCATCATCGAGAAACAGGTAATGCACCAGCGCCGATAACCAGCTCGCCACCTTGTACGGACCGCGGTGACTTTCTTCGCCCACCAGCATGTGAATGCCACGGTCGTAATCGCCGGCCTCGTAGAACGGCGCGATGCGATCTTCCTTGGCCCAGTAGGCTTCGAAGTAAGCGAACGGCTGATCGTCGAAACACCCGATCAACGTCAGGGTGTGCGGGTCGGCCTCGAGTTTTCTGAGGTATTGGCGATGCTGTTCAAGACTGCCTTCCTCCTGCCAGAAACTCGCGACGCGCGGGCAGTTCTGCCATCGGTTGAAGCGTGCCAGGTCTTGCCCGATTTCCAGCGTGCGCAGGGAAACCCAGGCGCCCAGCCGCACATCGAAGCGTCGATACACTTCACCACGAGGTTTGACCGGCCGCAGCGGATGACGCTTGCCGCCGGTGATAACCATTTGCTGCGGGTAGCTGTCGGTCAGGGAATACCCCAGCCACGGCTGCGGCAACTGCCAGAACAAGGTGCGCTCGCAGAGATACTGGCCGCTGACGGGAGTCCGAATCAGCAGACCGCTGAACACGGCTTCGGTCGGTACGTCTTGCAGTTGCCAGATAAGGCGCTGACAGTCGGGGTCGCGAGCGAACAGCCAGTAACAGGCCGCCCACAACGCCTGCCCTTCAGGGCGACTGAATTGCTCCTCCAATTGCACCTGCAACTCGGGGCCACGCATCAGCCGCAGGGTGAGCAACGGTTGCCCTTCCAGGCTGAGGCTCAGGCGGCTTTGCGTTTCATCAGCGGCAAGACGACTGCCTGTCGGCAGGCACAGGGCAGTCAGGTCATTCAGATTGGACATGGGTCGGGCTCACGATAATCGTCGACAGTTCGACGAGGTGACGTGAGCCACGGCGGGAAATTTAGGCAATGACCGTCATTTGGCGACTTGTGGCACCGGTTCGTTGCGCGGGACCGGCACCAGCGCAATCTTGTACGGCTGGAAAATCCTCAGCATCTGGCCGTTGTCCCGCAAGCCTTGCAATAACTTGCCGAAGGCCTCGCCGCTGATGGGCGCGGTCGGACGCAGAATGGCGTAGTGGTGATAGATCTGGTCGACGCGCTGAGACACCAGCAATTCATCCGCGACTTTTTTATTGCGCAAGAAGTAGTCGCTCAGGTAGGAGCGCGTGACCAGGGCAATGTCGGCCCGGTCGCGTAATACCATCAGCAGATTGCTGTCATGGGAATAGGTCAGCGAGGCGTTGTAGTTTTTCGCGAGGTACTGGGGGTCGGCATTGAAGTTGGCAAACTCGTAGTGATAGCCGCTGAACAGTGCCAGGCGCTTGCCGTTCAGGTCGGAAAAATAGCTTTGCTGTCGATCGGGCAGGCGTTGCGCAACAAAAATCTCGGCGTCCTCCAGCCCCATGTCGACGGCCGTGTGGGGGATATCTTCCCACCCCCAGGCGGGATTTTCGAAGATGGCCATGTCGACCCGGCCCTGCTTGAAGTCACCAAAGCGCCGTGGAATGGACGTGGGAACCAGGACGAACTGGTAGTCACTTTGCAATGCGTTCAGGGCCTCGACCAGTTGCGGCAGCAACCCGGTATCGGCCCCGGATTCCGGGCGCACGGTGTAGGGCGGAAAGTGCGCGGCACCAATGCGCACCAGTTGTGCAGCCTGGGACGGCATCATCGTTGACGCTGCAAGCATCGCCAGCAAAAGCCGCGAGGCTGTCCGAATTGGCGAACCCATCAAAACGCCCCCACTCCCCAATAAAACGGTACCAATGCATTCAAGCTAGGCGGTTTCATCCAATTAGCCAGTTTAATGCTGGCCAATACAACTTTATTGCCGGTCTTCCAGCACCAGAATCAACGCCTCATCGGCCAACTGATCGAGGCTCATGTTGCCGTCGGCGCGAAACCAGGTGGTGGTCCAGGACAATGCGCCGGTCAGGAACCGCCGAGTGATGAACACATCGCCGCGGATAAACCCGGCGGTCTTGGCTTCGCCCAGTACTTGCAGCCAGATGTCTTCGTAGATATCCCGCAGCGCCAGGACCTTGGCCTGGCCCTCTTCGGACAGCGAGCGCCATTCGTAGACCAGCACGGCCATGGCCTCACCGCTGCCGCCCATGATCGACTGCAATTCACAGCGGATCAGTGCCAGCACCCGCTCGCGCACATTGCCGGCCTCGGCGATGGCCGCACGCATCAACGCGGTGTTGTAGCGTATGGTTTCTTCCATCACGGCGCGCAGGATTTCGTCCTTGCTTTTGAAGTGATGGAAAATACTCCCGGACTGAATACCCACGGCGCCGGCCAGGTCGCGCACGGTCGTGCGTTCATAGCCTTTATTGCGGAACAGGTGGGCCGCCACTTGCAGCAGCTTGCCCCGGGCGCTGTCCGGGTCGGTCAATTGGCCGTCGTCCACCAATTGGCGCATGACCCTCAGGGCTTTTTGCTCATCCACCCGTTCTCTCCTACAGTCGATCAATCAATAACGCCGATCCCCCGAAAACACCGGGGTTGCGCGGGCAATTTAAGCTCATGGATGCAACCAAGCAAGCGCTTGGGCAGAAGATAATCAAGCCATTTACAAACCAAGCGCTTGCTTGGTAATGTCGACGCACTTCGGTTGGAGGTGGCTATGGAATGGACTGCGCCTAAAACAATTCGCATCGGTTGCGCCAGCGCCTTCTGGGGCGATACCTCGACCGCTGCCGCGCAACTGGTGGAACACGGGCAGCTGGACTATCTGGTCTTCGATTACCTGGCCGAAATCACCCTGTCGATCATGGCCGGTGCGCGGATGAAAGATCCCCAGGCCGGCTATGCGGGCGACTTCATCGAAGTGCTCGCGCCCTTGCTGCCGCAGCTCGCGCAGCACAACATCCGGGTCATCAGCAATGCCGGCGGGGTCAATCCCCAAGCCTGCGCCGCAGCCCTGCAAGCGGCCTGCGACAAGGCCGGGGTGGCGCTGAAGATCGCCGTGCTGCTGGGCGATGACTTGCAACCGCAATTCAAACAGCTGGGCAAACTGGGCATTCATGAAATGTTCAGCGGCGCGCCCCTGCCCTCGATGTGCGTCTCGACCAATGCCTACCTCGGCGCACCCGGCATCGTCGAAGCCCTGCGTCTGGGGGCGGACATCGTGATCACCGGGCGCGTGGTCGACAGTGCGGTGGTCAGCGCTGCGCTGGTGCATGAGTTCGGCTGGTCGTGGCACGACTACGACAAGCTCGCCCAGGCGGCATTGGCCGGGCACATCATCGAATGCGGCGCCCAGTGCACGGGCGGCAACTTCACCGATTGGCGCGACGTGCCCGACTACGAACACATCGGCTTTCCCATCGTCGAGGTCAGCGCCGACAGCCAGTTCATCGTCAGCAAACCCGAAGGTACCGGCGGGCTGGTCACGCCGCTGACGGTGGGCGAACAGATGTTGTATGAAATTGGTGACCCCCGCGCGTATCTGCTGCCCGATGTGGTGTGCGACTTCACTCAGGTCAAACTGCTGCAACAAGGCAGGAACGCGGTACAGGTGCACGGCGCCAAAGGCCTGCCGCCGACCGCTCAATACAAGGTCAGCGCCACCTACCCAGATGGGTTTCGCTGCACCGCCAGTTGCCTGATCGCCGGCATCGATGCCGTCGACAAGGCGCGGCGAGTCAGCGATGCGATTATCAACAAGACCTCGGAAATGTTCCGCCAGCGCGGCTGGGCGCCCTACAGCGACGTGAATATCGAGTTGCTGGGCAGCGAGGCCACCTACGGCCCCCACGGCCAGCGTCAGGACAGCCGCGAAGTGGTGATCAAACTCGCGGTGCGCCATCCGGACAAGCAGGCATTGATCGTGTTCTCCCGGGAAATCGCCCAGGCCGCCACCGGCATGGCGCCGGGGCTGACCGGGATTGTCGGTGGCCGGCCGACGGTGTATCCGCTGATCCGGCTGTTCTCGTTCCTGATCGACAAAACCGCCTGCACGCTGGACATTGATTGCATGGGCCAGCGTCACCGGTGTGCCCTGCCCGCCCTCGATGTGCTCGACCCGCTGGACCTGCCAGCCCCGCTCGCGCCACCGAAACCGACTGGCCTGGCCGACGCCAGCGTGGCCCTGGTCAAACTGGCGGTCGCCCGTTCCGGCGACAAGGGTAACCACAGCAACATCGGCGTCCTGGCCCGCGAGCCCGAATTCCTGCCATGGATCGCCGAAGCCTTGACCCCGGAAGTGATCGTCGACTGGATGGGCCACGTCCTCGATCCAATTCACGGGCGAGTCGAACGCTGGTACTTGCCCGCCAGCCACAGCCTGAATTTCCTGCTGGAAAACGCCCTTGGCGGCGGCGGTATCGCCAGCCTGCGAATCGATCCGCAAGGCAAAGCCTTCGCCCAGCAACTGCTGGAAATCCAGATCCCGGTGCCGCAGCGCATCGCCGACCAGTTCAACTAGAGGATTGCCGCCATGGCCTACGACTCGATTTTCAAAGCCGATTTGTTTGCCGGTCAAAACATCATCGTCACCGGTGGTGGCAGTGGCATCGGCCGCTGCACCGCCCACGAACTGGCGGCCCTCGGCGCCCATGTGCTGCTAGTCGGGCGCAAGGCCGACAAGCTGAAAACCGTTGCGGCCGAGATCGCCGACGACGGCGGCAAGGCCGATTGGGCGGTTTGCGACATACGCGAGGAAGAACCGGTGCAGCACCTGGTCAGCGAATTGATCCGCAAGCATGGCCCCATTCATGGCCTGGTCAACAATGCAGGCGGGCAGTACCCGTCGCCCTTGGCCTCGATCAATCAGAAGGGTTTCGAAACCGTGATGCGCACCAATCTGGTGGGCGGTTTCCTGATGGCCCGGGAAGTGTTCAACCAGTCCATGAGCGAGCACGGCGGCGCCATCGTCAACATGCTCGCCGACATGTGGGGGGGCATGCCCGGTATGGGTCACTCCGGCGCGGCACGTTCGGGCATGGACAACCTGACCAAGACCGCCGCGTACGAATGGGGTCATGCCGGGGTGCGGGTCAACGCCGTGGCGCCGGGCTGGATTGCCTCCAGCGGCATGGACACCTACGAAGGCGCCTTCAAGGCTGCGATTCCGACGTTGCGCGAACACGTGCCGCTCAAGCGCATCGGTACCGAATCGGAAGTCAGCGCGGCGATTGTTTTCCTGCTCAGCCCGGCAGCGGCGTTCGTCAGCGGCAGCACCTTGCGCATCGACGGCGCCGCCAGCCTCGGCGGGCGCGCCTGGCCAATCCACAAGGCTACCAACAGCAAGTCGTATAACGGCTTCCACCGC
This sequence comes from Pseudomonas sp. P1_F7, assembly GCF_056405655.1. NCBI lineage: Bacteria > Pseudomonadati > Pseudomonadota > Gammaproteobacteria > Pseudomonadales > Pseudomonadaceae > Pseudomonas > Pseudomonas sp. P1_F7. Next base: position 26,274 of record NZ_JBFUBR010000004.1, read on the forward strand.
GCCTACGTACCAGACGTGTTGAAGGACAAGGAATAACCCATGCCGGTGATTCAGTCGCAACTCGATCCCCACAGCGAGCCGTTCGCCCAGAACCGCGCGGCGATGCTGAACGCCATCGAGCAAGTTCGCGTGCTCGAACAGAACCTGCTGAACAAGGCTGCCGAAGCCAAACCCAGGTTCGAAAAACGCGGCCAACTGCTGCCCCGCGAGCGCCTCAATCTGCTGCTGGACCCCGGCGCGCCGTTTCTCGAACTGGCCAGCCTGGCCGGCTACAAGCTGCACGACGACAAGGACGGTAGCTCCGCCGGTGGCGGTTTGATCGCCGGTATCGGCTACGTGTCCGGCGTGCGCGTGCTGGTGGTGGCGAACAACAGCGCGATCAGGGGCGGGACCATCTCCCCCAGCGGCTTGAAGAAATCCCTGCGCCTGCAACAGATCGCCATGGAAAACAAACTGCCGGTGATCACCCTCGCCGAAAGCGGCGGCGCCAACCTCAATTACGCGGCGGAAATCTTCGTCGAAGGCGCGCGCAGCTTTGCCAATCAGGCGCGAATGTCGGCCATGGGGTTGCCGCAGGTCACCGTGGTGCACGGCTCGGCCACGGCGGGCGGTGCCTATCAGCCGGGGCTGTCGGATTACGTGGTGGTGGTGCGCGGCAAGGCCAAGCTGTTTCTCGCCGGCCCGCCACTGCTCAAGGCCGCCACCGGCGAAGTCGCCACCGATGAAGAGCTGGGCGGCGCCGAGATGCACGCACAAACCGCCGGCACCGCCGAATACCTGGCTGAAAACGACGCCGACGGTGTGCGTCAGGTGCGCGAGATTGTCAGCCTGCTGCCGTGGAATGAGCAGTTGCCCCAACCACCCGAACGTCGCTGGGAGGAGCCGCGCTACCCCATCGACGAACTGCTGGGCCTGATCCCGGATGACCCGAAAAAACCCTACGACGTGCGCGAAATTATCGCTCGTCTCGCCGACGCTTCGAACTTTCTTGAATTCAAAGGCGAGTTCGATCAGCAGACCGTTTGCGGCCACCTGAAAATTCAGGGCCGCGCCTGTGGCTTCATCGGCAACAATGGCCCGATCACGCCAAAAGGCGCGAGCAAGGCCGCCCAGTTCATCCAGCTGTGCGACCAGAGCCAGACGCCGCTGCTGTTTTTCCACAACACCACCGGATTCATGGTCGGCACCGAATCGGAACAACAAGGCGTGATCAAACACGGCGCGAAGATGATTCAAGCGGTGGCCAACGCCCGAGTGCCAAAACTGACCATCGTCGTCGGTGGCTCCTATGGCGCCGGCAACTATGCAATGTGCGGACGCGGCCTCGACCCGCGTTTCATCTTCGCCTGGCCCAACAGCCGCACCGCCGTGATGGGCGGCGCGCAAGCCGGCAAAGTGCTGCGCATCGTCACCGAGGCCAAACAGGCCAAGGACGGCCTGGTGCCCGATCCGAAAATGCTCGACATGCTGGAACAGGTCACCGCGCAGAAACTCGACAGCCAGTCCACAGCGCTCTACGGCAGCGCCAACCTGTGGGACGACGGTTTGATCGACCCGCGCGATACCCGGACCTTGCTGGGTTACTTGCTGGACATCTGCCTGGAGGCCGAAGTGCGGCCGTTGCAAGCCAACAGCTTTGGTGTCGCGCGCTTTTAATCAGCGCGAGAACAATCAGGATCAAAAGGAGAACAATAAAAATGATCTTCACCCAGGAACACGAAGCACTGCGCCGCACCGTGCGCCAATTCGTCGAGCACGAGATCAACCCGCACGTCGAGGAATGGGAAAAGGCCGGGCGCTTCCCCATCCACGACATCTTCCGCAAAGCCGGCGACCTCGGCCTGCTGGGCATTTCCAAACCGGAAAAATTCGGCGGCATGGGCCTCGACTACAGCTATTCGATCGTCGCCGCCGAAGAGTTCGGCACCATTCATTGCGGCGGCATCCCGATGTCCATCGGCGTGCAAACCGACATGTGCACGCCGGCGCTGGCACGTTTCGGCTCCGATGAATTGCGCGACGAATTCCTGCGCCCGGCCATCAGCGGCGAGCAGGTCGGCTGTATCGGCGTCTCCGAAGTCGGCGCCGGCTCTGACGTCGCCGGGCTGAAAACCACGGCGCGCAAGGACGGCGACGACTACGTGATCAACGGCAGCAAGATGTGGATCACCAACTCGCCGAGCGCCGACTTCATCTGCCTGCTGGCTAACACCTCCGACGACAAACCGCACATCAACAAGTCGCTGATCATGGTGCCGATGAACACGCCGGGCATCAGCTTGAGTTCGCATCTGGACAAGCTCGGCATGCGCAGCTCGGAAACCGCCCAGGTGTTTTTCGACAACGTGCGCGTACCGCAGCGCAATCGCATCGGCCATGAAGGTGCGGGGTTCATGATGCAGATGCTGCAGTTCCAGGAGGAACGCCTGTTCGGCGCGGCCAACATGATCAAGGGCCTGGAGTACTGTGTCGACAGCACCATCGAATACTGCAAGGAGCGCAAAACCTTTGGCAACGCGCTGATCGACAATCAGGTGATCCACTTTCGCCTGGCTGAACTGCAAACCGAAATCGAATGCCTGCGGGCGCTGGTCTATCAGGCCACCGAGCAATACGTCAAAGGCCAGGACGTCACGCGCCTGGCGTCCATGGCCAAGCTCAAAGCCGGTCGATTGGGCCGCGAAGTCAGTGACAGTTGCCTGCAATACTGGGGCGGCATGGGCTTCATGTGGGACAACCCGGTGGCCCGCGCCTACCGTGACGTGAGGCTGGTATCGATTGGCGGCGGCGCCGACGAAATCATGCTGGGGATCATCTGCAAACTGATGGGCATCCTGCCGGGGAAAAAGAAATGAGCAGCCTGCCGGTTTGCCAGACCTTGTTGCTGGAACTGCACAACGGCGTGTTGCACGTCACCCTCCATCGCCCGGACAGCCGCAATGCGATGAGCTTGAAGATGGTCACCGAGTTGCGCTCGGTGCTGGCAGCCGTGCGCGACGATCGAGGGGTTCGGGCACTGGTAATCGGCGGTGCCGGTGGCCACTTCTGCGCCGGCGGCGATCTCAAGGACATGGCCAACGCTCGCGCTCAAGGTTCGAGCGCTCACCGTGATTTGAACCGGGTGTTCGGTGCGCTGCTGCAAGAGGTGCAACACGCCCCCCAAGTGGTGATCACTGTGTTGCAAGGTGCGGTGCTCGGCGGCGGTCTCGGCCTGGCCTGTGTCAGCGATATCGCCCTGGCCGATCACCAGGCGCAATTCGGCCTGCCGGAAACCAGCCTCGGCCTGCTGCCGGCGCAGATCGCGCCGTTCGTGGTGCAGCGCATCGGCCTGACCGAGGCCCGAAGACTGGCCCTGACCGCGGCCCGTTTTGATGGCCACCAGGCACGGCGCATGGGGCTGGTGCATTTTGTCGAGCATGATCCGCAGGCCCTGGCCGAGCGTCTCGATGAGGTGTTGGCACATGTGTTGTGTTGTGCGCCCGAGGCGAATGCGATGACCAAGAAACTTTTGCTGGCGAGTGCCGGACAACCGACCGATGCCATGCTCGATCAAGCGGCCGAATGGTTCAGCGAAGCTGTGATCGGGGCAGAAGGCGTCGAGGGAACGATGGCCTTCGTACAAAAACGCAAACCGGGGTGGGCTTCATGAAAAGCATCGCGAGCAAGCTCGCTCCCACATTGGATTTGTGTCGTTCATAAACCCTGTGGGAGCGAGCTTGCTCGCGATGAGTCCCGACCAGACACTGCTAAAAATCAGAGAGCCAACCCATGCCCGGACTCAAAAAAATCCTCATCGCCAACCGCGGTGAAATCGCCTGTCGCATCCAGCGCACGGCCCAGGCGCTGGGCTATCGCACGGTCGCCGTGTTCAGCGATGCCGACGCCGATGCCCTGCATGTGCAGATGGCCGACGAGGCGGTCAACATCGGCTCGGCCGCGGTGCAACAGTCTTATTTGAACATCCCGGCCATCCTCGACGCGGCTCGGCGCACCGGCGCGGACGCGATCCATCCGGGCTACGGCTTCCTCTCGGAAAACGCCGGGTTTGCCCTCGCCTGCCAGGACGCGGGCATCACCTTCATCGGCCCCAGCCCCGAGGCCATCGAACTGATGGGCAGCAAGCGCCTGTCGAAGATCGCCATGCTCGAAGCCGGTGTGCCCTGCATCGAAGGTTATCAAGGCGCCGGACAGGACGACGCGACCCTGAGACGCGAAGCCGAGCGCATCGGCTATCCGTTGATGATCAAGGCCAGCGCTGGCGGCGGTGGACGTGGCATGCGCCTGGTGCACGACGCCAGCGATTTGCTGGAACAGATCCGCACCGCGCGCTCCGAAGCCCTGAACGGTTTTGGCAGCGGCGAACTGATTCTTGAACAGGCACTGGTCGAACCACGTCATGTCGAGGTTCAGCTGTTCGGTGACCGGCATGGCAACCTGATTTACCTCGGTGAGCGCGATTGCTCGGTGCAGCGCCGGCATCAGAAAGTCATCGAGGAAGCACCCTGCCCGGTGATGACGCCTGAACTGCGGCAGGCCATGGGCGAAGCGGCGCTCAAGGCCGGTCGGGCAGTGCAGTACGTCGGCGCGGGCACCGTGGAGTTTTTGCTGGATGCACGCGGGCAGTTCTATTTCCTGGAGATGAACACCCGGTTGCAAGTGGAGCACCCGGTGACCGAACTGATCACCGGGCTGGACCTGGTGGCCTGGCAGTTGAATATCGCCGAAGGGCAGCCGCTGCCCTTGCGCCAGGAGCAGGTGCAACTCCACGGGCACGCCATGGAAGTGCGCCTGTATGCCGAAGATCCGGCCCAGGGTTTCCTGCCGCAAACCGGGCGCGTCGTGGCCTGGGAACCGGGATTGCAGGACGGTGTGCGGATCGACCACGGCCTGATCGAAGGCCAGGTCATCAGTCCCTTCTACGACCCGATGCTCGGCAAGCTCATCGCCCACGGTGCCACCCGCGAAGAAGCCCGACGCAAATTGCTGCGGGCGGTACAAGACAGTGTGCTGCTGGGCGTGCAAAGCAATCAGTGCTTGCTCGCCAGCCTGCTGGAACACCCGCAGTTCGCCCGCGGTGAATTCAGTACCGGGTTCATCGCGCAGCATTTTTCCGAGCATCCTTGCCTGCATTCCCACACCCCTGGCGCGCACCATGTAGCCATCGCCGCCGCCCTGTTCTATCAGGCTGCGGCACAGGCTCATCCGGCCCCGCTTGGCGGTTGGCGCAACAACGCCAGCGTGCCGCTGCACTATCGCATCGGCCTTGAAGATCAGGACTGGCCGGTAGCGTTGCAGGCGACCCCGGGCCAGCCGATGCTCATTCAGGTCGCCAAGCGCAGCCTCGAACTGAAGATCATCCACAACGACGGACGCTGGGCCACCCTTGAGATTGATGGGATCCGCCAGCGCCACGCTTATCGCCTGGAGGCCGGGCAACTCTGGCTGTTTACCCGCCCAGGCAGCCTGCAGTTTGAGGATCGCACCCAGGCACAGGTGACCTGCCAGGCCGGTGCCAGCTCCGGCACCCTCAAGGCACCGATGGACGGGGCGATTGTCGACGTCCTGGTCAATGAAGGCAGCCCCGTGAGCAAGGGCCAGTTGCTGGTAGTACTGGAGGCGATGAAAATGGAACACCCGTTGAAATCGGGCATCGACGGTGTACTGAAACGCCTGCAAGTCAAAATCGGGGATCAGGTGAAAAACCGGCAGATTCTGTTGGAGGTCGAATAAGCCGCTAGGCGGAACCGCCGGGTTTGGCTACGCTCAAACCCTACAGGACGCGGATACCAGGAAACCTGCAATGCCTCACTGGCTGGTCATTGATCTGGAGGCCACCACCGATGAAGGGGGTTGGCCCGTAACGGATATGGAAATCATTGAAATCGGCGCCACCCTGGTGGACCGCAAGGGGCGTGAACTGGACCAGTTCCAGCGCTTCGTCCGCCCTGTGCGGCGGCCGTTGCTGACGCCGTTTTGCCGCGAGCTGACGCACATCACCCAAGCCAACATCGATGCCGCGCAACCGCTGGGCGAAGTCTGGCCGGAATTTGAACGCTGGCTCGGCCAACACCACACGCGACTTGAGGGCTGGGCCAGTTGGGGCGATTACGATCGCAAACAACTGCTTCAGGATTGGCAGCAACTGGGACTCGCCAGCATGCTGGCCAACGTGCCGCACATGAACCTCAAACAACGCTTTGCCAAGGCCCGACGACTGGAACGTCCGCTGGGATTAAACGGCGCGTTGCAACTGGCCGGCTTGCAGTTCAACGGCCAACAACACCGGGCACTGGAAGATGCGCGCAATACCGCACGCCTGCTGCCGCTGGTTCTGCCGCTTTAGACAGGTGACGACGCCAAGGGCCTTGTGCATACTGGCCGGCCCTTTTTAGCCCTTTTCGAGGAATCGCCCATGTTTAAAGTCAACGAGTACTTCGACGGCACCGTCAAGTCGATCGCCTTTGGCACCGCAGAAGGTCCAGCGACCATCGGCGTCATGGCTCCGGGCGAGTACGAATTCGGCACCAGCCAGCGTGAAATCATGCACGTGGTCAGCGGCGCATTGACCGTCAAACTGCCAGACAGCAGCGACTGGGAAACCTTCGCTGCCGGCAGCCAGTTCAACGTGCCGGCCAATAGCAAGTTCCAGCTGAAAGTCGCTGTAGACACCGCTTACCTGTGCGAATACCGCGGCTAAACCCGCGGGGTTTCACAGAAATAAAAATGCCCGTGTTTTTCGACACGGGCATTTTTTATTCTGCGGAAAATTATTCGAGGATCTCCACCGGCATGCCGACTTCGAGTCGACCATTGCCGTCGTTGACCAGGTTCTGGCCGAACATTGCGCCGTCCGCCTGCGAACGATATTTCTGCAAGGTTGCCAGGGGTTCGCGGTCGTCGCTGCGCTCCCCGGTTTGCGGGTCGATGGTGGTCAGGATGCAGCGTGAACAGGACTTGACCACGCGAAACTCGACCTCGCCGATACGGATACGCTTCCAGCCGTCTTCGGCGAACGCTTCACTGCCTTCGATCACCAGGTTTGGTCGGAAACGCAGCATCTCCAACGGACGCCCGACCCGTTGCGACAGGTCCTCGAGGGACGCCTGGCCAATCAGCAACAGCGGATAGCCATCGGCGAACGCCACCTGATCGTCATCCTTGCCGTAACCCGCCTCCGTCATCCGCGCCCGATCAAGCGGCACTTGCACCAGTCGTGTCGGTTTGCCAATGAACTGGCTGACCCAGGCCCCAGCTTCATCGCCTGCATCGGGGACTCGCAAGGTGTCGCGCCAGATCGTCACGCCACGCAGTGCTGCATCGCTGCCGGGCAAGGCAATGTCGATCGACGAATGACCGGGCGCGCTGAGGGTCAAGCCACCCTCGGCATTCCACAACGCCGACAACTGGCTCATCTGCGCCACTGCACGCTGGGTCAGGAAGCGACCGCTGGCCTCGTCCACCAGCATCCAGCGTCGATCGCCGTCCAGCCCGAGTTTATCGAGACCGATCTGTTGCAGCGTCTCGCCCCTGGCGGACTTCAACGGATAACGATACAGCGCGCTCAGACGCAACATGGCCAGCTCCCTGGTAGGCAAAAACGCCACCCTATACGAGCTTGATGATCGAATCAAAGAGCAAAATGTATGGGAGCGCAGGACCCGCTCAGGCCGGTACTTCGTCAAGCATCAGGCGCTGGCGTACCACGTCGACGAGTTTGTCCGGCTGGAACTTGGAGAGGAAATTGTCGCAGCCGACCTTCTTGACCATCGAGTCGTTGAAGCTGCCAGACAGCGAGGTATGCAGCACCACGTACAAGCCGCGCAGGCGCGGATCGTTGCGAATTTCAGTGGTCAGGCGATAGCCATCCATTTCCGGCATTTCCGCATCGGTGAAGACCATCAGCAGTTTGTCGTTCATGTGTACGCCGGTATCAGCCCAGGCCTTGAGCATGTTCAAGGCCTTCAACCCGTCGCTGGCGATGTGCATCTTCACGCCCAATTGCCCAAGGGTATCGCGCAATTGCGCCAGGGCCACGTTCGAGTCATCCACCAGCAGCACCTCACGGCCACGGGCACGCTCCAGCACCGGATCTTCGAGCTTGTCGCGGGAGACTTTGGCGTTGTACGGGACGATTTCGGCCAGGACCTTTTCGACGTCGATGATTTCCACCAGTTGATCATCGACTTTACTGATGGCCGTCAGGTAGTGCTGGCGGCCGGCACTGCTCGGTGGCGGCAGGATGGCTTCCCAGTTCATGTTGACGATCCGGTCCACGCCACCGACCAGGAAGGCCTGAACGGAACGGTTGTATTCGGTGACGATAATCGTGCTGCCAGGCCCCGGCACCAACGGGCGCATGCCAATGGCCTGGGACAGATCGATCACCGGCAGGGTCTGGCCACGCAGGTTGACCACGCCGCACACAAAAGGATGGCGCTGCGGCATCAGCGTCAACTTTGGCAGCTGCAAGACTTCCTGTACTTTAAAGACGTTGATCGCGAACAATTGCCGCCCGGCGAGCCGGAACATGAGAATTTCCAGGCGATTCTCACCCACCAGTTGCGTGCGTTGGTCTACCGTGTCGAGAATGCCGGCCATCAATGACTCCTGGTCTTGTTCGGATGATTTCACTTAAAGAAGGTTATCGGCTGTTTTTGCCGAAGCTTGACCCTCTCTAAAATGCCACGCCCAGGCATTGATGTCACATTAACATCATGCTTTACTGGCGCTGTGATTACATCTGCTGCACTTCTGCGCCACGCGACCCTGGTTCTCGCGAAAGGTTCCCCTGCGTAAGGGATTCCCCTATCAACAATCAGGCGCAACCTGATATTCGCAATATCCAATAGCCATTAATGTGACGCCATTCTCATTGCAGGAACGGAGTCAGGCTTTTGTGTGCGATCGCAAGTAAGTGGCCAACCACCCTCTCGTGTTCCCCAGCCTGCCTCCGGGCCAGCCGCGGCTCGTTCACCCGACGACTCGGCAATGCCGGGGTCCCGACCGCCCTCGTCGACACACACGATATCCCCTCATTTGACATGACGTTGTGGAGATAAGTATGCCGAACGACCGTAAAGAGTGGGCCCAGCGGCTCCCCGGTTTTCTCGTCGAAGCTGAAACACTCCTGGTTAAAACCGAGGAATGCCTGAGTCATCTGCAGCTGATCAGCAATGACAAGGACGCCATCGACTGTCTGCTCAGCATACTGCTCAAGCTAGCCAACAAGGCCGATGCCCTGGCGTTGGCGGCCGTGTCTGAATTCTCTCTGCATATTCATGGCCTGCTCAACCACGCACAGAACACCATGAGCCTGCACGACGACGCGCTGAGTGCCCTGAAAGACTGCCTGACCCTGATTGCCTGGCAGCTCGAACTCATCGACCAGACCACCGGGCAACTCAGCCTCGACGACAGCGAGCAGGTCACCCTGATCGAAGCCTTTGCCTTTCAGGTCGGGCAAAGCCGGTTTCAACCACCGGTCAATTCCAGACCGTTCACTCTCGTGTCCTATTCGGAACGACAGGCCTGAACTAACCCAACTATGCCGTATGGCGTGTCTTGGTTATCAATACCGCGCTGTAAGTTGAGTGCGCACATGTCGCAAATGAATATTTCATAGCTGTAAGCGACATCTTTAAGCAACCACTATTGCCCATCGACAATTGCGCGCCTGCCTTGACCAGGGTATTCGGGGCAATCGGCGTTTTGCGGCGGCAACAACCAACTTGTTCCATTATGGAAGCATTGTCCAAACGACTGGATTCCTGACTTTTCGGACATACATACAGACGCGACCAACGGTATCTTAAGTGCTACCATTCCGCCTGTTAGTTGACGCCAATTAATGGCAGTGTGAATTGCAGCCGGATACAGCTCGCTGTAGTTCGCAGTTGAACTCTCCAACAAAAAAGTACATCCCGTTGAAGTCGGCGCTCCACATGAAAAAACAGGGGCCTGTCAGCCAGCATGACCGGTCAGCCCGCAGCGAACATCCATTGGCTCCATCCGCTATGCACGCCAGCCTCAAGTCAATCGCCAAGTGGCCACCCTCCCGGGAAAATGCACGCACATTCACGCTGTCGCTATGCGCCTGCTCGACCCTCGGCAGTCTACTGGTCTATGGCTTGTCCATCCCGTTGCCCCTGTCATTGCTGGCGCTCAACGTTGCGGCGCTGACCGGTGTTGCCGTGCAGTACTGCCTCTCGCGCAAATCGATCAAATTCCAGCCCCAGGAATTGGCCGACCGGCTGTTGCAGGTCCAGGAAAACGAGCGTCACCGGCTGAGCCGCGAACTGCATGACGACATCGGTCAATTGCTGACCGCTGCAAAACTGCAAAGTGACTGGCTCAAACGCCGGATGCCCGAAGAACTCCAGGGGCAATGCTCGGTCCTCTGCGACACGCTGGAAGAAACCCTGACCAAAGTTCGTGACGTATCCGCCATTCTCAATCCCCGGCAGTTGACCAGCCTCGGGCTGGAAGCCAGTCTGCGCGCACACCTGCTCAAGACCCTGGCCAACACCCCGGTGCACTGGAGCCTGGAATGCCAGCAGCGCCTGACCGGCATACCGGAGGAAATGGCCGTGGCGGCTTTCCGTATTACCCAGGAAGCGGTCACAAACATCCTGCGACATGCCCAGGCCAAGAACCTGCTAGTGTGCCTGCAGCGTCTGCCCCAAGGCCTGAAGTTGCAGATCAGCGATGATGGTCAGGGCTTCGCGCCCGCAACAGACCCTGGTCGTGAAGGGCAACGCGGTATGGCCGGGATGTCGGAACGGATCGATCAACTGGGAGGCACACTGACCATTACCAGCGAGCCGGGCAAAGGCACTCAAATCGAAGCTCTTTTTCCCTGGGCGCCACGTGCGCTCGAACGGGCCAGTTCGAATAAGGTTATGCATTGACTTGTAATTTACTACTGGTGGATGACCACTCGCTGATCAGGGCTGGCGTGCGCGCCCTGGTAATGGATCTGCCCGGCTATGCCGTCATCGGTGAGGCCAGTGACGGCTCACAGTTGCTGGAAATGGTCGGGCATCTGTCCCCGGATATTGTCCTGCTGGATATTTCGATGCGCCACACCGGCGGCCTCGAAGCCTTGCAGCAGCTCAAGCGAGTGCGCCCGCAGAGCAAGGTCCTGATCCTCTCTATGCATACCGACCCGGCCCTGATCATGCAGGCGCTGGAGTCCGGAGCCCATGGCTACCTGCTCAAGGACACCACGGCGACCGAGCTCGAGCACGCGCTGGAGGCCTTGCGCAACAACGAGCGCTATCTGAGCCCGGCGATTGCCCACACGGTGATCAACCAGGCGCTGAACCGAAACCAGAAGCACCAACCCGAACCTGCCGACTCGCACAACCTGACGGCACGTCAGCTGGAAATCCTGCGGTTGATCGTTCGCGGAAAATCCACCCGAGAGATCGCCAACGGCCTGGGGCTGAGCGTCAAGACCGTCGAAACCCACCGCTCGCAGATCATGAAGCGTCTGCAGATCTACGATGTGGCAGGCCTGGTGCTGTTTGCCGTGCGCGAACAAATCATCAGCCTTGATGACTAGGTACTTCTCCAGCACGTAACAGCGGCGAATCGTCAGGCAGATGCACGAGTAACGCCGCTGGGCGAACCGAGAAACGCAGGTTGTCCCCTTCCAGGGCAGGCGCGCACGAATAAACATGCTGTCGACGCCAGAAGCCCCCCGTTAAAAGTCGCAAGAAAACGAATTACTTCCAGTCGGACAGTCTTGATCCCCCCACGCGGCAGGATTTTTCTTACAAAACGTGAGGAATCGGCTCAATTGACCGGAAATGTGAATTGGTAGACTTTGAGGCTACAGCAGGACATCACAAGGAAGTGCCATGCAAAGCCAAAACCTCGCATCACCGGCCATTTCGGTCTTGCCGCTCACAGATAATAAAAATGCAGGCCATCGAGCTGAATGCCGCAACAGCACAAAAACCACGGGAGAAGTCGATATGGAACCTCGCGTCACCGAGCTGGAAACACACCTCAAGCACATACGCAGGGACATGGACGAAGTCCGGGATGACGTCAAATCCATCAAGCACAGGCTTGCCTATTCCGCCTGCGGAACAGCCGTGATCCTCGGCCTGCTTGGCTGGATCGCCAATAGCCGTTTTGAGCAGGTTATTTCATTGCTTCTGGCGCATTAAGTTGCCATCAACACAAGACCCGGTTCAATCAACCGGGTTTTGTGTGACAAAGTCGCTGAAACTATCAGCTCAGGACTTCGCTCAGCGGAATGAAGAAAACGCTATCACCCTGAACCAGCGTGCGATCCTCCAGGACTTCTACCAGCCCATCAGCCCAGGCAGCACTGCGCAGCACACCAGAACTCTGGTTCTTGTAGATCGTCGCCCTGCCGTTTTCCAGCCGTCCGCGCAAATACTCACGCCGATTGCCTGGTTTGAGCCAGTCAAATCCTGCCGGCACCTGCACCTTCAGCGGCTCAACTTTTTTTACACCCTGACGACGCAGGAGATAGGGCCTGGTCAACAAAGCAAAAGTCACGAGGGTCGATGCCGGATTGCCCGGCAAGCCAATCACCGGCACACCGCGAAAATGTCCAAACGTCAGCGGTTTACCGGGCTTGATGGCAAGTTTCCATAACGTCAATTCGCCCTCTTCGCGCAAGGCGATGCCCAGAAAATCGGCTTCTCCTACCGATACGCCACCGGTCGAGAGGATCAGGTCGACATCCTTCAACTCACCCAATCTGGAGCGAGTGGTTTCCAGATTGTCCGGCAGAATTCCCGCGTCGACGACCTCACACCCCAAACGCTGCAACCAGCTACACAACAATACCCGGTTGCTGTTGTAGATTTGTCCCGGCCCCAGCATCTGCCCCGGCTCAATCAGTTCGTCGCCGGTGGACAGCACCGCCACACGCACCTTGCGAACGACTTCCAGCTCAGCGCATCCCAATGAGGCAGCCAATCCTTGCTCGATCGGCCCCAGCCGCGTACCTGCCGGCAGAATCAACTCGCCGACGGTGCTTTCCTGGCCTTGCGGACGGATGTTCTGGCCTTGGGTCAAGGCTTCGGTGAAACGTACTCGCTCATCCGCCTGGACCTCGGCGTTTTCCTGCATCTCAACGCAATCGGCACCAGCGGGAACAGGCGCCCCGGTGAAAATGCGCGCACAGGTTCCTGGCTGCAACGGATCGGGGGCCTGGCCGGCAAACACCTTCTGACTGACCACCAACGGCTCTCCCGTCCAGTCGGACATGCGCAAGGCATAACCGTCCATGGCACTGTTGGGCCAGGGCGGCAGATCAAGCGTCGACACCAGATTTTCAGCCAGTACACGCCCCTGTACCTGCGCCAACGGCAAGCGTTCACGCTCGACAATCCTTGAGGCCTCGGCCATTTCCAGCAAGCGCGCCAACGCCTGCTCGACAGGCATCAGACTGCCAGACTTACCAGGCTTACCCACGGGATTCACAAGGCGCTGCCTGTTTCAAGTGAGGCACAAAATTGCACGGGCGATGCCGCGAATCCAGCTGCTCGGCCAGTATGCCGTCCCAACCGGTGCGCACGGCATTGGTCGAGCCCGGCAAGCAGCAAACCAGCGTGCCGTTGGCCAGACCGGCCAACGCCCGGGACTGAACGGTCGAGGTGCCGATATCGGCAACCGAGATCTGGCGGAACAGTTCACCAAATCCATCAACCTGTTTGTCCAGCAGGCAACCGACGGCTTCCGGCGTGCTATCGCGCCCGGTAAAACCGGTGCCGCCGGTGATCAGCACCACCTGCACGACATCGTCGGCAATCCAGTTGGCGACTTGCGCGCGAATTTTGTAGAGGTCATCTTTGAGCAACACCCGGGCTGCCAGGTAATGACCGGCAGCGGTCAAGCCGTCGACAAAGACCTGACCTGAAGTGTCGGTTTCCAGAGTGCGGGTATCGCTGACAGTCAGCACTGCAATGTTCAGCGGTGCGAAAGGTACATCAGCCTTGGCTTTCATAGGCTCGTCCAGTTGTAGGAGAAACAGCCCGGTGTTATATCACAGCGCTCCGTTTTTTCGCCGCTCCCATGGAGACCTGCCATGACCACGAATTCACAATTGCCGCCCTGCTCCATTCTGCTCCTGGCGGGCGGTCGCGGCCAACGTATGGGCGGTCGGGATAAAGGGTTGCTGGACTGGCACGGCGAACCGCTGATCGCACACTTGCATCGCAAGACCCGTTCGCTGACCGATGACCTGATCATCTCCTGCAATCGTAACCTTGAGAAGTACGAGCCCTACGCCGACCAGCTGGTCCACGATGATGAAGGTGACTTCCCCGGGCCGCTGGCCGGAATTCGCGCAGGCCTGAAAGCGGCTCGCCATACTCATCTGCTGGTCTTGCCCTGTGACGTCCCGGGCATTGATGCGGCGCTGATCGGCAACATGCGCGAGACCGCCAACCTGCATCCGGACAAGCCGCTGATGATACGGCATGACGATCACTGGGAACCGTTGTTGTGCGTGATTCCTGTGCTGCACAGGGCAGCATTTGAAAATGCCTGGAACGAAGGTGAACGCAGCCCTGGCCGGTTGATGCGCAAGCTCGGCGCGACCACGCTGCAATGCCCCGACAAAGACCCTCGGCTGGCCAACCTCAACACGCCGGAACTGTTAAGCGGTCATGACACTGTGTCAGACTGAGATTAATCAGGAACTTGCGCGGACGGTGCACGTCTCAAGCTCAGTAACCAAAGATTTCTTATTCGGAGACACACACTCATGACTCAACGGACCCTCGCCACTTTCATGCTTGCACTCGGCCTCGCCACCCTCGCCGGTTGCGCCTCGCCTACGGTGATCACCTTGAATGACGGTCGCGAAATCCAGGCCGTCGACACGCCACAGTTCGACAAGGATTCCGGTTTCTACGAATTCGAACAGCTCGACGGCAAACAGACCCGCATCAACAAAGACCAGGTTCGTACCGTTAAAGAGCTGTAATCCTGGCGCCGCCGGATACAGAAAAGCCCGCTTGATGCGGGCTTTTTCATGCCTGAAGAACAGCGCTTAAGGGTAGCTACTTGTTCACCATTGCAGGGTGATTTCACTCTCGAACTCTCGCGTCTGGCCCGTGACCGGATCGATAAATTTCAGCCCCTGCGCCAGCAGTTTCAAAGGATTGGCGTAGTCATCCTGCGCATCCTTGAGCACCTCGGGGTAAAACGGGTCGTTGCAGATACCAGCCCCCAACGCCGCCATATGTACCCGCAGTTGATGTTTCTTGCCCGTCACCGGGTAAAGACCATAACGCCAGAGATCCCCCTGTTTCTCCCTGACTTCGACCGCCGTCTCGGTGTTGCTGGCCCCTGGCCCTTCCTGCATGCGGAAGAACGGTTCGCCATCGACCAGTCGGCTTTTATGAACCAACGGGAAAGCAAGGTCAGGCAACGCCTTTGCGATGGCCTCGTAGCGCTTTTCGATCTGCCGGGTTGGAAACAACGACTGATAAGCCGAACGACTCTGCGGATTGGCGGAAAACAGCACCAACCCTGCGGTATGCCGGTCGATGCGATGCAATGGCACCAGATGCGGATTGTCCAGGCGACGGATCAAGCGCCTGAGCAGCGTCTGTTCGACGTATTCGCCAGCCGGCGTCACGGGCAGGAAATGCGGTTTGTCGGCCACCACCAGATGCTCGTCCGCGTACAGAATCGACTCGATCACCGGGATCGGTTTTTCATCCGGCACTTCGCGAAAGTAATGAATCCGCAAACCTTCCCTGTAGGCCAGATCGAGGGCAATCGGCATACCCTGCCCATCGAGGACCCGGCCACGGGCGATTCTGTCCAGCCATTGTTCACGACCGATGGCGCTGAAATGCTCACTCAGGCAATCGACAACGGTCTGCCACGGACCTGGTGGCAAGTAGAGCGTACTGGCCTGGCTGTGTGCCGCGGAAAAAGAAGAAGTGGACATACGAAAGCTCTAACCTCAGTGCAGAGCGGCATTATCCAACAGCAAGGGGAATGAACCTAGGGGGCGTTCTCAATTAGTTTTCCCGTCGCGTTGTCGCCTTAAAGCGGGCCAGGAAAGGCGCAGGCCGCTGGAAATGGTTGTTCCCTTTCCAAGACCTGCAACGCAGCCTGGCCCGTTTTAAGGCACAACCCGAAGGGCCGGGCCTGCTGTTGTGCAGGGCTGCGTTGCTCGAAGCTTATTTGGAATGACCAAACCACGCTTCTCACGCCTTGCCCTGCACAACAGCAGGCCCGGCGCGGCGTGAAAACTAATTGAGAACGCCCCCTAAGATTCCTCAAGCCGGGATCTGCGTGCGCGCCGCCGCTTCGGTGTATTCCTTGAGCCAGCGCAGTACATCGACCGCCTCCCAGCGCGCGGGGTCATACAGGGCGTACAACAATCCCTGATAACCCACGACATCGAGTTGCCGGTGATATCCCGCGCGTTGAAACAAGGCTTCGATTTCTGCGAAACAGGTATTGAAATGCGTTTTGTTGAAGGGCGTTTTCCCCTCGGTCACCAGACCATCCAGACGCAACTCAAGGACGGCCTCGCGCACGACGTCTGCGGACATCCGGTTCACGCTGTTCTTCAACTGTTCGACATTGACCACGATTCATCCCTCTCACGCCCGGGCTTGCCTGCTCACTCCCGAAAATCACGAACGGCAAGGCAGGCACCGCGAATAACTGTATACGCATACAGTATCCGATCAACACTGAATAAGCCAAGGGGATCAATCGCAAAGTTCGACAGGCGGGACATGCCACCAGCGCAAAAGCCGCTCAACGCAGGAACGCCACCACCTGATCGGCACTGAACGGCCAGCCCAGTTCAGCACCGGTATCGACTCGCCGCAACACCGGAATTCGCAGGCTGTAGGCTGCGAACCATGTTTCATCGTCGGCAATGTCCACCAGTTCCACCAGCAGGCCGCGCTCGACGAACTCCATTAACATGGCTTCGGCTACTTCACAGAGATGGCATCCAAGGGTGCCGAACAGCTGACATTCGGGAGGCATGAGCGCTCAACCAGTAAATGAAGTGACCATTCTAGGCCTGCCCCGAAAAACCGTCGAGCCATTGAGGCCCCTGCCCTGATGCCACCGTCGATAAAAGACCCGAATCAGTCCTGGCTCACGGCGCCGATCTTGTGGATCGACAGGTCCGCGCCGTAATACTCCTCTTCCTGACTCAAGCGCAATCCATGCAACGCCTTGATCACGCCATACACGGCAAACCCGCCGGCCAGTGCCACAGTGATGCCCAGCGCAGTGCCGATCAACTGGCTGATCAGACTGACCCCACCCAGCCCGCCCAAAGCGCTCTGGCCGAAAATGCCGCAGGCAATACCGCCCCACACGCCGCACAAGCCATGCAACGGCCACACACCCAAGACATCGTCGATGTGCCATTTACCTTGGGCCGCGGTAAAGCACCAGACAAACAGGCCCCCCGCAATGGCACCGGTGACCAGCGCCCCCACAGGATGCATCAGGTCGGAACCGGCACAGATTGCCACGAGCCCCGCCAACGGGCCGTTGTGCAGAAAGCCGGGGTCGTTGCGCCCGACAATCAGCGCCGCCACCGTACCGCCAACCATGGCCATCAACGAGTTCACCGCCACCAGTCCGCTGACACCTTGCAGGGTTTGCGCGCTCATGACGTTGAAGCCGAACCAGCCAACAATCAGGATCCACGAGCCCAACGCCAGAAACGGGATGCTCGATGGCGCGAACGCGACCAGCCGACCGTCGCGATAGCGGCCATTACGCGGCCCGAGCAACAGCACCGCCGCCAGTGCCAGCCAACCGCCCATGGCATGCACCACCACGGAGCCTGCGAAATCATGGAAACCGGCGCCAAAGCGCTCCAGCAACCAGGCTTGCAAACCCAGGTTGCCGTTCCAGACAATGCCTTCGAAGAACGGATAGATGAACGCGACAATCAACGCGGTTGCACACAGTTGCGGGACAAACYGGGCGCGCTCCGCGATCCCTCCGGAAATGATCGCCGGGATCGCCGCGGCAAAGGTCAGCAGGAAGAAAAACTTCACCAGTCCATAACCATGGTCGGCATTGAGCACGGCCGCTGGCTGCATGAACGTCACGCCATAGGAAATCCAATAGCCTATAAAGAAGTAGGCCAGTGTCGAAACGGCGAAGTCGCTGAGAATTTTCGACAACGCATTGACCTGGTTTTTCTGTCGCACGGTTCCGACTTCGAGAAAGGCAAAACCGGCGTGCATGGCCAGAACCATGACCGCACCGATCAGAATGAACAGCGTGTTGGAGCTATGGACCAGGGTGTCCACAGCGCTTTGCAGATTTTCCATGGGATGGGCAGACCTTATGGCAGAAAAAAGCACCAAAGCAGTTCGCGACGACTGCCCATGCACCAAGTTGCAGCTTAAAGACATCAGCGGGCTGATCTCGTTGAACCACTTTGGCGCACAGACGCCGCCCAGGAAAAACGCGCCCCGGACGTTTACGCGAGTTTTTGATTGTTGGTCCTACGGTTTTACTGAAATCATGCCCGGCTATAGCGCAATGGTGCGGACCGGCGCACCACGACACAGCAAAAGTTGTACCAGTCATTTGTACTGAACCTTCGCCGAAGGCTCATACTCGAACGCATCAGAAAGCCACTTATGGAGATCCCCCATGGCCCGCACCCAGGCAAAGACTGCTCAAGAAATCCTGATAAACGACTTTCAGACGCTGGTCAGTGACACCGAACGGTTGCTGGAGCACACCGCGACCCTGGCCGGTGATCAGGCTGACGAGTTGCGCGAGCAGATTCACGACAGTCTCTTGCGTGCCCGTGAAACCCTGAAGCTGACCGAAGACTCCCTGCGCGAACACGGCAAGGCAGCTGTCACCGCCACGGAAGACTATGTCCAGGCCAACCCTTGGCAATCCGTCGGGATCGCGGCCGGTGTGGGTTTCCTGATCGGCCTGCTGGCTAGCCGGCGCTGATATGTCGATCGGTGAATCCGACCCGTCTGTAGCGGGAACCAGCTCCTCATCGCGGCGCCTGGGCGCTGCCTTCCTTGGATTGCTGCACAGCCATGTCGAACTGTTCGGCATCGAACTGCAGGAACAAAAAGCCCGCACCGTCAGCCTGCTGCTGTTTGCCGGGCTGACGTTGGTGTTTGCGTTGCTGCTGTTGGTAGGGCTGTCGACGCTGGTGCTGATCGTGTTCTGGGACACGTATCGCCTGACCGCCATCATCGGGCTCTGTGTGTTCTACACCCTCGCCGCCATATTCTGTGGAATGCGCTTGAGAGCGGCGATTTTCGATGAGTCCTCGCCCTTCCATGGCACGCTGGAAGAGCTGGCCAACGATCGGGAGCGTCTGCTGCCATGAGCCTGCCTGAATTGCCACACAACAGCTCACGCACGGAAATGCGCAAGGCCCTGATCCGCTTGCGCATGGAAATGCATCGTCAGGAAATCCGCCACGAATCCACGCAACTGCTACAACCCTTGCAACGTGTACGCGGGATCACACAAAACCTGAAGGACGGCTTCGGCATCAAGCACGCTCCACTCTGGGGCGTGGCCGCCGTTACCTTGCTGGGCTTTCTGACCGGCAAGGGTGCAAAAAACGGTGGCGGCCTCAGCAGCCTGACCCGGCTGATCCGCCTCGGCACCACACTCGGGCCGCTGATCACACTGATCATGCAAGGCTCTTCGCGCAAAGACTGATCAGTTTCTTTCTGGCTGCATTCTTGCCACGTCGACGGGATGCGCCCCTCTATCGAGGGGCCTCGATATCGACGCCGCCGGGTTGTAGTTCCGCTTGCAGGTCATGGCGCGAAACGGGAAGCTAGGCCATCAGTCACCTGACGGAGAGACCCCGCCTTGGATTGGCACACTCTGCTTACCCGCGAACGCCTCGGAAAGCCTCTGCACAGCCCTGAAGAACTCGGCCGCAGCCCTTTTCACAAAGACCACGACCGCATCATTTTCTCGGGGGCTTTCCGCCGCCTCGGGCGCAAGACCCAGGTCCATCCGGTGTCCAGCAATGATCACATTCATACGCGCCTGACCCACTCGCTGGAAGTCAGTTGCGTGGGTCGCTCACTGGGCATGCGGGTCGGCGAAACCATCCGCAACGCCCTGCCCGACTGGTGCGAACCCAGTGACCTGGGGATGGTGGTGCAATCGGCCTGCCTGGCACACGACATCGGCAACCCGCCTTTCGGCCACTCCGGTGAAGACGCGATCCGTCACTGGTTCCAGCAAGCCGCCGGCCGTGGCTGGCTGGACGCAATGAGTGAAGCCGAGCGCAATGACTTCCTGAATTTCGAAGGCAATGCCCAGGGCTTTCGGGTACTCACTCAACTGGAGTATCACCAGTTCGACGGCGGCACCCGACTGACCTATGCAACGCTGGGCACATACCTGAAGTATCCATGGACGGCCAAGCACGCCGACTCGCTGGGCTACAAGAAACACAAGTTCGGCTGTTATCAGAGCGAGCTACCGCTACTGGAGCAGATCGCCCATAAACTCGGCCTGCCGCAACTGGAGGAGCAACGCTGGGCGCGGCATCCGCTGGTGTACCTGATGGAGGCCGCCGACGACATCTGCTATGCACTGATCGATCTGGAAGACGGCCTGGAAATGGAGCTGCTGGAATACGCCGAAGTCGAGTCCCTGCTGCTGGGCCTGGTGGGCGATGACCTGCCGGAGACCTATCGCCAGCTCGGTCCCGGCGATTCGCGCCGACGCAAATTGGCGATCCTGCGCGGTAAGGCCATTGAGCACCTGACCAATGCCGCGGCCCGCGCCTTCGTCGAGCAACAGGACGCGCTGTTGGCCGGCACATTGCCCGGCGACTTGGTGGAGCACATGCACGGGCCCGCCAAGCGTTGCGTGTTGAACGCCAAGGACATGGCCCGCAAGAAAATCTTCCAGGACAAGCGCAAGACCCTGCACGAGATCGGCGCCTACACCACACTGGAAATCCTGCTCAACGCCTTTTGCGGCGCAGCGCTGGAGCAGCACAACGGACGTACGCCGTCGTTCAAAAGCCGCCGCATCCTTGATCTGCTGGGCAACAATGCACCCGATCCTCACGGCCCATTACACACTTCGTTTTTGCGCATGATTGATTTCATCGCCGGCATGACCGACAGCTATGCCAGCGACATGGCCTTGGAAATGACCGGACGCGCCAGCCACTGAGGTGTATCGATTGATCAGCCATTACGACATTCGTTATGGCTGATCCCCCCTACAAACTCCAACAGCACTCAAGTTTCGTCGAATCGCCCTACAGCACATGGCGAGCAAACTGATCGCTTCTCCGGCACTCTCGCGAAACAATCGCCCTCCCTTCTGTTCGACAGATGAAGTGCGCCCCATGGCCGAAGACGATCTACGCATCCTCGTGGTGGAAGACCATCCCTTCCAACTAATAGCCACTCAATACCTGTTGGAAAGTTATGGCTTCACCCGACTGACTACCACCGATAGCGCCAAAGGCGCCATGCAGCAAATGCTCGGGGCCGGCCAACCGTTCGACATTCTTTTATGCGATCAATGCCTGCCCGATCTGACGGGACTCGATCTGGTCCGGTTCGCCAGTCAGCGAGGGCTGATCAGACAGGCGATCATTCTGAGTAGCCTGACAACGTCTGAACTGGATGAGCTTGTGAAAACAGCCACTGATTACGGGCTGCCATTACTGGGTTACTTGATAAAACCACTGAAACAATCTGAATTTAGAGACTTGTTGACCTCAGTACCATTATAGAAAAAAGACACATATAAAAGCCGACAAATATACAGCGTAAAACTTACAAACAACTTCCTTCTAAAGTGCACCCAAGCGCTGGACTTTCTCAGCCTTCCTAATAAGAAATCTAGTTAATACGTAGTCCTATTCTTTTTAATTTGTAGGATTTTTCCTATATTGCTGCTACAGCTCGGTCAGTTCATGCGTCCCTTCAAGTATCTGAGCTAAGGTGCGCGCTTTATTTGAGCTCGCATGGGACTTGATTATGAACTCGAATATTTTTGTGGACATGGTAATAACGTCAAAATATTTATCCTCATAGATTTCAATTGGTTAACCAATCGAACGGCCAATTTTTGATACCGTAAATTTGACACCATCTTCAGCCCACCTATATTCAGGCAGAGCATCCTGAGGCTTCAGCCATGATCTCTTTCAAAATAGCCGCTGACGAAATTCTGTTTCAGCTCCCGTGGCCAAATAAGAAGCGCAGCAGAGAAATGGAACTACCAAGGCCGCCCCTAGCATCAGAAAGTAGTCTGAAGTCTATATGCAATGAAACGATTTTGATTTGTCAGAGATTTGCTCGAATTACAAAAACACATCGTATAAATGCACTCAAGAGAATATTAGGTTTCGCGACTGCTGAAGGAAAGGGCTTGCCAGCACTTGGCAGCTCAGAATGGAGAGCATTTGTTAGCGAGCACTACATATATCATCTTTCACACCCTGAAAAGCTGGACAAGAAAGGCGACAAAAAACTCGAAACCATGCGTATGGAATGGCGACAAGTACTCCATCTATATAAAAATCTCAAGCAAAGGCACATTATCCCCCTCGATATTGTCATTCCAACAATGAAGCAGCCCATAATCCCGGATGATGAAACAAGCGCAGATGTGTTGGACTCGGTTGAAGAAACACTATGGTCTTTGACGAATGTTGATGATTTATGGCCTAAGACGTACCTAGTAGACAAAAGCATCAATATCAGTACAGACAAATTCCTTGATAAGCTTCAAAGCGATCTTGAGACACGCACCCAAACGATTGTATTAGCTTGCGAGGGTTACTGGGAAAACGTAGTAATCTGCCAACGCATAGGCGAAAGCTTAATAAAATCTATACCTGTAGAAAAAATTGAAGCAGTTTTAGCATCAGGAAATTTCTACGTTAACCACCGATATATAGCTGACGCTTATAATCCAGACGGCGCCGCTTGGTTTTTAGCGATGATAGAGCATTTTTTTCTCCGGACAGGTGAGTTAGATGCTATTTCCTACAAGGCGATGAAAAAGATTCCATTTTTTCGCCCGTTCTGCAGAAACAGTTATATGCGAGCCAGAATGGATAAGGAGCTTAGAAAGATCGCTGGAGATTATGGTGCTCCAACTAGAAACATCAATGAGACGTTAAACAGACTATTGGGGTACCTTTCAGCGCGAGACTGCGGTGCAGCAGCCGCAATTCTAGCAGCTGAAAATCCGAAATTTAATCCCCACTCACTACGTACTGCAGATTATTTATCAGGGGACGACAAACCCATACATTATTACAATAGTGACCTGGATCGGCTAATGTGGAGTGTTAGTAAACCTCGGGCGATATCTCGAAAAGTCTCCGCGTTACCTCCCCGCAGCCATAAAATCTATGTAGAGCTTGTGAAAGCAACAATGAAAGCTCGAATACGACTAATGCTAGCTGGCGATATCAATTACAGAAAGATGTTTTTAACATCATCATATGAATGGGTTGGTTTAAGCAGCAGTCTTGATCAAATTTTCACTACTAAGTTAGGCGTTAGTCTATATCAAGCTTTGGAAAAAGAGCTTACTACCGGTGACGTATCAAGAAAAATATTTACATTAAAGCGAATTCGTGGAACTCAGGCGCTGATTAGCTTTTTAAAAGAAGGTACCTATCAGGCGGCTGCAAACACTTTAGGTAATTCTATTGCAGTCATCATAGTCAGGTACATTCCAAAGTGGTTGAAGCAGCGATGGAATGTGCGCATCCTCCGTACCTTCCAGACGAAACTGATTGTCTTGGCGACTAAAGGCAAGCCGTGGCATCTGGCAGCGAGCGATTTTCTAACAGAAAATGACTTATTTAACTTTATCATTAGAGAAGCGACAGTAAGTGTCGCTTCTGATCCAGTCTCAATTGATCTTAAACGCTATGCAGCTGAGCTTACGGAGGATGCCTTTCATCACCTGATCGAACGACTAGTGAATCACAAAGTAATTCTGAAACTAGATGCTGCCTCTTTAGCTGCCATATTTTTATTTTCAGAAATTCGTATAAACCCACGCATAAAACAATACGAAGATGTCACCTCGGGAATCACCGAAGAATCGATCACCACATTAGCCCGCCTATTACATTGCGCATACGATATAAGCAAAGACCCGAGCGCCAAAGGCACCATTATTGGGAATATTGCGGGTTTATCTATACCACATTTTCAGGCCGTGTACGTTGAAGCTTTAGACTTAAAATCTGAGCTAGCCAAAAAAGTCGTTAAAGTAGATGCCTTGATAAATGAGCTATAGTCATGCCAAAAATAAATATTAAACCAATGAGCTCCAGAGCAACATTATCTTTGCTTATAGAACAAGCCCGCCAGAACTTAGAAGGCACTATCACCTATTCCGCCTCTTGGCTAAAGGCGGGAGGTATCGGCTCGAGGGAATGGAAAGTAGTCGGCAAGAACAATGTAATAGTAACTATTAATTTTTCTGAATCTCTTCCTGACGGAAGCCTATTAACCGATCCGCATAACAAACTATTACTAGAAACGATTCAGAAGCAAGTTTTCTGCGTTCGAGCAGGATATCTGTCACCGCGAGTCGATCATTCTACATGGATGAAGTACGTACGCTTTTACATCAATATAGCAAGCTGGCAATGCCTATATAAAGAACGATACCAGCCACAGACATTCGGTTTCAAACTAATAAATGAGAACGCCTTTGAAGTGCTCATTGAACAATACTGCGAAGGCGGCTGGGCAGGGATTTTGCAAATAATTCCGAGGCTTTGTGAGTTATTTTGCGAACTGATTGACGAAGAATATCGTGATGAGAAACTCACACAACCCCAAATAGCAAAAATAATTAACCATTTGAAAACTAATAATCTATACGTTAGAAAAGGCAATATTAAAAATTGTGAAATTGGCTTGGTATCTAGAGACTACTTGGCAAAGATATTAGGCATTCACGTCACTGCTTTCAACCACATATATATCCGCACATTTCTACGACAGTTTGAAGTTTCCCTACAGCAGTCGATCTTGATTGAGGGAGTTAGAATAAGAGCACAGCACACATCTCATAAGACCGCCATTTTTGACAAGGACAAGACCGGGGAGATCACTAGGAAATCACTTATCCAGTTCCTGATTCTTCTGAAGTCACTTGCTGAAGGAAACTCAAACTTACCCGACGTCATGCCAAACTTTAAGTTTGACCATAAAGAGCACATGAAGAAATACAATATTAGAATGGATGGCCACACAAAGAAAATACCTTATTCCATTGGCATGTACGCTCTAGACAAAGCAGTACAATGGATTATGGTATATGGAAAAGCCATCGTAGGTGCGACGCTTGAAATCATTAACGCGTTTCATAACATCCCTCCTGGCGAATTAAAAGGGCGGAGCAATCGGCATCTACAAAGGCAAAAAATCTTTGAACAAATTATTTCTTCATATAACACACAACCCTTCGAAGGCCTACCTGCCCAACCATTGACCGACGCATTAAACATTTCTAAACTTACCAGCCAATCACACAGGGAAAGCACGAGCAAAAAAATGACATTTGCAGTTGCGCTTGAGTGCTTTGTAGCTGCGTGTGCGTTAGTAATCGGATTTACGAAACCCATTAGAATTAATGAGCTCGGTGCTATATTACGCGACTCGCTTAGTTATCAAACTAACGACGAGGGTGCTTTTATCAGGCAGCCTATACTTAAGAAGCGCGTTCCCATCGCACCCAACATCCGCCGCCCCATCCCTTACATAGCATCTGTTGCGGTTCAGCTACTAGCCGTGTTAGGCAACGGTCTGAAAGAAATATATCAAGATACGTCACCACACTCCGAACATCTTTTTTATTTCCCTTCTTCTAGAGGTTTTAATCAGCCAAGTGGAAAAAGAGTGGATTCACGAATCAATAATGCAATGAGGTCTTTCTGCGACATCATCGAAATTCCCGTGGATATTTATAAACGCCGTTGGTACATCAAAATCCACGAGATGAGGAAATTCTTCATTGTCACAATGTATAATCACGCAAAAGTATACGCAGACGATGCTATAAGGCATCAAGCCGGACAGGATGACCCACGTTACCTGCATGATTATCTTAGTGGCGACGTGCCAGAAGAAGAAATCATTAAATACAACATTGAAAACATCGAAGACAAACTAATCGAACTTGAACTTGGAAACCTTAATGAGAACGAAAACCAAGGGCTTGTAGCCTTATACAAACAAATATTGTCCACTATGAATATCACATCTTTAAAATCAAGAAACAAATTTGAATTTGACCAATTCCTCCAAGCGCTGCTGGCGAGCGACGGATTGCTCATTTCCACTTACACCATAAGGCTGACCACCTATGAGTCAGAAGTTTTCGATACAGAAATAGCTTTGAAATACGGGGAAGCTCAAGATGAAAAATTCCACCGTTGAAAACATACAAAGAAGACATGATTGGCTGCAGTCAGTTTTGGATGGAAAACTTAGCCTTACAAAATCTCACCAAGAAAAACTGGCCAACATGAAGACTTTTTGCACATTAGAGATCTTGAATGAATTCGATAAAATAAGTTACAACACCCTCAAGAACTTTTGTTTAGAACACACTCTTCCCGGCATCACTCATACTTCAGAGAATCTCTGGGAACACATGCGTTCGTTACGAGCAAAAATCTATTCCACTTACAGTCTAGTCACCCAAGATCTTATTGAGGACAAACCAACGCCTGAAATGATGATTAATGAAGCTTACAACCAAGCTCAGCTAGCTACATATGCCTATCTTGATTTATTTAGGTTTTTTAAAAACCTAGTGGAAACAGATACCAGCCTTAATAATGTAACCAAACTTCAGATAACCAACTTCTTATTCGAGTCAAATCTCAGATTTGAAGGCATTAGTACGAACCCAGCTTTGCCTCCGAAGGCGTGGAGTGTTATACAGGGAGGTAAGGTGGATGCCTAAGTTTCAGCTTTACCAAACAGGCATGGTATTAGAGATACCTTGGAGTGTGGTTTATTCTCGAAAAAAAGAAGCCGCAATCGTCAGAAAAAAAACTCTTTCGAAACAAGTCTATATGTTCTGGCCAAACGGCTCACCTTGCACTCTGATTAATATCTGGTTACAGCATGTAACTGTTCAGGCCACCGGCGACTCAGCCGAAACGTTTGCAATTCACATGACTCACTACATACGTTACTGCTTTAACCATGGTGCTCATTTACTCGCAGTTGACGATACGTTCCTCCTGGGCCTCTCAAATCATTTATTAGAAGGTAAAAAATTAAAAAAATCTGCCCTTACTGATGCTCGCAGTCCAAACCATGTCGCATATACCATTAGAAGAGTGATAGATTTTTTGATTTGGTATCAAGTGAATTATCGGCTCGTCTCGCAACCTAAGCTCATCGGGGAGTTAGGCACTGGTGCACAAGTGACAATTGAATGGAAGACTAACAGGCAAGGCCAGCTGATTCTGTACCACCCAGCGATTCCAACAGCGCGCCCCCCAGTGGGTGATAAAAAGCCCATGCCTGATAACTTCATCGGCAAGATTAGCGACACAATTTATAGGCTGAAAACCAGCCCCAGATATCCGTTCGATGTTACTGCTTCTCAACGGCGTGACGACTATATTGCGAAAAACGAATATTTATACAACCGTCGGCTAGCGACTCTTAAAATCGCGAAAATGACCGGCCTTCGTCCTGACGAGCTAAACAGCATCCCCCTAAACTTGAATCAACATCCGCTAGAAAAGAGAACCCTGTACATTCCAACATTGAAAACACGACAGGTACCTAGACCTATACGTGAATTCCCCCTATCGCTTGAGGAGGCGATCGAAATATCCATATACCTTAAAGCACGTACAACTTTCATAGCATATTTAAATATTGCACCCACAAAAGCCACATCCTTCATGCTTGCGCAAGATGGAAAAGCCATCGAGACACGATCCTTGGCGCGAGACTTCAGAAGGCTTTGTGAGTTATCTGGTCTCACAGATGTGCAAGTCTGCTTGTCCATGTTTAGACATCGTTTTATTACGACCCAGATAGCATATGAGATCGCAAAGGAATTGAAGCGAGATATAGCTCAGAAAGATTTGTGGATGGAGGCCGTCCAAAGAAGAATCTTAGCCAAAGTAGCCAAACTTACAGGCCATCGTGATCCGATGTCGCTGAAAAATTATTTCGATGAGGGATTTGCGATAGCGATAGCTAGTTTATCCGCGCCCTCCCCAAAACAAACAAAAATGCTTATACAACAACTTGAAATCAGGATACATGAATTGTCCAGGCACTCCACTATATATAGCGACCCAAATCTCGCCAAAGGAATTTCTGAGCTAGAACAAATCTTGTCAAAACTAAATTCCATTTAATAACTATTGAGTTATTCCAAGCATCTCTCGTTAATTGGGCTAGGCCACCCATAGCCCGCAGGATCGACTGCAACACCACCAGCTTTGCTTGGCTGACTAAGCCGGGCCTTAGGCTCGAATCAATAGCAGCGATCAACTTCAGCGACCATCGATGAGTGACCGCGCGATGAAGCTCAAGTTAGCGCCCGCTCACCAATCGACCGATAAGATCGAGGCCTGCTCCCGCTCCTAGACTCCTGCATTTCGAAGAGCCGTTTTCCTAGACAGGTCACAAAGCTGTGCTAATTTTAACTAATCGATTTCCTGGATCGAGCGGTCGGTTCGCAAAAGGCCATGGGCCTCAGGTTGTCATGATCTACTCCGTAGGCATTCGACAATAGTCAGAGGGCAGCCGACACCCTGACTATCGGAGAAATGCCATGCGCGTCCCGGTCTTCCCCTCAGATTTAATTCCCAAACGTCGATTCAAACACATTGCAAACGTGCTTCGCCGCCACTGGCCTAGCGCTAACGCCATCAGACTCATGACCGCTCAAGAGATTCTGGCTCAAGGGCTGGGCTATCGCGATTTTCACGATGTCTTGAGGTCATCAGAAAATTGGTTGCCGGATGCACCTGCCCCTACTCTTCCAGAGGTAAGGGACAGCGTCAGCACATCCATTTTTCAGTCTCTCAAGTCAAGCAATGCCGTAGGCATCGACGACCGCGATATCGAGCGTTTGGTCATGCTATTGCCGCTGCACGAACTTTTGGTCTTCCACAGCTTCCGGCAAGGGCAAACGGCCAACATCGGCAGGACAGACAGCCACAGTTCGAAAGTGCGTTCAGGGCAAAAATCCCAAGAAACGGCTCAAGGCGTACCCCATAAAGCATTAAATTCACCGGGTAATATGCCTTGGAAATCCGCGCGGCCCCTCGCATCCAGAAAATATTTGAGTGGGCTTGAGCTTGATGCCATCGCGAAGGTAGTCCACCGCAAAGCCATCCTGCGTGATCAGGTTTTGTGTTCGGTGCTGCTCTCTGGTATCCGTCAGTCTGAACTACTCCGGATCAAAGTCGAAAACCTAAACTACACCAACCATATGGTGATGCTGGACTTGCCAACCATCAAAGTTCGTACGTACCGGCAACGACGCGTTTTGACTGCAACCGAAGAATTGTTGGTTGCTACGTACGTTAAAGAAAGTGGGCTTTCTGACGGGGATTATCTGTTCCCATCCCGCAAGACCACTAGCCACCCAATGAACTCTCATGAGCTGAATAAGATCCTGCGCTCTTGGTTGTTGGAAGCTCAAATCGATCCGACGGGAGTGTCGACTCAAACAATACGGCGTTCTGTGATTTTTCGGTTCATCCAATCAGAGTCCACACAGCTGTCGTTGCTTAATTTGACAGGCCATAACCCGTCTGGATTGTGGCGTTACAACGGCTATTCGCGAAACAAGAAACCCAAAGCGTAAGGCATCGCTGGAAGGGGCCAAACTTCAGTCGGACGAAGCTTGGCCGCTCCTCAGTTGTCTAAATCTGAGTCAACAGCATTCTGACCTACCAAGGGAACCATCTCCATGCGACGTGCTACGACGTCAGTAGCTCTAGGCGCATGGATCCTATCAACTCGAAATACTGTCTCAAGGTGCCGTGCTGGGTAGATCTGCTTGCTTCGTGGATAGGCCCGCTAGAGTTTATTGATCGCCTCCTTCGGCCTGGAAAATTTCGATTAGCTTCTGGTTGTAGTCATCTAGGTAGCTCTGAAGCCCATCGCGGTCGATCAGACGGACGCCCGCTGTGCTGGCTAATTCCTTTGCTGACTTCGTGTAGTAGGAGTTGGTAACGACCATGGCCTCGTCGCACCCATAAAAGGCTTTTGCGGAAATGGCTTGCTGAACCGCCGCGTTGCCTACGGAGCCGGAGTAGTTCTTGGCCTGGATCACCATGTTTTTGCCGAAGCGGCTGACGAATAGATCAGCGCCTTGATCTGCAGTCTTCTTGGTTTCTTTTACGTCGTAGCCGATGGTCTGAAAAATCTCAACCAGGAAGGCTTCGAATTGAAACCCGTCCATGGCATCCACTAGGTACATGGTGATGAATTGGTTCGGATTGAAATGCTCGAGCTGTGATCCCAGCCGCTCAACGAGAATGTCGAAATAAATCTCCTCACAAAGGCTCAAGCCATTTCGAAAAGCCTGTAGCGGAAGGAGTGGTACACCAGATGTGGAGGCTGCTTGGGGATTGAACTGGACATTGGGAAATGGAACGTCATTTTCCCAAAGGTAGTAGTAGAACAAGGCCAAGTCAGACCTGAACGTTGTCCCGGCCTCTTCAATCCAGGAACGTAAGGTGTCGGCCAGATCAGCTCGAATGTGGCGTGTCAGCTCTCTTGAGAAACCCAGGTAGGCAGAGTTGAAGGCTGTGGTCTGCAGCAACTTGTCTAAGAGAGATGGAAGACCTTCAAGCTCGTCAAAGCCTTTGCGGATCAAGACCTCCCTGAAAAGCTCCCTCTCGCTGTACACACCCTCCAATCGCGGGCCGGGCACGCCCGCGTCTTCACTGCCCCCCGCGCTTTCACGAGTGGTATGAATGAAGTTTGTGAAGTAAGGCTGCTTCAGCTCCGCATATTTTCTCAACACGTTGTTCAGAAGGTCGTTGAGCTGAGCTTGCTCCTTCTTTTTACCGAGAAAGTCTTTTATCAGGCCTTTGGATCTGTATTGGAAATCCGGGTAGAACGACGGATCCAGAGGAGTGAGGTGCCGCAAAGTGAGCTCTGAAGACGGCGAAACTTGGGAGCCCATGCACCAAGGGCACGTTGTCTCAAAGGTCGTCCTGTTGCATCCATTGCATTGGTAAATCATCGATTTCCTTCCTGAACTGAAGATAGCGAGTCATGACGAGATAAATTGTTTTTAAGGCAAAAAATTCAAGCGGGCCAGCAGCCGATTGAGCACTCGCTTTAGACCAGTAACTGGAAGGTGTCTTCGTTTACTGAGTCGCTACGGTCGATCCTGGAGATGGGCCTTCGCTAAAGGTGTAGTTGATAACGACGTCATTTCTGATCAGGACATCCAGAGTTTTCTGATTACCTGTTGTCGTAACCTTCATCGTTACGACATAGCTTTGTGCATGAGCAGTGCCGTTCGTGTAGGTGGTCGACCGATCAGATAGAGGACTGCTTCTGTCTCTACTCTCGTGCCCAGCATTTCCAAGGGACACCTCGAACCCAGTCCTTGCACGGGTGACTTCATACTCGCTTATGACCTGAGCCAGATAACCACCTCCAGCTCACGATTTTTGAGGTTTCCACATTACGGATAAACGTAAGCATAGGTATTAATTGGTTTTTTTTGATTTCGTGCTTGACGCCTCGGCCGTAAAAAACGTTTAATTCCGCCGCGGCCCAGATAGCTCAGTCGGTAGAGCAGGGGATTGAAAATCCCCGTGTCGGCGGTTCGATTCCGTCTCTGGGCACCATTACTTCTAAACCCCTGACTCCTTATGGTTTCAGGGGTTTTCTATTTGCGGGCACCGCAGCTGTTTGTAAACACACAATCTATCTACCCCCTTTAAGAGCGCATGCATTTAAGTCTCCGATTCGAGGGCTTAGTGCTAGGCGTCCTGCTACGCTGGCCTCTTCCATGGACGCCGGTTCAACAGGAGGGCTGCAATGGATCTGAAGTTCAGTCACGTAGATGTACTGGTTAATAATCTCGACGAAGCCTGTGCTTACTACGCACAGATACTTAATGCCAGGATCTCCAAAACGCTCGTCTGGGAACGAGGTGGTCTGCACGTGCGCTACGCGATTGCGCTGATCGGCCAAGAGCGTTTCATGCTGGTACAGCCGTTGGCGGGGAACCTGAAAGAGCTATTGGATTCTTCGGGTGAAGGGATGATTTACCGCCACTGCTACTCGACACCGGACATCGAGAAAGCCTATGACAAATTGATGGTCGCCGGTGTTCAGCCAGAAGACGAAAATGGAGAACCATTGGCTCGCGCGAACCTGCAATCTCCGTCCGGGGCACGCATCATCTGGTTGCCCAAGCGCTTCGGGCACTTCTCTATCGAGATACTGGAAGACAAGGCGCTAGAGGCATTTATCGAGGCTGCGTTTATCTGAGAAATGCTGCGATGGGCGTGGGGCATCGTGAGTACAATGCGCCCCCCCTAACTTGCTAATGCTTTCCAATGAAAAAACTGCTGTCCGTAGTAACGCTTGCCCTCTCAGTAATTACCCCCGCCTTCGCAAGTCCTCCATCGACCTTTTCCGAAGCCAAGGTCATAGCCAAGCAAAAAATCTACCTCGACCAGGCGAACAGCTCCATGGGCGAATTGTATTGCGGCTGCAAATGGACTTGGGTTGGCATATCAGGCGGTCGTATCGATGCTGAGTCATGCGGCTATCAAACCAGGAAACAGCAGAGCCGTGCTGAGCGGACTGAGTGGGAACACATTGTTCCTGCCTGGACATTCGGTAATCAACGCCAATGCTGGAAGAATGGCGGTCGAGAGCACTGTGTGGACGATGATCCCGTGTTTCGAGCAATGGAGGCAGACCTGTTCAACCTCTACCCATCTGTTGGGGAGGTGAATGGCGACCGTAGTAATTTCAACTACGGCATGGCCTCCGGGGTAGCGCCGCAGTATGGGCAATGCAAGACGCGGGTTGATTTCGATCAACGAGCTGCGGAACCACGTGACGAGGTCAAAGGGTTAGTCGCCAGGACAACCTTCTACATGTTCGACAGATACAGCCTGAGCATGTCTCGGCAACAGCAACAGCTACTGATGGCCTGGGACAAACAGTACCCGGTTTCGTCTTGGGAGAAGGAGCGAGACCGACGCATTGCAGCAATCATGGGGCACTCCAATCCATTCGTGACTGGCGAGCGTCGATGGTCGCAAGGATACAAGGCAGTTGGTGACGGGGTGGTTAGCGCCGTTCCTGATAGCCCTACGCGAGCCGTAGCCCAAACAACTCTAGCAAGTGCGGCCGGTGTAGGGACGATCATAGGCAATAGGAAAAGCCAGGTGTATCACCTCGCCTTGGGATGCCCTGGCTATGGTCAGGTGTCTGAAAAAAATCAGGTCTCCTTCACGTCAGAATCTGAGGCCCAAGCGGCAGGATATCGAAAGGCAGGCAACTGCAAGTAATTGCTGCTTCTTGAAAGCCGGCCTCGCGAAACCAAGGCCGTCTCCCAGCGGGAGGCTGAGACATGCGATCTGTATTTTCCATTTCACACTTGATAACGTCATTGACCACAGGCGGTTGCTGCTAAGGCTTGGTAGGCTCACACATGCTTGTGTGGCTGTTAATCCATTATTGCAATTCCGCAATCTATATCGACGATTCCGCTCTCATCATCCAGCCAATGAGCCAATCGAACACTCAGTTCCTGACTGCCCACTAGGAGTACCAAATTGCTTAATCGTCCCGACAAAGACGCGCTACGTGCGATGCTGGAATCACAAGTTCAAGAAAAACTACAGCACGACCCAGACGCGGTAACGACTTATGCAGCCAAGCCAGTACCTGAACGAAAGCCGTACATCAGCAAACCCACGGTTCAGGACAAAGCATTTCACAGAGAACTCGAGCAAATGCGTACAGATGCAGAAACAGGAGTGATACACACGCCTAAGCGCAAGCCAGAGGACGGGGGTACTCCTAGCCTTAGGCTTGATGATTATCCGGATCTGTAAAACGTGCCACTGAGAATCTACAGGCAGGAGCGGCTTGCCGGTTCAAAGCAATGGAGACCACACGTGAGAAAGCCACCTATGAAAATCACCATCGAAGAATGGGACGGCGACGGCGCAATACGGATTCCTGATGAAGCACTACAGGAGCTGGAGCTTGATGTTGGCGACTCGCTGTATTTGATTGAGGAATTTGTCGGCAATACGCGATGCCTAGTTCTTTCAAAAACGGCTCATATCGCAGATCGAATAGATGAGCTCACTGAAACCTGGGATAGCGGACAGCTTGGCAACGCCGAGGTGAAATAAGGCAGTCGTAATGCGCTTCCGTGACTCGCCCAGGGCGTGAGAAGACTTGGGGTCGAGCCGGGCTTAAGCCCGAAGGAGCGATAGGCAAATTAGCTTTAGCTCCGCAGCCCAACAAGTCGCCTTTCCGTCTGCGTTTCAGCACGCCCCCTTACCCGCCCAGCTCAAGGCTTCCTTTTGCAATGTGATTCGCGCGCACCATATCCCCAAGTGATTATCGTCTCGGACTGATGCTCCCAAAGGGACTCATTGCGCCCAAGGTACTTGATGCTACTGCCACTTGGCTGCTGGTACATCAGCGATACGCTATCTCCACGCTCGGCGATTAATGTCGGCGGATCGGTTTTGAAGAACATGGCAGTAACCTCGTTAGCAGGGTTGCCGTCGCACTCGTAATAAACAGGCCCTGTGCCCGATACCAGTCGATACCGTGCCTGCAACTCGGCGATGCGGCGCTGGTATTCCATGCGTACGCATGCGCGGACGTCATCGTTCTTCCAGCAGTCGTCGCGCCCCTTGATCCATCCACGTTGCTCAGCTTTGAGCGTGGGAGGATGCTCGTTGCCGGCCTTGATACTCGCACTGGCATAAACTTCCGACAGCTTGCGATCAAGTGCGGATAAGGCCTTGTCCTTACATATCATCGCTTCGATACCACCGGGCTCCACCTTGCCGCAATCGTAAGAAGGGCCAGATTTCACACTGGCCGTCAGCGATTTTTCGGTGCCGCTCCCAGTCGGCTGCATCGCCTGGGTCTGCTGATCAATGTACTGGCACCACTTTTCAGAGCTTCGTTCAGGAACGTTTGCCCCACCGCGAATTCCTAACTTGAATTCGATCACCGATTTCCATTCGTCGGAGCCTACATCCGGCCCGTGTCCTTGCGCATCGGCAGCCGGCAGTTTCTTGTCGATCGCCTGGTACCATGCGTCAGAGCATATGGATTGCGCCTGAACAAAACCTGCGGTACCAACAAACAACAAGATCAGATACTTACTCATGTGAAGTCCTTTTTGATCTCAACAGTCGCCAAAGATCTGGGCATGAGTCGTTCCTTCAGAAGTGCGGGATGTCTCTATGAACCTTAGACCCTCTTGACGATGCGGGTTACGTGTCGCCTATTCAGGTGCAGAAGCAAGACTCACCCGCCGCCCAACAAGCACAAATCCAGCACAGGCAGTGGTTTGCGTGGAGTCAGACTGGGTCAGTGACATCTCGGCAACTGTGTGTATTCGGCATCGGCATGCCCTCTCCTTTCCCCTCTGCAACGCCCCCAGTCCACATACGATCCAACCGGGTATCGCGTCCTCCCTTGAAAGCCTACCATCTAGATGGTAGATTGCACTCAAGTTCACAACTTCCTCCCGTAAACCTACAGGGCGCCACGCCCAAGTGAGTATCCCATGCAAGATTGGAATCAAACTCGTAAAGACATCAACGCCCGCCTGGTACAGCTGAATGGCCTGTCTCCAGAGACCATGAAAGGTGTGGCTTCCCTAGGGGGCGCCGGCGCAAAAACAAACCACCTGGATGCCAAAACGCGGGAGCTGATTTCGTTAGCTGTAGCAGTGACTACTCGCTGCGATGGCTGCATCGCATTCCACGCTGCTGAGGCCAAGAAAATTGGCGTAACTGCTGAAGAGGTTGCTGAAGCCTTGGGTGTAGCAATCAACATGAACGCCGGCGCGGCTCTGGTTTACAGCACTCACGTGCTGGACGCCTTCGACAAAGAGTAATTGGGAGCGCTTATCTGAAGATAGGCTCTTACTGAGGCAGTCCGTCCGCTGTTCAAACCTGAGGATTGGCTGCCACGACCGAGAGCGTCTGACATGAGAAAGTCGCAAAATCCGATTCAAATTTATGTGTGTTCAGATTTCGTCTGCCCTTTATGCTGGATTGCTAAGCGGCGCTTTTAAGCAGCCCTTGAGCAGGTGTGTGCACAAGCATCTGGCAGAGAAAATCCTGCGCCTACCGGTTCACAGACCAAGTAGTAGAGCCGTTCAAGGAAAATTCATCATGAGCAAACAAAAGATAACGTTCCGAAACCCCCAGGGCATAAGCCTGTCAGGTCTGCTTGAAACGCCGGAGTCGCCCAGAGCCTACGCATTGTTCGCTCACTGCTTCACCTGTGGAAAGGATATTAAAGCTGCCGCCAGAATTGCTAAAGCGCTAGTCGACAATAATATCGCTGTGCTCCGGTTTGATTTCACAGGCCTAGGCAGCAGTGATGGCGACTTCTCCAACAGCAATTTTTCCTCCAACGTTGCCGACCTGGTAGCGGCAGCGGAGTATTTGCGTGATACATATCAGTCTCCATCCATCTTGATTGGCCATAGTTTGGGTGGAGCCGCAGTCATAGCGGCGGCGAAGCACATTCCAGAGGCAAAGGGCGTGGTGACAATCGGTGCCCCTGCTGAAGCGGCCCATGTAATGAAGCAGTTCAAAGGTCACGTAGAAGCGATCAGAGACATTGGTGAATATAAAGTAATGCTGGCCGGAAGAGAGTTTACTATAAAAAGACAGTTTCTCGATGATATTGAAGCCCAACAGCAGGATACAAATATCGGTAACCTACGACGCGCACTGCTCGTTTTTCACTCCCCGGTGGACAGCGTTGTTTCAATAGAGCAAGCCAAAAAAATTTACCTGACAGCTAAACACCCAAAAAGCTTCATTTCTCTCGACTCGGCAGACCACTTGCTTACTAACAATCAGGATGCGGATTATGTAGCGTCATGCATTACCGCCTGGAGCTCTAGATATCTGTAATCCTAGGTTTTGCTTCCCGCTGAAAATGCCATTACCAGGTCTACTCACATGTTAAATATTGACATCAAAAGGAGCCAGAGAACAAGAAAGAGAGATACCACTTTCCTGCGATAGTGAATCGACACAACGATGAGAGAAAGTTGCGACCAAAAGAAGTTCAAGGTCGATAATGCTCTTGATAATTATGAGTACAAGTTTCTCTCGGAGGTTGAGGTTTATCGACGATGGCATCGGCTAACGTTGTTAAAGTTGAGCGTCGCCATGCTGGGATCGGATTGAGGAACATACGCGAGCGCCTCGAGCACTTTGGTGCCGGATTTCATATGGCATCAGCACCTGGCCGGAGCAAGCTGGATGTCGTGATATCCATGAGTATTCCCTGTAAGAAAATCTGACTTATCTACATCGATAACGGTGGGCACCCTTAATGAACTTATCAACACAAGTCCGTTTAGCCTTGGTCGATGATCACACCTTAGTGCGCGATGGGATCAGGGCTCTACTATCCGTCATTCCGACTGTAACCGTGGTTGGTGAGGCTGAAAATGGCGAGGATGCTATGGTGATGGTTGAGCACTGCAATCCAGATCTTCTGCTGGTCGACATCAACCTTCCCGACATGAACGGTCTTGAGCTGACGCGACAAATACGCGACAAGTACCCCACCCTGAAGGTGCTCATACTCAGCATGTATGACAGCAAAGAGTATGTAAGTGAATCCCTACGCTCCGGCGCGAGTGGCTATGTATTGAAAAATGCACCCTCAAGAGAGATTGTCGCTGCGATTGAAGCAATTAAAAATGGAGGTACCTTCTACAGTCCTGAAATCGCACAAAAGTTCCTTCTAGATGATGGTACTACCAACACACTAACGCCCCGGGAAAACCAAGTTTTATATAAAATTATCCAAGGGTTGAACAACAAGGAAATAGCACGAGTACTGGATATCAGCGTCAGGACTGTAGAAACCCATCGTGTGAGTATTCGACGCAAACTCAACATAGACAAACCTGCTGCATTGATAAAGTATGCAATAGACCATGGAATAATTCCGAAATAAGGAATTTTAGCCCGTGGTTGTGGCGTGTTATTCAACTCATGCTTATGACTTCCCATCGGAACTGTATCGCTCATCCGGGACAGAAGCCACCTAACATATCCACCTGATGTGGGCGTCACTGCTCATGCTAGTGTTCGATATAAATGTCGACGAGAGTTGGCGAATTTGAGTGCTAATTGGTTTCTAAGTTCGCAGCCCGCCCCCTCTCCTCCCCCCCCATACCCCTCATACGATGAAACAAATCGGCTAGTCATTGCCAGCATACCAACCGAATGGTAGGTTTCGATCAACCTCTGGAAATTTCCAGGTAACCCTACGCGGCCTGTACTCGATGAGTTGCTGACTTCCTACGACAGTCAGGCCCGCTATTAGCCAACCAAGTCATCACTCTGGTTGCCTGCCACGGAGATTGAAAATGCCCTATGATTTTGACCTTTATGTAATTGGTGCAGGTTCCGGCGGTGTGCGGGCTGCACGTTTCTCCGCCGGTTTTGGCGCGAAAGTGGCTGTGGCCGAAAGTCGCTACCTGGGTGGTACGTGTGTGAACGTTGGCTGCGTGCCGAAAAAACTGCTGGTCTACGGAGCGCATTTCGCCGAAGACTTCGAGCAGTCGCAAGGTTTTGGCTGGACTTCGGGCGAGGCGAAGTTCGATTGGGCGACGCTGATTGCCAACAAGGATCGCGAGATCAATCGCCTGAACGACATCTATCGCAATCTGCTGATCAACAGCGGTGTCACCTTGCATGAGGGCCACGCGAAAATCGTCGATCCGCATACCGTCGAGATCAATGGCGAGCGCTACACCGCCAACAACATTCTGATCACTACCGGTGGCTGGCCGCAGATCCCCGAGATTCCGGGGCACGAACATGCGATCAGTTCCAATCAGGCATTCTTCCTTAAAGAGCTGCCCAAGCGCGTTCTCGTGGTCGGTGGTGGTTACATTGCCGTGGAGTTCGCCGGGATCTTCCACGGCCTAGGTGCCAAGACCACGCTGCTGTATCGCGGTGATCTGTTCCTGCGCGGCTTCGACGGTGCGGTACGCAAACATTTGCAGGAAGAGTTGACCAAGCGTGGTATGGATCTGCAGTTCAACGCCGACATCGAGCGCATCGACAAACAAGCCGATGGCAGCCTGAGAACAACCCTCAAGGATGGTCGTCAGCTTGAGGTGGACTGCGTGTTCTACGCTACCGGTCGACGTCCGATGCTCGACAACCTGGGCTTGGAAAACACTGGCGTCAAATTCGACAAGAAAGGTTTTGTCGAGGTCGATCAACAGTATCAAACCGCTGAACCGTCGATCCTGGCCCTGGGCGATGTGATTGGTCGCGTGCAGCTCACGCCGGTCGCACTTGCTGAAGGCATGGCCGTTGCTCGGCGCTTGTTCAAACCTGAGCAGTATCGCCCGGTGGATTACAAGATGATTCCGACGGCAGTGTTCAGCCAGCCTAACATCGGCACCGTCGGGTTGACCGAAGAAGAGGCGCGAGAGGCCGGGCGCGAAGTGGTGATCTTTGAAACCCATTTCCGGCCGATGAAATTGTCGCTGACCGAATGCCAGGAGCGCACTTTGATGAAGCTGGTGGTGGACGCCAAGACCGACAAGGTCTTGGGCTGTCA
The DNA here is from genome assembly GCF_056405655.1 of Pseudomonas sp. P1_F7. Taxonomy (NCBI): domain Bacteria; kingdom Pseudomonadati; phylum Pseudomonadota; class Gammaproteobacteria; order Pseudomonadales; family Pseudomonadaceae; genus Pseudomonas; species Pseudomonas sp. P1_F7. The sequence goes on from NZ_JBFUBR010000004.1 coordinate 66,122, forward strand.
CATGGTCGGGCCGGATGCCGGCGAGATCGTCCAGGGCTTGGCGATTGCCTTGAAGGCAGGCGCGACCAAGCGCGATTTCGACGAAACCATCGCCGTGCATCCGACGTCCGCCGAAGAGTTCGTCACCATGCGCACGCCGGTAGCGAGCTAATCGCTCTTCGGTATATCTAGTGCGTCCGGCTCAGTCGCAACGACAGCAGCCAGACGCACGCTTTAATCCTGGTGTACCTGCTGTGGAGATATTCCTCCCTGTTTACCTCTGAACGACTACGGTCAGAAACACCCATGTAGTAGGCGCGCAATCGTACCAGACGCATCGATTAAATAATTTTTTTACAAACCGCATAATTTTTGGAAACAAATTCTAAATTCGAGCCTCTTCTTGAAAAATACGGAAAATTTTTCGTTGGGAGATGCCCTATATTTTATTGAAGCCCATGTGTCGTTGATAGCTTGTAGCTGAGCACCACAATGAGTTTTTAGCCAAGCCGTGGGACGTTGAAACCATTAGCAACTATGAGAGGTGATCATGGAACAAATACCATTGTTTATTGGCGGTGTATGGCGTAACACGCATCCCAATGAATCGATCCCCGTAATCAATCCGGCAACAGAAGAGCAGATCGGACTCATTGCGAAAGCTAGCTTGGCTGACATCGAGGATGCGGCAATCGCTGCCGAAAAAGGTTTTGCCACTTGGAAGCAAGTATCTGCACTTGATCGCGCAACGATTATGCACAAGGCAGCAAACCTGATTCGGGAACGCGCAGAAAATATTGCTCTTGTTCTCACGACTGAGCATGGAAAGCCCTTGGCAGAGGCGATGGGTGAAGTCGCCGCGACCGCAGACACAATCGATTGGCATGCTGAAGAAGGCAGACGCGCATACGGTCGTGTCATCCCTTCCCGTGCATTAGGGATTCATCAGTTTACTTTGATGGAGCCTATCGGGCCTGTTGTGGGTTTCGCCCCATGGAATTTCCCGCTCATTCAAGCTGTGAAAAAGGTCGCAGGTGCTCTGGCCGCCGGGTGCTCAATCATTCTGAAGGGCGCAACCGAAGCACCAACGTGTGCTGTCGAACTCGTTAAAGCATTTGCGGATGCAGGTGTTTCGCCTGGCGCAGTTAACCTGCTGTTTGGCGATTCAGGGCAGATTTCCGAGTGTCTGATAGCTCATCCCTCGATCCGGAAAGTCACCTTCACCGGATCGACTCCAGTGGGCAAAAAGCTTGCGAGCCTCGCGGGGCTTCATATGAAGCGATCTACTATGGAGCTCGGCGGTCACGCACCGGTGATCGTTATGGACGACGCGGACATCGCTACAGCTGTGAAGATTTCCGTCGCTGCCAAATACCGAAACGCGGGGCAGGTCTGTGTATCCCCTACCCGCTTCCTGGTTCACTCAAAAGTGTTCGACGAGTTTGTCACCCGCTTCGTAGACGGCGCACGAGCAATCAAGGTAGGCGACGGTCTCGATCCGCAGGTAAATATGGGCCCTATGGCTCACCGTGGCCGCCTTAAGGCGACTGAGGAACTCGTGGCGGATGCTGTGTCGCGTGGAGCGACGCTAGAAACAGGCGGCAACCGCATCGGCGATAGAGGTTACTTTTTCGAACCTACTGTTCTGACAAACGTACCGGTGTCCGCCCTCGCCATGGTTGATGAACCCTTCGGCCCGATTGCAATAATCAACTCGTTCGATGACATCGACGAAGCCATCAAGGAAGCGAACAGACTGCCATACGGTCTTTCTGCGTACGCCTATACGCGATCGCTTAGCTCAGCCAACAAGCTGTTCAACGGTATCGAATCTGGTGCTATCTCGATCAACCATCACAGCGTTGCTCTGCCCGAGCATCCTTTTGGCGGGGTCAAGGATTCAGGATACGGAACCGAAGGTGGGCCTGGCGCACTGGACGCTTTCATGACCACGAAATTCGTTTCGCTCGCGAGCGTTCTTTAAGTTTTGGCAAATACGATTTTTTAGTTTTGTTACCGAGAATTGCTGCACTCAAGAAATAACGCGTCGCTAACTATCGGAACTTATATGCTGACTCCAAATATCATCGAGCGTCTTGTCGGCGCTAACGAAAATTCTCCCCTAGCGCTGGCGATTGCTGAGCGGGCAGAGATCATGGCACTCAGTCAAGCGAGCCATGATGCCGTGATCATTCCAAAGGAACCAGGCGGCCTCTCGCATGCGGAACGCGCAGCCCTTGCTGAACGAATCGCCCGGCTGAGCAACTCTGAGGAACTGGCTGATCATTACCATGCGTGCCTTGAGACCGCAGGCGGTGATGAAAACCTGTATGTCGCCGCCAATCCTGAGCAGGCTGCATTCGGGGACGAGCGCTTCATGGAGATCATCCGATTCACAGATCTGGTCACCAGAAAACCGCGAGAAGCTACTAAGCAAGATATCGATGCGTTGAAGGCAGTCGGGATCTCAGAGCCGGATATCGTCAGGCTAACTGAGGTGCTCGCGTTCGTTAACTACCAGCTTCGCGTCGTAGCAGGATTCAAACTCGCAGGAGACATGCAATGAGCCAGGTCGTGCATAATTTCACCGTATCAGTGCCTCACTGGTCGCCGTACATCAAACCAGTAGAGTTGGAAACCGCTAGTCAAGAACAGCTCGATGCGATGAAGGTGACCCCATCGAGCAAAAAGATTTCGGAATATGTGCTCACCCTTGCTCATGATCCCGAATCGCTTGCGGTACGCTCTCCTTTGTTCAACGCCATCATGTATGGCCGCGCCGGACTTCCTCCTGCTGAACGGGAACTTGGGGCAATTGGCTCTTCGATCGTTAACCGTTGCGTTTACTGCGCTGCAGTACACGGTGCCCGATACAATCAGCTGACTAAAAGTACAGAGCTGGTTGCAAAAATCTTTGCTGATGAAGCCGAGGCACAGTTGGACGAGCGCTCCCAAGCGTTGTTCGACTTTGCAGTGGAATTGGCCAAGTCACCTCCATCGCTAAAAGCCCAACATACCAATGCATTGAAGGAGCTTGGCTTTGACACGCTCGGGGTTGTTGACCTGGTACTGGCAACGGCCATCTTCGGATGGGCGAATCGTCTGATGCACGTTTTAGGTGAACCCGTAAAAATCTGATCCGCACATCAACCACTAACGGGCAGCCACGAACTGCCCGTTAGCAAAACACTTTGTCGCTGCACTCCCGCCATGCAACTCATCCCCCTTCGCCTCCCCTAGATCACCGACTCACTCCGTTTCGAAAGGCGTCCACGATAGCCGTGGAATATCCGCATCAGTCGTGCTAAATAATCATCGTATTACTTTGCTGAACTCGAATTCACAGTAGCAATACTGCGCCCGTACAGCGGCGTGTCTCTTCCAAACCACGCATAGCGCGTCGGCTAACGGGCATAAAATGACTCGACCTCTCACCGTCAGTGCCACTTGGCTTGTAGGGGTCATCGAGGAACTTTCTCGGCAAGGTATCGATCCTTCCCGTTTGGGAGCGCCTTGGGCTCAACACTTAGAAGACGTAGCGTCTACGCGACAGCTTCAACTCGTACAGGTGAGAAGGCTTTGGCAACGTGCCATGTACCTTTCGCAGGATCCACTACTCGGTTTGAAGGTTGGCATTGCACTCCCGTTGCAATCGATGAACGTCGTTGCCCTGGTCTTGATGCACAGCAGTTCATTACGTCAGGCGCTCGCCCACACTGTCAGACTGCAGCAACTGGTCAGCAACTCTGGTCGTTTTTTTACTGAACCGGCTTCCAACGATGGCGTTCAGCTGGTTTACCACGTAACACCTAGCCCAGTCGCGATGCATCCCGCCCAACTAGATTCGCTGTTTGCCGCGTATATGCGTCTTCTCTATAACTGTATGCCGGCTGACCGCAGGCCAACCCGAATTGAGCTACCTGGCACTGCCCCATATTTAGCCGAGCGCTATCGGCCCTATTTTGAATGTCCCGTCGCTCTTGGAGTAGAGCACGCTCGTATCGTATTTGACGCTGAACTGCTGGACTCACCCTGGCAGGCTGCCGATCCAACCCTGCTTCGCATCGTACTCGGTCGCGCAGAGGCGATGCTTAAAACCCAGGGTCGCTCCGACACGCTCGTTGATTACGTGACTGCTGCCATCGCCGCGCAGGGATTTTCGGAAGCGAATTGCGACAGCGTAGCGCGCTCGCTGGATCTCAGCAGGCGTACTCTTCAGCGCCGATTGGCTGAGCGCGGTTCATCCTTCCGCCAATTACTGGAAGCGGTGCGTATGAGCGAGGCATTGGAGGGCCTGGCTGATCCTGATCTGCCGCTTGTGATGCTGGCAGAACGGCTGGGCTATGCTGAGCCCAGCGCATTTTCGCATGCTGTGCGAGGTCACTTCGGTAAGGCACCTAGTGCACTGCGGCATGAGTTGGTAGGTAGCTTATTTGCTGAAGGAAAGGCTCTTGCAATCAACAGTACTAAGAGCTCCGATCATCAAAATACGACCTGTGAAGCCAAGTCGACCCGGTGCGAACTCGAGGGCTAAAGCTCCCGAAAAAGGTCACGTTCAAGAACGGCACTCGCCGCAACCAGCCCACTGACCATCGCGCCACTGACTCCGGCAGCCGTCACATCCTGTCCGCCGAAGTACAGCCCTTTAACAGGGCCGTGTGCGCGCATCCAGCGTTGTGCAAAACGAAGCGGTGTTTGCTCATATCCCATGAAATTACCGTGGCTACGGTTTAGAAAGTGATTGAAGGTTAGAGGTGTAGCCAACTCGGCATGAGCAATGCTTCTGCCGATCTGAGGATAATGTTTTAACGCTACGGCCATGAGGTCTTCGCTCAGTCTTGCCGTCATATCCTCGTACTCTGCACCTCTGTGCTTCCACTTCGTGCCAGTGAAACGCTCGAACACTGACCAATCAGTCAGGCCACATATATCCATCGTGCTCTGCTTAGGATGACGGTCAGGCCAACTCGGATCCCGCAGTGATGGGTGGGCTATGAAATGCAGAGGCATGGGCTGCCCCTCTGGATCGGCCTTGTACCGTGCGAGGTTCGCTGGAAGATCGTTGCTTGGATGCACCCAAAGATTGGCTGGATGAATTTTCAGATCAGCGTTTGCGATGTCGATGCCAAGGTTAAGCACAGCAAAACATTGAGTGGTACCAATGCTCTTACTTACCTCGCCCAAAGGCTGGCTCAGTTCAGGATCAGCATGAGCCAGAAGCGGTACTGTTTGAGAGATACCAATCGCACTGACGACTCTGTCCGCGCGAATCTGGCTTCCATCAGCGGTTTGTACACCCACCACACAACCATTACATATTTCGATGCTCACAACTTCTGCCGCCACCAGGCAAGCTCCTCCTGCAGCACGGACAGTGTCGGCCATTGCTGTGGCGATGCGTTGCGAGCCGCCAACGGGGTAGCTAGCACCATCGATGTAATGGCTGAAGACCATGGCATGGATCGCAAAAGAGGCCTCCGCTGGGGAATTGCAGTAGTCCCCGTAGTTCCCACACCAGACAGCCTTGAGGTCAGCGTTGTCAGTCAATTCGTCCAGAACATCCTGCACCGTGCGCTGTGCAAGTGGCATGAATGCAGTCTGAGCCCTGCTGAACGCTGCCTCAGAAGCTGAACGTGGCAATGCCCGCTCTCCGAAGAAGGATTTCGCAGCCCGGCTTGCTTCACCCACTAGCTCTACGTAACGATCGATCGCGCGCGCCTCCTTCGGAAAGTAGTCCTTGAGTCGATCCTTGTAGGCTTCTGCACCGGCCATATGATCGTAGCTATTGGCACCTACGATGATGCGATTGTAGTTTTCGGGCATGGACGCCCATTCAAGTTGCCCGCCTGAGACTTTGTCAAAAAGGCGATAGAGGCCACTCGTTTTGCGATGTACCTCACCCATATAGTGCAGGCCTACGTCCCATTCGAAGCCTTGGCGTTTGAAGGATTGCAAGCAACCGCCCAACACCGCGTGGCGCTCTAGCACCAAAACGCGCTGGCCTTCGAGAGCCAACAATGCGGCTGTGCTTAGACCGCCTGCGCCAGAACCTATAACGATCGTGTCGAACCTGCCGTCTAAATCACCACGGGCCAACGCACGCTTAAAACTCAGATCGTAATCACTCATCGCTCGTCCCCTTCCCTGCCCTTTCCGGGATTTTTATTGATCATTTGCGGCGCATTCGCTGCGCAGCTTGGCCCAGTGTGGGTGGGTGGGGAATTTGCGTGAATGGCACCACGCGCCAAAGATTTGTTACGACACGACAGTTCAAAAGGGGGAAACCACCGCTAAAGGTATTGGCATCTCAGATCAATTCTCTGTCGCACGGTAGCAACGACAGCACAGGACTGACATTAGAGAATCGCTCCACGGTCATCCTGTGATTTGTTTATAAAAACGAGAGAAGGGACTGCGATGATAGACAGCAACTTTAGGCATATTCAGGTGGAACCCGAGGCTCACGGTTTTGGAGCCAGGGTTACTGGTATTTCGATTGATAAGCCACTCACGGCGGCTGTGCTTGAAGAGGTTAAGAAAGCGTGGGCCAGGCATTCAGTAATTTTCTTCCCGGATCAGCCGCTCTCCCACGCACAACTAGAGGCGTTCACGCTTCAGTTTGGTGAGTTCGGAGTAGACCCATATATCGTTCCGATGGAGGCCCACCCACATATTCTAGAACTCAGGCGCGAGCCTGATGAAAAGGCGGTCAATTTCGGTGCGCAGTGGCACTCAGACTGGAGCTTTCAAGAACATCCACCGGCGGGCACCATCCTGCATTCCAAGATCACTCCACCAGTGGGTGGCGATACGCTTTTTGCAGATGGCTACCGTGCCTACGATGACCTTTCTGAGACCATGAAGGGACTTCTGAATCATCTCGTCGCGATACATTCTGCGAGCATGCCCTATGGTAAAAACGGCCTGTTCGCAAAAGAGACTGAAGCACGCTCAATGAAGATTGTGGTCAGTGAAGACGCCGACAAAACCTGGCCACACCCGCTGGTACGTGTACATCCCGTAACGGGTCGCAAATCCCTCTACGTGAGCCCTGTCTACACGCAGGGTATACAGGGTTTGACTCATGGAGAATCAACGGCGCTGCTGAGTTATTTGTATCAGCACATGGTGCAGGACACATATGTCTACCGTCACCGGTGGGCGCCGAACATGCTTACCCTGTGGGACAACCGCTGTACGCTGCACAATGCAGACGGTGGATACGATGGTCATTTACGCGTAATGCATCGAACAACCATCTCAGGCGAACGCCCTGTTGGTACTACCGCCATTAAATCACTGAACCAGGAATACGCCCTATGATCGACGTAAGCATTTTTTACCCGAATGAAGCTGGCTGCACCTTCGACTTTGATTACTATCGTGATCATCATATGACAATGATTCACGAGAAGATGGCCGGAGCCTGCAGTCACTTCACCATTGAAAAAGGCCTTCAGGGCCCAATACCTGAAAGCGATCCGGCCTACATTGCGATAGGCCATCTATTCTTCGAATCGCTCGACGCATTTGCCGTCGCATTTGGGCCGCATGCCAAGGCTATAGGGGCGGACATAGCTAATTACACCAGCATTAAGCCCATCATTCAGATCAGCGAAGTGCTCGTGGGTTAACACGTTGTGGGCATCTGGAATCAAAGCGCCAGATGCCTATCTCTGAAACACTGCATAAGAGACACCAGCATAAATAAATATGGATCAATTGATACCTAACTAATCGCTCCGTACATTTTTGCAAAGACTGATCAACGATTTGTCTAAACTCTTTCCATCAAGGAAATTATTCAAATATTCCTCGTATGGTTTTATGTCAATATTGGCTTCTTTAAGCCAGTCAGTATCGTAATAGGTGGAAGCATAGCGATCACCTGAATCGCAAATAACCGAGACGATTGATCCCGTTTGCTTCTGAGAGCGCATTTGTTCGGCTATGCAACATACGCCGAAGAAATTCGTTCCGGTAGAGCCACCAACGCGACGCGATAGCCGCTCTGAAAGCACATGCATCGCAGCAAGTGAGGCTGCATCAGGAATCTTGATCATGTGATCAATTACATCGGGGATGAACGAAGGCTCAACTCTAGGTCGACCGATACCTTCGATCCTGGACGGAGTCACACACGTGCTGCCCTTATTTCCACTCTCGTAGGATTCGTAAAAGGCGGAGTGTTCAACGTCAACGACGCAAAGTCGAGTATTCAGGTGTTTATACTTGATATACCTTCCGATTGTGGCAGAAGTACCTCCAGTACCGGCACTCATGACCACCCAAGTCGGCTCTGGATCCTGCTCCATCGCCATTTGGGAAAATATGCTTTCTGCGATGTTATTATTGCCGCGCCAGTCCGTAGCTCGCTCCGCGTTCGTGAACTGATCTAAATAATGGCCGTCAGTGTCACGAGCTAGTTGCTCGGCAACCATGTAAATCGATGCAGGATTGTCAACAAAGTGGCATTCTCCTCCTAGTCGGATGATAGCGTCGATCTTCTGGCAGCTTGTGGAACGCTGCATTACTGCAGTAAAAGGCAATTTTAATAGTTTAGCAAAATACGCTTCGCTAACCGCTGTTGAACCAGAAGATGCCTCAATCAAATGAGTACCTTTCTTGATCCAGCCATTGCAGATGCCATACAGGAAAAGCGACCTTGCCAACCGGTGCTTCAAGCTACCTGTAGGGTGAGTAGACTCATCCTTCAGATAAATCGATATCCCAGGTAGGCCGTTAAAATCTAGAGGAATCAGATGTGTATCGGCAGAACGATTGGCGTCCCCATGCAACACGCCGATTGCCCAGCGTGTCCAGTCTTTATCCTGATTTCCGAGATTAAGATTCATAAATATCCTGTATTTGGCTACTGATTCAACATTCAGTCCAGCGCGACAATCGCGTCTACTGCTACGAGGGCTCCTTTTGGTAGTGCGGAAACCTCGAATGTGGCACGAGCAGGGAATGGAGAAGAAAAATAGGTAGCATATACGTCATTTAACTTCGCAAAATCACTTAAGTTTGTGACCATTATTGTTGTTTTGATTGTCTTTGAAATATCGGTACCCGCTGCCTCAGCAATTGCTGAAATATTACTCAGGCACTGCTTCATCTGAAGCAAGGCATCCTCCGCCACTAGCTCTCCCTTGGAAGGGTCAATGCCGAGCTGTCCCGAAACAAATAGATACTCGCCATGACAGACTGCCTGGGAATATGGGCCAACTGCTGCAGGAGCCAACAAAGTGGAAATATTTTTCATAAAAGCCCACTATCCTTTGTTAAGAATAACAACAATTAAAAATTCTTTATTAGTAAAGGTATCGATTGCCGATACCTTTGACAAGGTAACCAACGACACCTAATTCAATCAGCGAAAGCTTTGCTAATTTGAGTTGAATTATTGAAGGGGACGACTCCCACCATCTCAAACTCGGCATAATCGGTGAACTTATTATAAATTTCTTCAGCATCCTCAAGGTATAGCGACTTTGTAATACCACGTACCGCACGAGGAACTGAATATCTAAAGCCGCTGATGGCCGAGCCGGAAAGTCCCATACTTACAAGTGCACTGTAGGTAAAATTGAATACCCGTGAAATGTATGGAGCTTCCCCGGGCCGTTTTTCGACGAACTCAAAATTTTCGCCTAAATAAGGATGACTGGAAATCTGAGCATCCTCCTCCCCATGAGCTGGATTATATTTGTCTTCCCAGAGCGCAATGTCATTAGCAATACTTGAAAGCTCTGGGCGTAGAGAAAAGTCATTAACAAAGCCGACGGCAACTATCAAGTAGTCAACCTTTAGCTTATCTCCAGACGCCAGGGTGACTTCAACTTGCTCCTTTCCGCCATCAACTACGAGCTTGACCCCTTCCCAAGCTGCATTAGTACGAACGCCTGCGCCCTCTAAACCTGACAAGCGATTATAGGCGTCTTGGGGAGCTGGAATGTTGTACCTGAACATATGCCGCATGTATTTCCACTTCAGGCAATCATCCATATCAGCGTAATGATTGAGAAATCCTGCTTTCGCCATCCATATCTGGGGATTGATTCGCTGTATATCCTTACGTCGAATACAGACGGTCGCTTCTAAAGCACCAGCCTCCAGCGCGGTAGAAGCGTTGTCGAATGCAGATGCACCAGCACCAAGAACAGCGATTTTCTTCCCTTCGAGCTTTGAAAAATCGATATGCTCTCCTGAAGACGCGTATCGATCTTTAGGCAATGCCGATGAGATGAATTTAGGTACATGCCATGCGCCACTGCCATCAACACCTGTTGCAACAACCACTCTGCGAGCATAAACAACATCATGAGCCTGTGCTTGCCCTTGCTCGTTGAATCTGGTTAGTTCCAGTCGAAACAGTTTGTCCTCGGGAATGACCTTCGATACCCCAGTAAGATTCTCGACTGGAATTTTCAAAGTATCCCGACACCAGGTGAGATATTCTTGCCAGTCCTCTTTCGGAATTTTGTTCAACAGCTCCCAAGCCTCTTCGCCGTACTTGGCTGTGTACCACGCTTGAGGTGCAAGACTGGTTAATGTTGCATCAATACCAGGCAAGTGCTTTACAGTACGCAAAGTACGCATACGCGCGGTATTGTTCCACGGGCCTTCAAGGCCCTTGGGCTGACGATCAAAAACAACGATATTATCAACCCGCTCGCGCATTAGGCCCGCAGCGATTGCCAAGCCGCCTTGACCTCCCCCGATGATGGCAACGTCATAGACATGCTCGCCGCTAGAGTGCGTTTTAGGCAGCACCCAGGGATCATGGGGAAAACGCAAAACGTGGAGATCGGCTTGCACCCTGGAAGCCAACTCATCTAGAGCACGGTACTCTGTTGATTTCACACTCATTTTTCTTCACCTATCTACATAGATCCGAAATATAGGTCATCTCGTTGCAAGCGGCCGACTGGAGGCACGCATATCGCTATTTCGCCAATTGGTTCGATAAAGTCAGTGTATTCTTCCTTTACCAAAATCAGTTTCCATTCTTCAATGCTTAGCGCATAAAAAACTAAAAAAACTTCTAAGAAACTCAAGAATGTTAGAATAAATTTCCTACATCTAAGCTGGCTGTGACTTCAGCGCCTCAGGAGACCGCCAAAGCCACGATTTTTTTCCGTTACTGATTACGTAAAAAGCAATGTATTACGATAGAAACGAATGCCAGCGTCATATGCCTCTAATGCAATTTCCCGCATAGGGTACTTAGCGGACTGTTTCAGTGGCAGCGGTGTGACTACATCCTCGCCGAGTGCGATTTTAGCCAGCATTTTTCCGAAATAAGCATTTGGCGCAATGCCTCGCCCGTTACATCCGATGGTTGCAAAGATGCCCGGGCGCGGTTCAACGAGATGCGGCAATCTGTCGACCGTTTGGCCAAGCGTGCCTGACCACCGATAGCCCCATTTGAATGTAGGCGCGAATGGGTAGACAAACTTCATTGCACGGTTTACCCAGTTATCCCCTTCCGAATGAATGGGAAGGAATCCAATAGATCCAACATGAAGACGCCCTACCGGGTCATATCTGAACCAAAGCGGTATCTTATGGGTGTCCCACATGGCGATGTAGTGAGGCAAAATTCGCTCTCTCCACTCAGGAGGTAGCGGATCTGCAGTGGCGATACCAAAAGCACCAAGAGGCATAATTTCCTCTTTAAAGCCTGGTACCAGATCGTTGCTGTATGCGTTGGTTGAGAGAATGACCTTGTCGGCTGTTATTGTCGTATTGCCGGTGGTAGCAACCCATCCGTTACCTGAAGGCTCCAGGGATGTCACTTTAGAGCCGGTGGATATTCTAAGACCTCTGGCAACTGCGGCTCGCGCTAACCCGCGAACGTAGGCAAGCGGTTGAAGGGTAAATCCGCGATGATCGATCAGCGCAGCTTTGTATCGGGTCGATCCGTTCATCTCTTCGAGTTCAGAGCCATAGACCATCTGAACATTTGCGCCCAAGGCTTGCCAATCCGAGGCCTGGGTTTCGAGTTCTCGTGTTTTCTGAGGAGACGTTGAACAGCGGATGATAGGCCTTTCGTCAGCAGCACAATCAATATCGTAATCGCGTATCAACTGACGGACGACGTCTGGGGCGCTACCCAATTCCTTCAAGAAGAGCTGGCCATAATCGGGGCCTAACGCGCGGAGGATTTGTTCGGGCGAGAGGAACTGGCCAGGATTCACTTGCCCAGCGTTCCGACCGCTCGCACCAGAACCAATTTCTTGGGCCTCAACCAATATCGTCTTAGCACCGCGCTCCGCACAGTGGAGTCCTGCCGTCACACCGTTAAAGCCGCCACCGATGATCAACACATCGCACGACTCTTGCCGTGCAAGGATCACGCTTTCTGGCTTTGCCCCACCAGTCGCAGACCACATTGAATGGTCGATCTCAGATTCTTGTCCGCTAATGAAAGGTCTATCGCCATTAAACATAGTCATCCTACTTCGCTACGAGCGCTTAAATTATTAACTGTTATCAATCGTTACAAAGTGTTTATTTCTTGCTCAACTAAATAGCCATGGTATGCAGAATTTTCCGCTCCAAGGCAGTAACTGCCCGGGTAATAGGAAATGCAATAACAAAATAGATTACTGCCGCTGCTGTCAAAAGCTCCACTGGGTGCCCTGTACGGTTAGATATGTTTTGACTGACAAACATTAAATCGGCCATACCAACTGCGGATACGAGCGCACTTTCCTTGAACAGGCTGGTGCAATTAGACAAGAGCGTTGGTGCAGCTCTGAGCATCGCCTGTGGAAGAAGGACGTACAACGTATGCACACGGTAAGTCAGCCCCAGGGCGATACCGGCATCATGCTGTTCTTTACTAACGAAGCTGAACGATGCACGGAACGTCTCACTTGTGATGGCGGCCATATACAATGTCAGCGCAATAACCCCGCAAGTCAGATTCGATAATTCTATACCCAGCACTAAAGGCAGGCAGAAGAACATCCAAAACAACTGGATCAAAACCGGTGTCCCACGAAACAGAGCGACATAGACGGTGCTGACCCCATAGAGGATCTTATTTTTTGAGCTCCTCGCAATCGCGACCAAAAAACCTAAAGCGCATCCCAACACAACGCAGATCGCTGTGAGCTTTAGAGTTAACAAAAGGCCGAAAAGCAACGCAGCCTTGTAATCGAAGATTACTGAAAAATCTAGTTCCATGGCCGCATCCTCACGAGTTTTCCGCTTTACGGCGGCGCTCTATGTATTCTACGAGCTGAGATATAGGAAACGATATTGCGAAGTATATAAGAGCGATAACGGTAAACACCTCGATAGGTCGATAAGTGTCGGTGGCTAGTATTTTTCCCATATACATAAGATCTTGCAAGGCGACGATTGCGACCAGCGCAGTTTGCTGGAATGCACCAATGCCATTTGCAACCAAAACAGGTAACGCCGAACGGAATGCTTGCGGAAGCACCACATACACAGTTCGTTGAAACGGAGAAAGTCCCAGAGCAACAGTTGCATCGTATTGATTGCTTTGAACTCCCTGGATGGCCGCCCTGTACGCTTCCGCGTTGAACGCAGCAAGGTTGAGTCCAATCGCCAAAATCCCCATCGTCAGTGCGTCTATGTAAACATCGAAGATGATTGGTATGCAGTAGAAAAACCATACGATCTGGACAAGCGCAGGGGTACAGCGGAAAAACTCGATGAACAGGGTAAACGGCCAGCGAAGAATTGGATTGGGGCTCATAACCAATAGCGCAATTACGAAACCCAGGGTCAATCCGATGATATTCGCCGCTACGGTGAGTTCAAGGGTTACGACTAACCCTTTGAGCAGCGGCCAGAGCCCATTCGCGATGAAGAACAAATCAAATTGATAGTTCACGTCCGACTCCTTCAGTCTCGCCAATATGAAAGACTCGCTGAATGAACTCTCTCGTTCGAGCTTCCTTCGGCCTACCGAGTACCTGCTCAGGAGGCCCATCTTCGACCACTACGCCGCCAGCGCAGAAGATCACCCGGGAGGCGATGTTTTTGGCAAAGTGCATATCGTGAGTCACTATCACCATAGGCATAGCCTGTTCAGCTAAATGCATAATGACTTGCTCTACCTCAGCAACCAACTCGGGATCGAGAGCTGAAGTAACTTCATCAAACAGCATTAGCTTTGGATCAAGCATCAAAGCTCTGGCGATGGCGACCCGTTGCTTCTGCCCGCCAGACAGGTGAGCTGGATAGGCTTTTTCCTTTGCCTCCAACCCGAATCTCGTCAACAAACCGCGCGCTCGAAGTTCTGCCGACTGCTTTGATTCACCTCTTACCTTGATCGGTGCGAGTGTCAGGTTCTGAAGGATATTGAGGTGGGGGAACAATGTGTAATGCTGGAAAACCATTCCAATATTACGACGGATCTCCTTATCAATTACGGTTTTTCCGTACTTGTCCGTCGTAATATAGTTTTTGCCCTGGAACAATAACTGGCCTTTATCAATATCCTCCAACCCCATCAATACGCGTAGCAGCGTGCTTTTTCCTCCACCACTCGGCCCAATCACGACAACACGGTCACCAGGGCACATGCTAATGTCCAAACCTTGCAGCACCGGCTTTACGCCGCCTGCATAGCTCTTGTGCAGCCCCTTCATCTCTACAAGATACTTTGTATTTGCCATTAGCTTCTACTCCAAGTTCAGACAGCCTCTAACACTCACTAAGACAAATTACTTAGTTTCGTGCGCGATCGCTTTATTGATTAGCTCATCCATATGACCGGTCGCGACGGCGTCATTGATATAAAGGTCTAATACTTGAAGATCAGCGTATGAGGTATCACGCCGTAGGCCGAACGAAACACCTTTTTTATCGATCGCTGGTACAGGTCTAAGAACTACCGCCCAGTCGCGGTGAGAAGCGGCGAAAAGGTCATTAGCTGCCGATGTATCGAAAATCACATCAGCTCGTTTGGACATAACAGCCAAACGGATTTCGTCCGGGCCAGGCAGACGCATGATCGATGCGTTTTTGATGATGGCCGTTAAAGACTTATCCTGAGCCGTGCCAGATGACACCGCGATGGTGACTCCCGGTTGGTCGATATCAGCAACTCCCTTAGGCTGATTCGTCTTGGGATTTTTCTGGTTGTAAATAAAGGTCGATTCGGTAGCTGAAAGGTTTTTAGAGAACACGATAGAGAGCGCACGTTGCGGGGTAGCCGTAAGTGCCGGTGCCAAATCCCATTTTCTGGATTGCAAGCCAGCGATCATGTTGTCCCAACTGGTGTCCACAAAGACCGGTTTGACCTTCAGTATTTCAGCGAACTCTCTGCATGCGTCGACAAAGAAACCTGAATACTCCCCGGTCGCCGGGTCTTTCATGATGTAGGGCGGAGCCTCTGCCGTGCCACATCGAATAGATCCAGATTTTTGGGCTGCGGCCCATATGCCATCCCCCTCACCCTCGGCGTAAACACCTGATGATCCGGTAACCACTCCTACTAGAACCAATGCCGGTAACAGACGCATGCCCATACGTTTGAAAATCATATCGGTATCTCCTAGTGATGCGCCGGCCATGCGCAGATTTGAGGGAATGGCCCTCTAAGCCTTTGTTGTTTTCAGTGCCTAGGCTCTCGGCTGGAAGGCACCTCTTTTTTTGTCCCTGGTGGAGCACTCCGCTCGATCCGTCTCGCTGTTGAAAAAAGACTACCATTTGACATTAGGTAAACAATTGCAAAGTTTCCACACCTCAGACCCTTGACATGGAAGCAACTTCCAAGGTTTTCTCTATCTGTGCAATATTTTTTCGAGGCTGTGTAAATGACCAGTTCTTCAAAGCTACCGGATCGATCCTCCCGCCTAGACCGAATCGATCGTCGGATCTTGGCGTGCCTTCAGCGCGACGCTACCCAGCCTGTAACGGAGCTCGCAGAGCAGGTCGGCCTCTCCATGACGCCTTGCTGGCGCAGAATTCAGCGCTTGGAACAACAAGGCTTCATCAAAAAGCGTGTGGCTATCCTCGACAGAACGACGCTCAATGCCAAAGTGACAGTGTTCATCATGATCAAAACAAGAGAGCACTCCATTGAATGGATAGATCGCTTCTATCAAGCGACCCGCGACATGACAGAAATTGTCGACATTTATCGGATGAGTGGTGAGGTTGATTATCTGATTCGCGCTTTCTTGCCTGATATCCAGGCTTATGACGTTCTCTATAAGAAAATCATTGGGCAGCTACCCGTGTCGAACATCACGTCTATGTTTGCAATGGAGGAAATAAAATCAACGAGCGAAGTGCCACTTGATTTCATTCCTGACTAAATCAGTGTTAGTGCCGGCTGGTTTGTTTCATGCCGGCTGCTGAGTCAACCGTTTACCACCTGAGGTGGCAGTGTTTTTCCTATTTCCAAACTTGGTTGAGCGTACTGCCATAGCATTGGGTAAAACTCTTGAAAGTCTGCACTCAGCGGCTCGTATAGCTCTGTCAGCTCTTCATAGGCACCACGCAAGCCTTCTGGTTGCGATAGCCGCTGGGAAATGACTTCAAGCCCATGCCCGATCATTGAAAAATCCCGATACGCACCAAGCCAGTCTTCCGAGATGATCAACGGTAAGACTCGAGCCAGACGTTCCGGTAATGCGGGCTCGCTCTCTAAAAGTTGATAGACGTTTTGAGAATAAACATCTAGGGGTACATCGGCGTACCGCTCCCAATCTCGCGCTAGGCAATGATCGAAAAACATATCCAGCGCGATTCCCGCATAACGACGCCTTGCTAACGGGAACCGACCGAGCGCCCGCTTCACCAGGGGGTGAGAATCCGTGAAAGCATCAATTCGGCGATGCAACCTGATCGCTTCTTCAGTTTGTGCAGAAAAATTTCCTGAAAGCGTCCCTTTTACAAAATCCCCATAGAGACTCCCCAGCAGCTGCTGCGGCTCCTGACCGCCCAAATGAAGGTGTGCAAGGTAGTTCATCAGAGATTCCTACTAGCTATATGGCTTTCTGAATGGTCGTCCGCCGGACTGATAAAACGGGCGCCTCCTGCTCGAAAGCGGCCCTCCTTAGCAAGGCTACCATTCACTAGGTAGGTCATCAATACCAGATTTTTAGCTGCTCAGCCAGCTTGGCGGGGCAGCTAAGGTCAACCGCCATCCTTCCCTAAAAATGACAAAATCACGCCGAATGTCGGATCATTCATTGCAAGCCTACCAACTAGATGGTAGCGTATGTCCAGATTAAAAATTAACCCCGTGAACCTGCAGGGCGTTAACGCCCACGTGAGTACCCTATGCAAGATTGGAAGCAAACTCGTCAAGACATCAATGCCCGTCTGGTACAGCTGAATAGCCTGTCCCCTGAAACACTGAAAGGCATGGCATCGCTAGGGAATGCCGGCGCGAAAACAAATCACCTGGACGCCAAAACTCGCGAACTGATTTCGCTGGCTGTCGCTGTCACAACCCGCTGTGATGGATGCATCGCCTTCCACGCTGCTGAGGCCAAAAAGCTCGGTGTAACAACTGAAGAGGTTGCAGAAGCTTTGGGCGTAGCGATCAACATGAACGCTGGGGCAGCGCTTGTGTACAGCACTCATGTTTTGGATGCGTTCGATAAGCCTTAACTCAAGGTATCGCTAGGACATCGTTACGAAGACTTGCCAAGTTTATCGCCCAGTATTTACTACGAGATTTTTTCATGAATAAGCTATTCACCCCTTACGATCTGTCAGGCATTGCGCTGAAAAACCGTGTTGTCATGGCGCCAATGACCCGCACCCGAACCCTGGATAACATTCCAAATGAGTCCAACGCGCTGTATTACGCGCAACGTGCTTCTGCTGGTTTGTTGATCACCGAAGGCCTGCCGATTTCCGACGAAGCTCGTGGCTATCTTTTCACCCCTGGCATTTACGCTGATGAACATTTGCCAGGCTGGCGTAAAGTCACCGACGCCGTGCATGCCAAGGGCGGGAAAATTTTTGCGCAACTCTGGCACGTTGGCCGCATGTCTCACCTCTCGGTGCATGGCATGGTGCCGGTATCTTCGGGTACGCAGCCAGCAGTTGATACCACGGTGTATGCCTGGATCGATCCTGGCAAATCCGGCCCGGTTCAACCCAGCGCCCCACGTGCATTGGAAACTGACGAAGTGAAACGCGTTATCGCGGACTTCGTGAAATCTGCGCGCATGGCGATGGACGCCGGTTTTGACGGTATCGAAATCATGGCTGCCAATGGGTTCCTGTTCGATCAGTTCCTGAGCAGCGCCCTGAATACTCGTACCGACCAATACGGTGGCTCCATCGCCAATCGCCAGCGTTTCTTGCTGGAAACCATTGACGCAATTGCTGCCGAAATCGGTGGTTCGAAGATTGGTGTACGGTTCTCGCCGTTTGGCCGCCTGTATGACTTCGGTGTTTACGAAGGCGAAGAAGAAACTTGGATGAGCATGGCGGCCGCCCTTAATGACCGCGAACTGGCGTTCGTTCACCTTAACTACCAACCGACCATCCTCGCTGCGCAAACACCTCCGGGTTTCGGCGCCGCATTCCGCGAAGCCTACAAAGGCACCTTGATGGCTGCCGGCGGCTTCACCAAAGAGATCGCAGAGTCTGAATTGGCCAAAGGTGAACTCGACCTGATCGCTTTCGGCACCGCCTACATTGCCAACCCTGATCTGGTAGAGCGTCTGCAGAACGACTGGCCATTGGCGGAAGGCGATCGCGCAACCTACTACGGCGTCAGCGATTCGATTGACAAAGGCTATACCGATTACCCGAACTACGTTAACGCTGCTGTTCCGGCTGAAGCGTAATTACGTTAAGGCACAGCCTACGTTCAGTTATGCGTGGGCTGGCCTGCTCTGAACCTTAACTAGGCTTTAAATATTAATTTGAAAAGTGTTAGGGAGAGAAGTTATGAACCGTAAGATTGTTTCCGGGTTATTTTTATCAGCCATTGGAATATACGTCTTGGGGCCTCAATCTCCGTTACGTGCCGAAGCGCAAGACCCGTCCTCCGCAAGCTCTGTGTTTGTCGTTGATAGCCAAGCCACACCTACCGCAGTCGCGTCTGATGGTTCGGATCATGTCGGTGCAGGCGCATTGGCTCGGAGCGGTGCTGAGCGTGACAAAGGCCAGGTGGCCGCCGACGGTGCTGATCATGTCGGGGCAAAAGGCGTCGCCGCTGATGGCGCTGATCATGTCGGCGCAAAAGGTATTGCCGCTGATGGCGCTGATCATGTCGGGGCAAAAGGTATCGCCGCTGATGGTGCTGATCATGTCGGCGCAAAAGGTATTGCCGCTGATGGCGCTGATCATGTCGGCGCAAAAGGTATTGCCGCTGATGGCGCCGATCATGTCGGCGCAAAAGGTGTCGCCGCTGATGGTGCTGATCATGTCGGCGCAAAAGGTGTCGCCGCTGATGGTGCCGATCATGTCGGGGCAAAAGGTGTCGCCGCTGATGGCGCTGATCATGTCGGCGCAAAAGGTATTGCCGCTGATGGCGCTGATCATGTCGGCGCAAAAGGTGTCGCCGCTGATGGCGCCGATCATGTCGGCGCAAAAGGTCTCGCCGCTGATGGTGCTGATCATGTCGGCGCAAAAGGTCTCGCCGCTGACGGCGCCGATCATGTCGGGGCCAAAGGTATGGCTGCCGACGGCGCCGACCATGTCGGGGCCAAAGGTATGGCCGCCGACGGCGCCGACCATGTCGGGGCAAAAGGTGTGGCCGCCGACGGCGCCGATCATGTCGGGGCAAAAGGTGTGGCCGCCGACGGCGCCGATCATGTCGGGGCCAAAGGTATGGCTGCCGACGGCGCCGATCATGTCGGGGCCAAAGGTATGGCCGCTGACGGCGCCGACCATGTCGGGGCCAAAGGTATGGCCGCTGACGGCGCCGATCATGTCGGGGCCAAAGGTATGGCTGCCGACGGTTCGGATCGTACGGGTGGAAATCAAGTTGCTTCCACTGAACCTAGAATTCGGGTCGGTGGTATTGGTTCCGATGCGGTGGCTTCATCTAGGTAGTTTTTTACCCAAACTATGTCAGCGCTGACCGAACCGTTCCGGCTGAAGCGTAATTACGTTAAACACGAAGCCTTCGATCAGTTATGCGTGGGATAGCCGGTCGTAATGCGCGCCTCGCCTGTCTGTGTGTATGTGAAAAAACTGGTATTGCAACCCGCTTTTCCAAAGTCACGAAGATATGGGCGTCTTCGAAACTGACCTATAGCCCTCATTGAAATGGAGCACACCATGCCGTTAGTAATTATTAAAGGTATCGAAGGCGTTTTCACGGAAGAGCAAAAAGCCGAAGTGATTCATAAAGTTACTGAGGCAATGGTCTCAGTTGAGGGTGAAAACATGCGCGCCCTCACTTGGGTTCTTTTTGAGGAAGTTAAAAGTGGTAGCTGGGGTATTGCCGGCGAGCAGATCACTGCTGAAAAGGTGCTGAAAATCCAAGCAGGTGGATAAAGCGCTAACATGATTACTCAGCCCTTCCTGGTTTTGGTGCATCAGGTCTTTCGAGACTCGTCCCCCACCTCCAAGGAGGGCTTTTTCATTGAAGGTGCTCCTATTGTCCTCATAGATTTGAATGGAAACCACCCGTTATGTGAATACTTTATTACTCATCGAACTAACGGACATCCTGGAGGCCATCATTGATTCTTATCATTTACGCCCACCCCTACCCAGAAAAATCACTTGTCAATCAAGCAATGCTCAAACGAGCATCCAGCAATCCCGACGTAGTCATACGCTCCCTGTACGACCTTTATCCAGACTTCAATATCGACGTTGAAGCCGAACAGCGAGCAGTCGAACAAGCACAGCTGCTCGTATTGCAACATCCGATGTTCTGGTACAGCTCCCCGCCCCTTCTGAAATTGTGGATCGATAAAGTTTTCACTCGCGGTTGGGCATACGGTAAAGACTCTGTCGCCCTCAAAGATAAGAGACTGTTGTGGGCCGTCACGACGGGTGGCGAACACGACCATTTCCAAATAGGCGACCACCCTGGTTTCTCAGTGCTGGCCCAACCTCTTCACGCAACGGCAATCTATTGCAACATGCGCTGGCTGAACCCGGTCGTGGTACACGGCGCGTATGCCGCTGTACCCGACTCCCTGCACTCACAAATCGAGCACTATTACGCGCGTTTGACCTCCTGGAAGGAAGATTGATATGGAGACTCATAGTCTGATTGAAATGCTCATTTACCTGGGCTCAGCAGCCTTGATAGTGCCAATCGCCGTCCGGTTAGGGCTGGGCCCAGTATTGGGCTACTTGCTTGCGGGCTGTCTAATCGGCCCATGGGGGCTGAAGCTCGTTACAGACGTCAAGACCATTTTGGAGTTTGCTGAAATCGGCGTCGTACTGATGCTGTTTATCATCGGACTTGAACTCGATCCCAAACGACTGTGGGCCATGCGCCGAATGGTATTTGGTGGAGGCTCACTTCAGATGCTGGCTTGTGGCGCCGCTATCGCGTTGTTCTGCGCTTTGCTTGGTCTGAACTGGACAGCAGCTCTGCTGGTGGGGCTTACACTAAGCCTTTCGTCCACTGCGATTGCTATGCAAGCGATGAATGAACGCAATCTGACCTCGACTGCCGTTGGACGCAGCAGCTTCGCCGTGCTGCTGTTTCAGGACATTGCAGCCATTCCCTTGGTCGCCATGATTCCGCTGCTGGCTGCCAATGGTGGTACCCCTTCTGGTGCAGCCCTGGCGCTATCTATCGCCAAAATCGTGGCAGCGATAGGTGCCGTCGTGATTCTGGGCCAATACGTTTCTCGACCCGTACTGCGTTTCGTTGCACGATCTGGCTTGCGGGAGATTTTCAGCGCCGTGGCGCTTTTTTTGGTATTCGGGTTCGGCTTTCTCCTAGAGGAAGCAGGATTGTCGATGGCCATGGGAGCATTCCTCGCGGGCGTACTGCTAGCCAGCTCTGAATACAGACATGCTTTGGAAAGTGACATTGAGCCTTTTAAAGGGCTGCTGCTGGGACTTTTCTTCATCGGCGTCGGCATGTCGATTGACTTCGGCACATTGATCAATTCGCCTTTGAAGGTTATGACCCTTACCTTTGGTTTCATACTGATCAAGCTCTTGGTGATCAAATCTGTGGGCCGATTTCTGAACGTGCCTACCGGTCAGCGCTCATGGCAGGCAGTGTTTTTAGGCCAAGGGAGCGAGTTTGCATTTGTCGTTTTCGGTGCTGCAACGGTTGCTGGTCTACTGACCGATCAGTGGGGAAAAAGCCTGACTCTGGCAGTTGCGCTATCCATGTGTTTAACGCCCTTGCTTATCCTCCTGCTCGACCGACTTGAGTCCGCAGCAAAAAAAGACAGCCAGGAACCCGACATTATCGACCAACAAAATCCGCTGGTAATCATTGCGGGATTTGGCCGTTTTGGTCAGATCGCCGGGCGCCTCTTAATATCCTGCGGAGTCGAAGTGGTGGTACTGGATCACGACCCCGACCACATTGAGACACTACGTAAATTCGGGGTGAAAGTTTTTTATGGGGACGCCACGCGTCTTGACTTGCTGGAAGCTGCCGGCGCGGCCCAGGCAGTTGTGCTGATCAATGCAATTGACGACCAGGAAGACAACTTAAAGCTGACCAGGCTGGCCCAAGAGCACTTTCCAGCGTTGAAGCTCGTGGTGCGCGCTCGCGACATGGGGCACATCATCACCCTTCGGCAAATGGGGGTGGATGCGGTCGAGCGAGAAACCTTTGAAAGCGCACTGTCCCTGGGACGAACTGCGCTGGAGTATATGGGGGTAGGACGTTACGAGGCCCGGGAAAGAGCTGATCGGTTCCGACGCCTGAATCTGGAGATGCTGGAAGAAATGGCTGCTCAGTCAGCGGAAGATTCTGAGTTTAAGTACGATGCCTACAAACGAGCGAACGCACTCCTAACGGAAATATTCAACGAAGATCGGGCTCATCCGATCAATGATTGGCCAGAACGGCATCGAACCAAGGAGTAAGCATTCGGGGAATCGCAGCTTTCGAAGACATGTGGGGCGTGCGATTGACCGACAGGAAAGTGTAGCTCACGCAGTGATGGAAGTATTGGTCGGACATGTCACCTCCAACTCCTCAAGGAGTTCAGTCAACATTGCTGACAGTTGCTGGTCTTGACGCTTGTAATAAGTCCACTTACCTACTTTCGTCGCCACAACGAGGCCTTGATCACTGAGAGCCTTCAGGCAAAGCGAAGTGGCCGGCTGCGACAGCCCGGCCTTTTCCTGAATGAGACTGGCACAAACGCCATAGACGTCGAAGGCGTATAACTGCGTCTGGTCATGGAACGCCGTAAAAGGGTCTTTCAGCCACACCAATACCTTTCTGCGCACTGGACTGGAGAGTATTTTCAGCGTCTCATTCAAATCCCGCATTTGGACTGGTTCCTACGCACGCAGAGTATCCCCGCTACAAACGGATTATCTTAAGCGTTGCAGAATGGATAGTCGATGTAACCTTCCTCTCCTCCGCCATAGAGCGTAGCCGCGTTAACCGGATTCAGTTCGAGCCCGTTCCTGAGGCGATGAGGGAGGTCTGGATTTGCGATGAAGGTGCGGCCAAATCCGAACAAGTCTCCGTAACCTTTGGCGAGAATCTCTTTTGCTTTCGCTTCTGTATAGCGGCCGGAATACATGATCGGCGCAGAATATACCTGGCGCAGCGCCTCGCGAAATGAAGCTGGTAAGTCAGGGGCATTCTCCCAGTCAGCCTCGGCAATCGACAAGTAGCCCACTCCCAGCTCCTCAAGAATCTTGGCCGCCTCGATATAGGTATGGTGAGGATCTTGCTCCACGAGGCCTAAGTAGACGCGCTCCTCTTCTGTCGTCTCGAACAACGGAGCGAACCGCACCCCTACCCGGCCACCACCGAAGACACTGATCACTGCTTCGCAGATTTGACGAAGGAACCTAAGGCGGTTATCCAGCGAGCCACCATATTCATCGGTTCGGCGGTTGGTGTGCTCGGAAATGAACTGATTAACCAGATAGCCGTTGGCGCAATGAAGTTCGACGCCGTCGAAACCAGCTTTTTTAGCATTCAATGCGGCTGCGCGATAAAAACCAACCAGCTCTTTGACTTCCTCGGTCGTCAACTCGATCGGCTCACTTGGTTCAGCAAGTGCACCAGCTTGCGGGCCTGTTTCGATAAAGACTTTCACTGCTGTGGCACGGATGGCGGATGGCGCGATGGGGGGACGGTTATCGGGTTGGAGACTGGTGTGTGAAACCCGGCCAACATGCCAAAGCTGGCAGAAAATAACGGATCCTTCTTCATGGACAGCATCGATGACTTTGCGCCAGCCTTCTACTTGGGCATCACTGTGAATTCCCGGAGTCCAGGCGTAGCCCTGCCCGCGTGGTTCAATCTGGGTTCCCTCTGTGACCATGAAGCCTGCAGTTGCCCGCTGCCGATAATAGGTGGCCATTAGGTTGTTGGGGATATTACCCGGTTGAGAAGTTCTGGATCGGGTCAGCGGCGGAAGAACAATCCGGTTTTTAAGCTTCAGGTCGCCTAGGGCAAGAGGTTGAAACAGGCTGAGGTCAGTCATGATGACTCTACTAGAATGAGCGGACACACACATTAACACATTCGAATGTGTGAATGTGTTTGCTTGCTTCTACAGCCTATTCGCTGACCGTATGCATCCGGCATCTAGGCCAAGGCACAGTGCGCACCCGAATTTCATGGGCCTCATAGCCGCACGCCGATAACCAGTTGATCTGTATTCTCCTAGAAGACATCCTTCAGCTCAGAAACGATTGCCTTTTTCAATGCGGCAACCGAACGAGAGCCGGCCATAACCAAGCGTAACCGCCCTTCGTGAAAAATCGCCAAGGATGGCACTGACCGGATGCCATACATTTGGGAAATCGTCGGCGAAACAGCCACATCAATCCTTCCAAACACGGCGCGAGAATGCAGCTTTTCTGCTAGGGCGTGAAAGACCGGCTTCATTTCCTGGCAAGGCTTGCACCAAGAAGCCGAAAACATCACGACACTGCTTCCTTTTGCGATGAATCGGGCGAATTTTTCAGCGCTCAAATCTACAATAGGGCTCACGTGTACCTTATCCATAACGCCACTCCGAAATCAGAGATTGCGGCACCAACAGGTACCGCACAGTCTCACCAGCATTAATTACATCCATCAATACCGCAGACCTGACCGCTGAACGATTCATCCTCGCCATTGGATTCTAAATACATTTTATTCAATGCTTGGAGGAAAGCCTCTTGAGGCTGAGCCCCCGAAACAGAAAAGGAATCGTTGAAAACAAAAAACGGAACGCCTGAGCCGAATTGGGCGACTGCGCGCTCGTCTTCCTGCATCTGAAGGCGTAATTCCTTGGATGACCAGGCGAGTCGAATCGACTCATCAGATACCCCTACAGATTTTGCTATCGACTCTAAACTGCCTCGGTCGAACAGTGACTTACCCTGGGTGGTACTTTGCTCATAGAGCGCTTCCACCAGGTTCTTCTTCACCGCTTCATCTTCAACCGCTTTGACCAACACATGCGCATCTGCAGTATCGCCAAACAGCATGGTTTCGAAACGGTAATCAAGCCCCGAAGACTGGCCATATTGCTTCACTGTACTCATCATGCTTACAGCAGCGGCTGGACTACCCAATTTACGTTTGAGGGCCCCTACCATAGGTTCAGCAACGTGGTTCGGGGCAAGACGGTACGCTCTAACGTTGACTTGAACACTGTCCTTGTAAGGGAAGCTTTCAAGCGCTTTTTCAAAACGACGCTTAGCTACCCAACACCAAGGACAGACGTAATCAGACCAAATATCCACTACGAATTTTTTCGAAACACTACTCATAAATCACTCTGTATTTAAGGAAATGAAAGACGGCACAGCTGATTGAGCGAAGACTAAAAGCGACTGTTAACAACTCAGTTGATGACCACTGGCATGTTTGATCTCCCGAGAAGACATTGCAGCTGATCGCTCTAGCGATTCGAGTAAGCAGTCGAACCCTGTCAATGGATCTGCTGATCTACCTAATGTCCAATCAATGAGACTCGCCCCCTCTAATGTGCTCAATAGCATGAATGCATAGGCTTGAGCGGGTTTGGCCAATAACCACCCTTTCTGAATAGCTGCCTCACTGATGGTTCTCTGGAGCCAGTCAAGTTGCGTCTCGAAAAATAGCCTAGTAAGCACCTGAAGCGATAAAGGTAGTGCAGCCATTTCTGCCGCCAATGCGCCACACAATGGTAGAAGCCCTTCATTCGCACTGATGAGGAAAAGACGGGAAAACGCTCGAAGCCGCATCATAGGATCCCGATCAGCGTCTTCGATTGACCTCATGGTCGTTTCGAAGCGATTGATAGAGTCCTTGATCAACTCTTGACCGAGACACTCTTTGGTCGGGAAGTGATGATGAATGCTAGCTTTTCTAATACCAATCGTCGCGGCTAGATCAGCATAACTAAATGCTGAGTAGCCCCTCGACCTCATCTGGTTTTCCGCGACTTTTAACAACGCTACTTTTGTCGAAACTGACATTGAAAACTCCTGCGGCCAGGTTTCAGCCGCCCTACACCAAAAGCTGGCAAGCTGCTGCCGGCTGGGCCAGTTGTATGGCCTTTGATAAACGTTCGAGCCATTTCACCTCCCAGCACTCTTGGTGATGGAATGGAAGTCGTCAAAGACGACCTCCATCAGATAGCGATATCTGAAATCAGGCCCGAACAGCCATAATTCCAGCATCCACGTCCCAGATAGCGCCGGTCACCCAGGACGTCTTGTCCGACAGCAGGAACACGATGGTGTTGGCCACATCTTCCGGAACGCCGACACGCCCCAGTGGGTGGAAATCGTTCAGCGACTTCATCGCTTCCGGGATCGCCTCTTTGTCCATGAACCCTTCATAGATCGAGGTGTGAACGATCCCTGGCGAGACGGCGTTGACGCGGATACCCGAGTGAGCCAATTCAATTGCCAGGTTGCGTGTCAGTGCATGCAGACCTGCCTTCGCCATGGAGTAGGCGGAGGCCGGCGAACCTGCCAAAGCAGCCTGTGCACCGATGGAGCCGACGTTGACAATTGACCCTTCACGCTTGGCAGCGAGCATGTTCTTGACTACTGCCTGGGTGATGAAGAACGTCGCACGGTTGAGAGACAGGTACATGTCGTACTCAGCTTCGTCGTGCTCGGTGAAGGCTTTGGGAATGAATATGCCAGCGGAGTTCACCATCAGGCTGATATCGCTATGCTTGGCATTGATTTCGTTGCGGACGAAATTCATGCCCTCTTCAGTCATGAGGTTTGCGACAATCACGGACACTTGGCCAAGCGCACTGAGCTCGCTACGGACGGCCTCTGCCTTGTCTTGTTTACTGCCTGTCAACACCACACTGCCGCCTGCTTTGAGCACCATGCGGGCAGTTTCCAGACCCATACCACTGGTACCACCTACAACAAGCAGTTTTTTACCTTTGAAAAAATCGCTCATTTCATACTCCAGTCAATTACGTTTCCGAAAGTTGTAATGCCAGGGTTTTTCGTCTCCTGGCGATCCTCGGGTTTGGAAAGTCACAAACCCAATGAAAATTAGTCCTCACGAACCTCGAGGGTTGGCACCATGCGGATGGCTTTCGAGAAATTGGCGTAGTTGACCGAAGTCTTGAGCACATTCTTGTGCAACTCTTCCACGCGCTCACGGGGTGCGTCGGTGTGCAGGCGAACTACAAAGCTCACTTCGTCGTAACCCGGGTTAACGCTCTCGTCGAGGCCCAGGAAACCACGCAGATCAAGGGTACCGTCCGTCTCGATTTCCAGGCTGTGGATCTTGATGCCCATCATGGCGGCGTTGGCTGCATAGCCAACCGACATACAGGCGTTGAGCGCCGCCATCAGAAGTTCTTGGGGGTTCGGTGCCGAGTTCTGGCCCAACAACTCATTTGGCTCATCGGCGACGATTTCGAAATCACGGGAGTAGGTTTCACCGGCCAAGCTGTAGCGGCTGACTTTCGCCACAGAGCGAGTCTGGCCTTTCCACTGGGTCTTGACGTTAAAGCTCGCGTGACGCTTGGTCGCATCCTCAGCAACACCTTGGGCAAACTGCTGCAGGGCGGCTACGTCAATACCATTCAGGTTATTTGTCATTAGGTAAGTCCTCGGTGGAACGCATTTTTTGCGTGTGGGTTGATGTTCGACGAAAGAACTCTACCAACTGGTAGGTTGGCTTGCAATAAATTTTTTCCGAACGGCGGAACCAACCAAATCACTAATGAGGCAATCGGCGCTCAAGCCTCATTAAACGTAGCGCACAGCAAAGCACCGCTTGTCCG
Organism: Pseudomonas sp. P1_F7; assembly: GCF_056405655.1. NCBI lineage: Bacteria > Pseudomonadati > Pseudomonadota > Gammaproteobacteria > Pseudomonadales > Pseudomonadaceae > Pseudomonas > Pseudomonas sp. P1_F7. The sequence continues at coordinate 94,435 of NZ_JBFUBR010000004.1, forward strand.
AACGGACAGACGGAGGAAGCGTCTGAATAGGAAAGCAAACCTAAAATTTTTGTGCTTGAGCGGAGAAATACTGCTTAGTAGAGAAAACCTACTGTGCTCTGGAGGGATAACGAGGATGGGCCCACCTAAAAAGATGGGCGGAAACGATAACCTGAAAAGAGATTTGCAAGCTAAATAATAACAAAAGGTTATAAGTGTAAGTTACGACACGATAATATTTTTCAGAATTAAATCAAACCCGGACTGATCGACCACCTTGTCGTTGAGTGCCCAAGAAACAAAACTACTACCTTCAAGCAAGCTCAAAATAGCTCGTGAAATCTCTTTAGGATTTAGATCATCTTTTATAACTTTCTGGGATTGACCTATTACTAGGTTACTTTCCAACCAGGCGATATGTATTTCGAAGAATTTTTTGGTCAGCTCTTTAAGGCTGTCAGGTAGAGCAGAAAGTTCAGCCGCAAGCGCACCGCAAAGAGGTAGCATTCCATTTTTTGAGCTATCGACAAACAGCGCTGAAAACTCTTTCAATCGAACGATTGCATCGGAGCTTTCTTCGTTTATTAGCTCCAAATTCTTGGCAAACCTAAAAAGATAGCTCTCAATAACGGCAATTCCGAGCCCTTCTTTTGTAGGAAAGTGATGATGAATACTCGCCTTTTTTATACCAATTTCGTCAGCCAAATCAGCGTAGCTAAATGCAGCATAGCCTTTGGTGCGCAGCAACATCTCGGCGGTGGTTAAAAGGTCGGAACGCGTACTCATAAAGCCTACCTAGATTTTTTGATAAAAACATATTAACCGCCTTAGGGAAATCGTTCAACTCAGGGCGATGGGAGCGTGTCATAAACACGCTCCCATCGCTGTTAAGCTAGACCCCTACCTGACTGGAATTACCCTCAATTTCTTCCGAGCCCTTTGCTTTGGAACGGACGGCTTTCGACCAGCCCAGCATCAGCGCTCCAGCGACTAACGGTATAGAAAGAACGGTGTATGTTCCGTTGGGATAATCGAAGCCCAAGAGAACCAATACCAAGAGCAAAAAACCAAGAGTTAGCCAAGAGGTGAACGGTGCGCCAGGCATCCTAAATGAGACCATCTCGACCTCACCTCTTTTCACAGCGCGACGGTAATTTATTTGAGATAAGACAATAAAGGCCCACGTAGAGAGAATCCCCAACGTTACCAGATTTAACAACAGTTCAAATAACTGAGATGGGATCAAGAAATTTAAAAGCACACCAAAAACGTTAATCCCCATGGTAACCAAGATCCCCATATAGGGTACCCCTTGGGTGCTCATACGTTTAAATAGTTTTGGCGCTGACCCACCCATGGCGAGCGACCTCAACACGCGCCCAGTTGCGTACAAACCAGAGTTGAGACTTGAGAGCGCGGCCGTCATGACAACGATATTCATAACGGAGCCGATGCCAGGAATACCAAGCGCTTCAAAGAAAGTCACAAACGGACTGACGTTAGCGCTATAGGCTGTCCAAGGCAGCACAGTAACAAGCAAAAATACCGACCCCACATAAAACAGACCTATCCTCCAAACCACACCATTGATTGCTTTAGGGATAACACTCTTAGCATCCGCCGTCTCACCGGCAGCGGTTCCCACCAGCTCTATGCTCGCATAAGCAAAGACGACGCCTTGCACAATGATGATTGCTGGCAGAAGCCCATGAGGAAATATGCCCCCGTTATCTGTGATCAAATGTAAGCCAGGAATATGCCCCGCAACCTCATGGCCCGTCGCAAAGAAAAACGATCCGATCACCAAAAATATACTGATAGCCGCGACTTTTATGACGGCAAACCAGAATTCCATTTCGCCAAACCATTTGACACCGACCATATTCATCAATGTCACTACGCCCAAAGCGCTTAGCGCGAACACCCACTGTGGAACATCCGAAAACACACTCCAGTATTTCATATAAATAGCAATCGCTGTTATATCAACAACACCTGTTAACGCCCAAACCACGAAATACATCCAACCCGCAACGAAAGAAGCACGCTCCCCCATAAACTCCCTTGTATAGGATACAAAACTCCCACTACTTGGACGGTGCATCACGAGCTCGCCCAGTGCTCTCAAAATGAAAAAAGCAAACACCCCACAAACCAAATACACCAACGCAAGTGCAGGCCCTGCAATTTGCAATCTAGCCCCAGCACCCAAGAACAAACCAGTACCGATGGCTCCACCTAGCGCCATCATTTGCACATGACGTTTCTTTAAATGCTTTGAGTATCCGCTTTCATGGGAATCAAGCCAGTTCGACCTATCTTTTAGTTCGCTACTGCACTGAACTGCTGATAGGGATTGTATTTTTTGTTTTTTCATGTTTCACCCAAGCGATTAATTTGCAGTTTTTTTTCTTATCCATTGCAAACTTAACTTCTTCCTCCCATTCCAAACGGGAAGTGCGAGAGAAGCCTTGAGCTCACAGTGCCGTGAAGGCACTAAACCTCTCCCGCCCAATTCCATTGCGCGCTCAGATCATCGCCATTAGGTCGACCAGGTAGCAAAATCTTGAGACACAAAAAACCTACCATCCACATGGTAGCCATGCAATCCATATTTTCATCTATTTTTAAATCATTGTTTTTCAACGAATTTAAACAACATGCCAACCTTGTGGTAGACATTTAATAGAAATGGCATTTTAATCTTGAATCTGCGGTAGCTAGCACGCAACCAAACCTCAGCAACGCAAGAACTGGAAGCCGGTATGAAAAAATACAAAACCGTACAAACCCTACTTGCCCACGCCTCTATCGAGCCTGAGCAGCATCATGGCTTCGTGAATACACCGGTTTACCGGGGCTCTACCGTAGCTTTCCCTACGTGTGAAGCAATGCGCGAAGGACGCCAAAAATACACGTATGGCCGGTGGAACAACCCTTCGACGGAGGCATTGACTCAAGCCCTCCAGCAGTTGGAGGGAGCGGAAGGCACGGTTCTTTGCCCTTCAGGGCTCTCCGCATGTACGACCGCCATACTGTCCGTGGTCGGGGCCGGGGATCACCTGCTAGTTGCCGACAACGTGTATTCGCCGATCAGGGCTTTTTGTGAGCAAGTTGGTCACCGCCTTGGAATCGAGGTCTCGTTTTACGACCCGACAATCGGTGCCGGCATCGTAGATTTCCTCAAGCCAAACACTAAAGCCATCTATACCGAATCTCCTGGCTCCTTGACTCTGGAAATACAAGATATCCCTGCCATAGCCAAGATTGCCCATGATAATAACATCCTGGTTATCGCAGATAATACTTGGGGTACACCGCTTTACTTTCCATCACTCGAACTTGGCGTGGATCTTTCCATCATGGCCGCGACGAAATATATCGTCGGTCATTCCGACGCTGTTCTTGGTACTGTTTCGGCCTCAAAGCGTGCGTGGGATAGTCTCAAGCGATTCCATTTCAACATGGGCTTGTTTGCCAGCCCGGATGACGTGACGCTGGCACTTCGGGGGCTGAGAACGCTAGATGTACGACTTGAACGCCATTATAAAAATGCGACGATTGTGGCTAAGTGGCTGGAGACACGGGAGGAAGTTGAGGCGGTTTATTATCCTGCATTAGAGTCCCACCCCCAGCACAACCTATGGAAAAGGGATTTCAACGGAGCATCAGGTCTACTATCCTTCGTTACCAAACCCTCCAAGCAAGCAGCGGCAGACGCTCTCCTAGACAGCTTATCCTTGTTTTCAATCGGCTACTCTTGGGGTGGCTTTGAGAGCCTGGCAATGATCGCAGATCCGAAATCCGTGAGAAGTGCCACGTCCTGGGAGATAGATGGGCACCTTGTGAGGCTTCATATTGGTCTCGAAGACCCGTCTGATCTTATCGACGACCTAGAAAAAGGCTTTGCGAAATTCAACATGCTACGTGGTTAGACTTCAGTCGGCTAACTATAAGCACGGCCCTTTACTGGGCTGTGCTTGCATGGACGCCATAATATCTAACCGCACATAAATCATACTTCGATACTACTGACCGTTAAGGCTTATTTACCTACTTCCAATAGCTGTAGCCGCCGATAAAGCGTTCGCTCACTAATTCCCAATTCCTTGGCTAAATCTGCTCGCGACCCCTCAAATCCATTAAGAATATGAGCCATGCTTTTGATGGACTTGCTATTTCTATTAGTTTTTTTGTGCTGCGAGGCGTGGCCAGTCACATACGAAGGTAAATCTTTTTCCCTAACAACACCGTCATCGCTGAATAGGCGGGCTCGCTCCAGGATATTTTTCAGCTCCCTAATATTCCCGGGAAATGGATAAAACATGAGACGCTTTAATGCTGCATCGTCAATTTCAGCCCGACTGCCAGGTGCGATTCGTTGTAGATGACTCTCTATGAGCAGCGGTAAATCGTCGATGCGCTCCCTCAATGGCGGAAGCAGGATTGGAAATGCACTAATTCTGTAATAGAGATCTTCGCGAAAAGTGCCTAGTTCAACCATTTCCTTCAAAGGCTTATGAGTTGCGACTACAAGACGAAAATCAGAATGAATCGTCCGCAGACCACCCACAGGTCTAAAACTGCCCGACTCAATCAGACGCAACAATTTGACTTGCATTGAGAGAGGCACATCGCCGATTTCGTCTAGAAAAAGCGTACCGCCATGTGCTGCCTCCGCTAGCCCAATTTTTTTACTCAGCGCGCCAGTGAATGCTCCTTTTTCATGGCCAAATAATTCACTCTCGAACAACGACTCTGAAAGGCCGGTGCAGTCGACGACAACCAGAGGTGCCTTTGAGCGCGGACTCCCCATATGGAGTGCCCTGGCAAACAGCTCCTTACCTGTACCCGACTCACCTTGCAAAAGAACGGGAATCGACGAAGGTGCTGCTCGCTGAAGCGCACTCAACGCTTGTTTAAATGACGGCGACACGCCCACTAGCCCCTGCTTTTGCGGCTGCGCAGAAGCTAAGTCAACGGTGATCAATCTTTCAACATAAGCCACCACTTGTCCTTGCCCATCCAAAATAGGGCGTAGCTCCACATCAACGTGCTCGGGCCCCCGGGGAGTATGGTGGATGTGCAATACCCTTTCCGCAGCATGGGTATCAAAGGCCTTACGCATTGGACAAAGCTCACCCGCCTGATCGCAGGGAACCGCATAGCCATGCGAAACCTTGAAGCACTTGGAACCAACGTGTTGTTTACCCTCAACACCAAAATGCCGTTGATAGGCGTTGTTAGAGGCAATGATGTTGTACTCAACATCTAGCACGATGGTGGGTCGGTCATCGTGCTCAAGATACGAAACCAACGCCTGAACATCGACATGGTTAGTAGCGATTAGCTCTCCGTTCATCATCTTCTCACCCAGGCACATACATTCTCTGCTGCCAAATACTGCCACACACTGCCAGATGACTGCCAAAAAAAATGGCAGAGGAGAATTTCTTACGCTAGGAAAACGTGAAAACCAACGGTTTAGAGCGGTCGTTGGAAGTTTCAGATCTGGCATGGATATTGAAATAGCTGACAGAGCAGCCATTCAGGAACTATCCAATGCATTTCGGCGAAAAAATACTGGTAGAAGAATTCTTTGACGAAGCGACATCAACCTTTAGCTACCTGTTGCTTGATCGCTCAACCCTGCAGTGTGCGCTCATCGATAGCGTGCTTGATTACGATCCGAAATCGGGCAGTACAAAAACTGAATCAGCTGACAAAATCGTAGCGCGTGTGGCGGAGTTAGGTGCATCCGTTGAATGGATCCTTGAGACACATTTACATGCCGATCATCTGACTGCCGCACAATATTTGAAACAACGCCTAGGCGGAAAGATAGGCATTGGAAACAGAATAAAAGACGTTCAAAAAGTCTTTAGCCACTTGTTCCATACGGAAGAGGAGCTTAGAAGCGGTTCCGATCAGTTTGATACTTTGTTTGATGACAATGATACGTTTCATATCGGCAGCTTAACCGCCCAAGCATTGCATACGCCTGGGCACACACCTGCCTGTATGACCTATCTTATCCAGGAGGAAGGAACAGGACTCGCGTTTGTCGGCGATACGTTGTTCATGCCCGATTACGGCACAGCAAGGTGCGACTTCCCTGGCGGGGACGCTAGAACACTCTTTCAATCAATAAATAAGATTTTAGCGCTTCCTGAATCAACCAACATTTTCATGTGCCACGATTATCGCCCCAATGGTCGACCTCTTGCGTTTATTACCAGTGTAAAAGCACAAAAGCAGGAAAACATTCATGTTCGAGTAGGTACAAGCGAAGAAACGTTTGTGAGCATGCGAGAAAAACGAGATGCAACACTGGATATGCCAGTTCTAATATTGCCATCCGTCCAAGTTAATATGCGAGGCGGCAACATGCCAGAGCCAGAGACGAATGGCATCCGCTATCTAAAGATACCGCTCAACACGCTTTAACCTTGCGTAGTAACCCACGGAAAATAACACTATGAATACTTATAAATTAAGTTCGGATTTTTCTATTGCGCCGCAACTGACCGTGGTCGATGTGAAGCAACTGGCTGAGCTCGGGGTTCGTACTCTCATCTGCAACAGGCCGGATGGCGAGGCACCCGACCAGCCAACACATGTAACGATCCGCAAAGCAGCCGAAGCAGAAGGCATGACGTTTCACTACCTGCCCACCCAAGCATCGGCCATCGCTGATGAAACGGTAGATTCCTTCGTCGCAATTTTAAAGGAAGCGTCGAGACCTATGGTTGCCTACTGTAGAACTGGCACCCGGTCAGCGATGCTGTGGGCGCTCTCTGAGGCAGGCAAGCAGAGTCTGTCCGCCATTCTCGAAAAAACCAAGAGCGCACAGGTGGATATTTCTTCACTTGTACGCAGAATCAGCAATGGTGGACGCACCGTTAAAACCATGGCTACAACTCACCACCAGATCGTCATTGTTGGTGCCGGTTCTGCAGGCATTGCCACCGCAGCCAGTCTGAAGTCACGAGAACCGAATCTGGATATCGCACTAATCGACCCTGCCGACGCGCACTACTATCAACCTGGATGGACTATGGTTGGAGGAGGCATCTTCGAGGCTGAATCTACCGTAAGGACTATGGCATCTGTCATGCCTCGTGGTGTGACCTGGATCAAAGCAGCGGTAACTGCTTTCGACCCACACGCCAATGCCGTCATCCTCGATGGCGGTAGAGTTATTCAGTACGACCAGCTTGTCGTCTGCCCTGGCTTGAAGCTCGATTGGTCGGCTATCAAAGGACTGACTGAGACATTAGGCTCCAACGGCGTAACTTCTAATTATCGCTACGATCTTGCGCCTTATACCTGGAAACTTGTCCAGGAACTCAAATCAGGCAAGGCCCTCTTTACACAGCCGCCAATGCCAATCAAGTGTGCGGGTGCGCCTCAGAAAGCGCTCTATCTCTCATGCGATCACTGGTTGAAAAACGATCGTCAGCAGATAAAAACGCAATTTTTCAATTCCGGCGGCGTGCTATTCGGCGTTGCCGACTACGTCCCTGCCCTCATGTCGTACATGAAAAAATATGCAGTCGACTTGAAATTCAGCCACAAGCTGGTTGCCGTGGATGGCCCCAACAAACAAGCGACTTTCGAACGCACCAATAAAGATGGGAGTACCGAGACCGTCTTGGAGTCGTTTGACCTCCTCCACGTCGTGCCTCCGCAGGTTGCTCCTGACTTTATTCGCTTAAGCCCGCTAGTCGATGAGGCGGGATGGGTCGACGTTGATCCGACGACCTTGGCTCACCGCAAATTTTCCAATGTTTGGGCATTAGGAGATGTGGTGAATACCACGAATGCGAAAACCATGGCGGCCGCACGTAAACAAGCTCCTGTCGTAGCGCACAACGTCTTGGTTAACCTGGGAATGAAGCAGCATCAAGCTGCGTATAACGGCTATGGCTCCTGCCCTCTGACGGTTGAGCGCGGGAAAGTTGTTTTGGCCGAATTTCTCTATGGCGGAAAACTAGCGCCAACGTTTTCCAACTGGATCCTGGATGGGCGCAAACCCTCTCGCTTGAGTTGGTTTCTGAAAGAGAGAATTCTCCCGCCGTTCTACTGGCACTGCATGCTGAAAGGGCGTGAATGGTTCGCTGACTCGGAAGTAAGTCAGGCGGAGCATTAAATATGGATGAGCACAGCATGCTGACCGTCGTTCTTGGCGCGGTCATTGGAGGTGTTTTGGCCATGACTGGTGCAGGCGGGGGAATCCTCGCCATTCCTGTATTGGTTTTCGGTCTAGGTTTATCCATGACTCAGGCGGCCCCCGTCGGGCTGCTAGCAGTGGCTTTAGCTTCCGGCGTCGGAGCTGTGCTCGGATTGAAGCAAGGCGTCGTTCGATATAAAGCAGCAGCCTTCATCTCGTCGATTGGAATCGTGGCTGCGCCGCTAGGCTTACACCTGGCTCAACGCATTCCCAACAAGCCTCTCGCGTTGGTTTTTTCGTTAGTCCTCGTGTACGCAAGCGTGCGCATGTTGCGCAATGCAAGTCGGGAAATCCGTAATGGCGGTGCCGCTCCACGACGCGAGGTGTTGCCCTGCGTACTCAATCCCGCAAAGGGGCGGTTACGCTGGACGCTGCCCTGTGCTCGAGTATTGGCGTTTACCGGTTTCACGTCGGGCCTACTGTCAGGCCTACTGGGTGTCGGAGGAGGATTTGTCATCATTCCGGCCCTGACGCGATACACCAATCTGGAAATGAAAAGTATTGTCGCTACTTCTCTAGCGGTGATCGCCTCGGTTTCAATCGGCGGAGTGATTGCAGCCGCTATCAGCGGCGTTATGTATTGGCAAGCAGCGGTACCGTTTGCCGCCGGTGCGGTTTTAGGGTTGATCGCGGGAAGGCTGCTAGCGCACAAGCTGGCCGTTCCTCGTTTACAACAGGCGTTCTCAATCGTCGGTATTCTCGCGGCCATCATGCTGGCAGCCAGCGTATTCGGTTCAGGTTCGGGATCGTGACATGCCAGAGCAATTCTTGTACCAGCAAGCGCCTCCACTCAGAGGCGCTCATACACTGAGTTATGAATCAACTTGCCGGCACAACCTTCTGCCGCTGCTCTCCCAGGCCGTCAATCCACACATGTACCTGATCGCCCGGGTTTAACCGCTGGGGCTCCGGTTTCATCCCTATGCCAACCCCCGGTAGAGAACCTGCGCAAATTACGTCACCTGGCTGCAATGTCATGTACCGACTGCGATCAGAGGACATCGACGAGATATTCTTTGATGATTGCTGATCATTTCTGGCAGTTGACCATAGCGCATGGTCAATTCCCTTCCCCGTATTGAAAACATTGGTTCGGGCATCGTCAGCTTCCTTGGGAAGTGAGGCCTTTAATAACGATGGTCATCCATTGCGCCAATAACCGTTCCATCAACTCCGGAGTTGTCGGAGCTGAATCCGCTCGCCACATTAAGCTCAGGACGCCATTGGCTGCTGCCCACATCGAGGTAGTGGCAAGATATGGGTCTACGGTCGGATCAATCGAACCGTCAGAAATGCCATCGGCAATGGCGGCTTCCATTTTGCTGTTTTGGTGCCTTACCAACTCGCTCACACGCGATAAAGCTTCTGGCTCATTAGGAGGATCCGCTAGCAACCGGAACTCATTTGGGCGTTCAAAAGCGAACCGAAAGTAACCTTTAGCAGCCATTTCAAGTCGCTCTAAAGGCGTCCCAGCTGCCGCATAAGCGGCATCCATGTAGGCCTTGTTTTCCTCAAAGGCCCTTTCAGCAACTGCCATAAGCAACGCTGACCGTCCGCCAATTCGGTTGTAGATGGTCTGCACAGCAACGTCTGCTCGTTCCGCAACGGCTTCGAGCGTCAAGGCGACTGCTCCGCCCTCCAAAATCAGGGCTTCGGCGTTTTCGATAATTGCTAATCGCGTGGCTTCAGCCTTGCGTTGGGTGCGTGTGGGAGAGGTGATTTTTGTCATGGCGCGAGTATACATGAAGAAATTTATTGTAAGGCATTCCAATTTTGGAATAGCATCAAAAAAAAAACAACAAGGACTCCACCATGCCCCAACGTCTAGATGTGTCGTTTTTGTCCAAGGGCGCAAGCTGCGCCGCCTGGCTGTACTTACCAAAAGAGCCCTCCCCGCACCCGGTGATCGTGATGGCTCACGGTCTTGGTGGAGTGCGAGAAATGCGCTTGGATGCGTTTGCTGAGCGGTTCCGCGAGGCTGGGTATGCCTGTCTGGTATTCGACTACCGAAACTTTGGGGCGAGTGAAGGTGAACCTCGGCAACTCCTAGATATAGCGAGTCAACAGGAGGACTGGCGATCAGCTGTCGCCTATGCCCGCGCTCATAAGGAGTTGGATTCTACAAAGGTAATACTGTGGGGATCTTCTTTCAGCGGAGGACATGTGATCCACACTGCCGTTGCTGACGGAAAAATCGCAGCGGTAATTGCCCAGTGTCCTTTCACCGACGGCCTAGCGTCATTTTTCAAAGTCAATCTGCTGACTTCGCTCAAATTGACCATGCTAGGCGCAGCAGATATGGCTTGCTCGATACTTGGTATTGCGCCAGTACCGGTCAAAATTGCGGGGCCAAAAGGCTCTGCTGCACTTATGACGGCCAAGGATGCCGAATCTGGTTACCTCGGATTGGTACCAGGCAAATTCCCTTTCAAAAATTACGTAGCCGCGCGTTTTGCGCTGTCCATCGCGTTTTATCGACCGGGAAAGAAAACACCAAAGCTTTATTGTCCCATTTTGTTCTGCATCTGCGAGACGGATACCGTTGCCCCTGCTGGCCCCACACTGCACTACGCCAAACGAGCTATGGATGCTGAGATTCACATTTTCCAAGAAGGCCACTTCGATATCTATGTCGGCGGGGCCTTTGAGCGAGTTATCGAGAAGGAAATTGCATTTCTCAAACGCCGTGTCTCACGTGGCGCGGCAAGATTTCACCCCGCATAACGGAGTAAACGCATCCCCTAAAAAAAGAAAACGGCCAAGTACGTTTTTCCAAGATAACTAACAGTCGCCAAATTAAGATTAGGTAACTGGCTTATGAATTTTCATATGAAGGGATAATAATGAATAACAAACCCACTGTATTCATCACTGGCGCAGCCAAAGGCATTGGCGCGGAAACGGCTTTAATGTTTTCCAAGCAGGGATACCGTGTAGCCGCAACCGACGCCAACGAAAAAGATCTGGAAAAGCTAAAGAAAACTTTAGGAAACGAGCATTTTTATCGTCGGCTGGACGTAACCAATTCTGAGGACTTTGCTGCGATTCTGAAAGAGTTTGCGGTAGAAAACGGCGGAGCAATTGACGTACTGATCAATAATGCGGGGATAGCTTTTATTGATGACTTTGAAAAGATATCACTTGAAAAACATCTTGCATTAACAGACGTGAATATTAAAGGGGTGCAAATCGGAACCTTTCACGCGCTTCAATACTTAAAGAAAAGTTCACAACCGTCAATGATCAGCATGTGCTCTCTTAGCTCAGAGTATGGAGTACCGAGTGAGGCCTCATATTCAGCGAGTAAGTTTTGGGTAAAGGGATTTACTGAGGCGATCAACATCGAATGGGATCGCCATGGCATTTACGTATGCGATGTAATGCCCAATTTTGTTGCAACCCCTATGATGCAAGAATTAGACGGAAAAATTGTAAAATCAATTGGCATTAAGCTTAACGCTGATGATGTAAGCGCTACCATCTGGAAAGCAGTACAGAACCGCAAACGCATCCACTGGGAAGTAGACACATGGCGCCCTCGCCTACTCCGCGCCATTAATAAACTGCTACCAAAAAACGTTCGCAGAGCTGCTATGAAACACCTAAGTGGCTACTAATTAACCATAAAGCCAAGACACCTCATCACGCTGCAAACTTGTGTGCCTCGTAAAAGATTTTCGGCGCGTGCAGCTGCCTGACTGTACTCACCGCATACTATGTTCCTGCAACAAACGATTGTTAGTCACCCCAAAAATAAATCCAATAAAAGGCTATTCCAACTAGCCTGGGAGATAACTATGACCAGCAAAAATAAAAATAATATCTTGGTGACCCTGCTCTTTATTATATTTTTCTGTTCAAGAGCCCACGCGGAATCCGATCAGCCTATGAATGCTGTGAAATTAGGGTTTGCTGACATTCACTTTCACACCAGCACAAGCGATTTAGAAGGCCCAGCTGGCACGACACCATCAGGAATTACAGCGAACATCAACAACACCCAAACGCTAGCAATAATCTATGAGCGTCAAATTTCCGGGCCTTGGTCTATAGTCTTACAAGGTGGCGCACCTCCAACCTTGAAAGTTGATGCTACCGGCACGGCAAAGTCGATTGGTAAAATCGCGACTGCGAAAGCTTGGTTCCCAGCTGTGATTCTGAAATACACCTTTCGCGATGTTTTTGGTCTTCGCCCCTATATTGGAGCTGGAGTGAATTATACATTCTATACCGATAAGCATATGACCGATGCTTATACAAATGGATTCGGTGGCACATCGAGCTCAGCCAAGCTGGATGATACCTGGGGCGGTGTGATGAAATTTGGTGCGGAGTTTCCTCTTTCCGACAATTGGGTATTTGACGTAGGGTACTCTCATTACTGGATAAAAACGAAGGCCACTATTGCCACAGAAACACCGGGCGCCGGCACGATTGAAAGAACTATCCAAGCCAAGGCTAATCCAGATGCATTTGGTTTGTTGATCGGATACAAGTTCTAAGTACACTCTAAGTTAATACCAAAAAAATGATACTCAATAAGCTCAAGATACCTCCTTATCCTTCCCCTTACTCTGTACCGGTCAATCGACGTTGCGTGCCGGTTGATTGGTATAGGTAAATCCACCACGCATAAAATGCGTCAACGACTGAGTCTAGAGCTCTCGGCAAGGCGGAACGAATCTCAGTTTACAACCTACCTACTGGATGGTATATTGCGTTTGAAAAAATCTAAGGTGATGCTTGAATCTTAGGTAAACCACACATACACGCCACCGGAAGTGGACAGTTAAAAGAAATTCCTATTTTTGGAGGCGCCTGGTGATACGAAAAATATTCGCTCCGTCAAACTTAAAAAGCACTAGAAAAGTGGTGGTACTTACTGCTTTAGCGATGCTGGCATTCGCAGCCAATTCGGTGCTTTGCCGACTTGCACTTCGTCATACAGAAATTGACCCTACTTCCTTCACACTAATACGCCTGGTGAGCGGAGCTTTCATGCTTTGGGGGCTCCTAGCAATTAAAAGTATTACTTCTCGCCCCTCAGGTAGCTGGCTTGGTGCTTTCACGCTGTTCGCCTACGCGTTTGCTTTTTCATATGCATATTTGAACCTGGAAACTGGAACTGGCGCACTATTATTGTTTGGCGCAGTGCAACTTACCATGCTTGGTTACGGATATTGCAAAGGAGAGAGGATGCAAGGAGTCGCAATTGTGGGGTTACTCCTTGCTATTGGAGGTCTTGTAGCCTTGTTATTGCCCGGGACAAGTGCACCTGCGCTTGGTAGCGCTGGAATTATGCTGTTATCAGGCATTGCATGGGCCGGATACTCATTAATCGGCAAGCAATCGAACGACCCACTCGCATCGACTACGGGAAATTTCTTGCGAGCCGTCCCTATGATGCTTTTAGCTTCGATCCCCTTCGTTAATGACTTTTCGATCGATTTTTTGGGGGCTCTTTGCGCCATTGCGTCTGGGACAATTGCCTCAGGTGTTGGTTATGCAATCTGGTACGCGGCGATACGTTCGCTTTCATCATTTCGAGCAGCAACCATCCAATTGAGTGTTCCCGTCTTAGCGTCTCTCGCTGGAGTACTCATCCTGGGTGAGCACCTCACAGTTCGTTTAGCACTGACATCGCTAGCAGTGTTAGGAGGAATTGGGTTGGTGCTCAGCGACAAACGCTTAGCAAATGCCACTAACTGATCTCACGAATCCCATCGCCACCAGCCGGTGGGTATTGGCATCTACGACGAACTCTTTGCTCTCCATACAGTAAAAAAGGCCCTCTCGGGCCCTTTTGTACTCAAACCAAATTCACTTGGTCAGCCAGGACTCGACTGTGTCGGAGCCGTATTCAGCTTTCCACTCTTTCAGCGTTTTGTGGTTGCCGCCTTTGGTTTCGACGACTTCACCACTGTTTGGATTTTTGTAGATTTTGATCTGGCGCGGTTTGCGGTTGCCAGCTTTGGAGTTGGCGGCTGGAGCGCGACGACCGGATTGCGGATCAAGCAGGTTGATCACGTTCGGCAGGCTGTAGCCGTACTCGGCAAGCAGCGCGCGCAGCTTGGATTCAAATTCGATTTCTTTCTTGAGGCCAGCGTCGCCTTTCAGCGCCTCGAGAGCTTGGAGTTGTTCGGCGAGGTGTTTTTCGAGCTGACGGAATTCTGCGAGTTTGGACATGAGAGATCTCTTTTCAGTAGTTACCTAACAGTATATTGCAAATCGACCAGTGCAATACGGACTGCTGGCGACAACTGAGCCATCAGCCGAAAATTATGGCTCAGCAATAATTATGGCTGAGCCATAATTTGGAATAATCCAGTTTTGCCGGTTCCTCGAACTTCTCTGTCGATGGCGCCGAATCACTCTGCTGGGTGGACTGATCTGTCATGGTTAAAGGCAGTTTGGTACGCTTCCCTGACATTCCACCTAGATTCGAGCCAATGCTGGAAGAGCTACGAAGAATCGACCTAAATCTATTGCTGACCCTTCATGCATTGTTGTTGGAGCGGCACGTGACTCGGGCATCGGTTCGTCTGCATAAAAGCCAGCCTGCTGTCAGCCATGCCCTGGCTCAACTTCGAGCGCACTTTGACGATCAGTTGCTGATCCGCCGCGACGGGCAATTGGTGCTCACCGCCAGAGCTCAAAGCTTGCTAGGGCCTCTTGAACAGGCGTTAAGGCACCTCAATGACTTGCTGGGGGCTTCTGACTTCGACCCCAGCAGCTCTCAAGCACGGTTCCGGCTATCGCTGTCCGACTATGCCACTCGCCGGGTACTGCCTGGCTTGGTACGGCATGTTCGCAATGTAGCGCCTGGAGTGGATCTGGCTGTCAGCCAAGCGAGTCGTGAAACCATGATGGCCCAATTAGCTGATGGTGAGCTCGATGTGGCGCTTGGTATCTTTCCGGAGTATCCGGATGGCATCCATGTGCAGGAGCTTTTCCCGGAACATTTTGTCAGCCTCGCCGACGAAAGCGCCCTACCGGAACGTGGCTGCCTGACGCTAGAGGAATGGCTGGAGCGTCCGCATGTGATGCTTGCCCTTCGGCCTGATGCGAACGACGAGATCGAAAGGGTGCTGGCAAGCATGGGACTGCGTCGAAGAATCGCAGTGGCACTTCCTCATTGGAGCGCCGCAATCGAGCTCGTTGCCGGCACAGATCTTATCCTGACCGTTGCGAGCTGGGCCGTCAGTGGACTTGATAGATTTCCAACGCTCCGAACGTTCGATGCTCCTCTAGATCTTCCCGTCCTGTCCTATCAACAAGCATGGCATGCCCGTAAAGAAGCAGACCCTGCCAACAGGTGGATCAGGGAAGCCATCTTGAAGTGCAGCCAGAGCACCTGAATCTTGGCTTAAGCAGCTCCCGACTCAGGGGGGCCTTTGAGCTCAACTTGATTACCGTCAGGATCGAAGCAGTAAATCGATAGGCCAACGCCTTCGGCCCCGTACCTAGTCACCGCCTTATCAGCAACGATGCCAAAAGCTTGCAAGTGGGCAAGAATCTCCTGCTCATCGAAGGGTTCGACTCGAAGGCAGAAATGATCGACATTACGTCGTTCTTTCCCTGGCGCCCCGCCACCCATGGCACCCAGAGGGCCATTAACGTCCACCAGATCGATCATCGAGCTTCCTGCTCCGAGGTGGATCATTCCGTATTGTTCGTTGCGCTTTTTGATCGCGCCCCCAAGAACCTGAGTATAGAAATCGACACTCCGCTCCATGTCCGCCGCTCGCAGGACAACGTGGTCGATGTGCTGGACTCTGAAAATAGACATTTGATCGACTCCTGAAGTGAAAACGAACCCCCATTCCTCAAGGGTATGGAGGTTCGTGAACGGAAGGCTTAGTGGATTTTGTCGAACAGGGTGGGCATGCCGCCGGAAAAATCCACCCAGGGATTGGTGTTCAACAGATTCGCATGGGGCGCAGTAGGCTCATCGTAGTGGACTACGAACTCTTCGGGGCCGTGAGCATATGCCACGATCAAACCCTGTTTCGCATCCATGTATCCGGCGTGAATGCCCATGCCTGGATAACTCAAGCGAATCGCTGTTTCCTCACTGGCTGGGCCAACGGTGAGCCGTACTACAACTCCTTCGGGCAACACGAACATCCAGGTAAAGGGGCCGCCCGATACGACGGTCATCACTTCATCGATACCTACACCGTTCTCGGCCATGTTGACGTGAAAGCGACCGAAGCTCTCCAGAACGCCGGCACGGTGTTCTTTAGGGATGGCCAGCATGTCGTAGACCTTGGGATAGGGGGCAACGCCAGGCTGACGGGTGGAAAGAAGGCCGCCACGTGGCGTCTCGGGCACACGGCCAGCCAGTTCGATCTGCTCAAGCAACTCTGCCCGGTTCAGGCTGAAGAGCTTGATCAGGTCTTCTTGCTCGGCCTCGGTGACAGTGCGGGACTGCGATGCTTTCAAAATGGGTTTGGCTGCGTCCGGAATGCTCACGGTGCTTGCACGAACACCTACGCTCCGAAGCACGGCGTTTACTTCTTCAAGGCCAACAGCGTTCGGACGGCCATCACTGAATTGCAGTTTCACGATATTCATAAATAACACTCCGATCTTTCTACGAAAATATAGTGCTGAACTTCCGTTCATATGCACCTCATGTCAGCCGAGAAAGATTTCTCGGCTATTCGCACGCAAGCCGCGTGCGTTGGTTCGACTAGAGGGTCGACCTGAATAAAAAGGGCTGGCTACCAAGAGCGACAACCAGCCGAAAGGGAGGCTCTGGTTTATTTGAGGTTCGCGTTGACCGTTGCGGTCTGAATCAACTTTCCGGAATTAGCGGGCTCTTTGTTTGAGCCCACTTGAACCACGATCAATCCGAAGAAGATGATCAGCACCCCTGCAACTCGAACTAGATTGATTGGCTTCGCGGTCAGGCCGAGGAGACCGAAGTGGTCGATTAGCATCGCGGCTATGACCTGACCCACCATGACGAACAAGATGTAGTTCGAAGCGCCAAGCTTAGGGGGCAGGAAGGTGGCCATTGCGACGTAAAAGGCCCCGCTGAATCCGCCTATCCAGAGCCACCAAGGCCCCTGCAACGCTCCCGCAATGTTTGGCAGCGGTATGCGAAGAGCCACGATGGTGGCGATCAGAACAGCTGAGCTGACGATCAGCGAAGCAAGGGCGGCCCAGAGTGGATGTCCAAGCTCACGGCCAAGAGCGCCGTTGCTGGAGGCTTGTAGAGGAATCAAGGCGCCGGCAATCAGAGCCAGGCCCATTGGAACAGATACAAGAATCGATATTTTCCCAAACATGACCGTAACCTCTTGTGTTTCGGTGTCGATGGAAAAATATTGAGGTATAGATACTTTGAATGGAAATCGAAAATTAGCACACGCCATATTCGCCAAACGAATGATATTTTCTTTATGCGTTTAGCCGGTTGCGAGAGACCGCTATGGCCGTTTTCTGCCGGTTACGGCCAGAGAATGCCTAGCTGCCGAGAGACATGCCTGCGCTACTCGGCTGATCGAAAGCCAAGGCGAGCGTTCTGCCTGCGATTCCTGACTCGCGGCGATCGGCCAGTCAACTCACCAGCAGTAAAGCAATCGCTTCTTCGCGTAAGCGCCTAGCCTTTACCGCGTAATACGTTCAATCAAGACATTGGTTCGCAGTAAACCCACCAGCAACAGGCGATTAAGTGTGCGCATGATAGCCTCGGCTCAGACATCACTGTTCTGAGAATCCATCTTGAGCACAACCAGCGTATCCAGCGATTTCAACGCACTGATCAGCGCACCAAAATTTTCGGACGACCCGATTGGACGGCGTCAACTGAAGCGGTGGCAGCTCCTCGCTGAAGACATCTACAAAAGCACATCCCATGAGGCGTTGCTGGAGGCAAGGGGCAAAGCCGAAGGCTACATCCATGGTCTTGTGGACGCTGGGCATTTGTCGACGAGAGACACCGACCGCGACTATCTCATTTTGAGCATTGTCCAACGGCGGCGTGAGTTTTTGCAGAAACTGCTGAACGAGTACGGTTACTGAGCCAAGGCGAGCTGTGAATCCGTCCGCCGGGAAAATAAGCATCACAGGATAGAGGCAGTTTGAAGCGCTCCGCACGGCTAACTCGGAGCGCTGCTGATTAAAACCGTAAGAAGCCTAGCAAGCGATTTTTCAGAGGTCTGACGGAGCTCGAGAAATGAGCTTGGCCTGAATCGACTCCCATTCCACCATTGAAATGAGCACCGCAGTTCTGCGCTGCCCATCGATGAAAACTGGTTTACGAGTCGTGATCACCTGGTCGAGCAACTCGTCAAAATGGGCTATTGCCCGAGCAACTGACCGTCGTTCATCTGCCATGTGCCAGGCCCTATCTCGAGATAAAAAAGTGGATTTCTCACCACCATTCAGAAACGGTCGGCGGACTCGAGAAGCTTGAGAAAGCTTGCTCTGCCAAGGCCTCGCTTGAAGCTAGCTATGACGTAATTACCGTCCTGAGTTTCGAGCAGCCAAAACCGCCCTTCTTTCCTCGCTGACTGAATTTTACCTGTCCGAAGAATAGAACCATCTGCTCTATGGTAGGCATCGTCCTTCTCAGAGTGATCGAAAGATACCCCGAGGCAAGTGTCCTCGGCGATCAGTGCATCGCTGATAAACGCTGTAATGGGCACGGTGTATTTGCGAAGACTCGCCCGCACCAGGCGACTTAGCTGAAAGTCACTCAATTCCTTACTATGGAATTCCAGTTCAATTACTTCAGGCATCCAACCCAAGCTCCAAAAAGACTCTGTAAAAATTGTCGGCGAGCATTGCTTACCCTGCCTTCATCGAAAAAGCAGCGCCAATGCTAGCCTCTTTTTTCAGTCCTGACCCAAAGAGGAGGTAAACCGTACTCTTGGTTTCAAACATGCAGCCTTCACTGAAAGACACGCCGAAATTACTGCGTACCCACATGCCGGGCTGAAATCGATTTCGACTATCGAAAACGACTTCATGCGCGTACAGAGTCGCGGGCAGTAGACCAAGCCCGGTTAGCTTTTCTTTTTCATCTGAGTTGACCGTGAGGTCGATCAGAATCCACTGCTTCACCACGCAGAATGCTTTGCCTGGGAACGCTTTTGCTGCCAAAGAAATCAAGTCTTCTTGTGAGCCTTCCCAGCCGGCTACCTCTTTCCCGGCGCCGTAAAAGAGTTGCGAGATTTCTTCCAACGTCACCATCAAAAATCCTCCATCCCGTTGAGCGCGGCCAGCCACGCGAGCGTGCCCATTTACTAATCACTAGCAATCAAAGCTCGATCAATAAATCAGGATCAAAACCGGTGTCCTGGCCTGGGTACCCACGCGGATTTGAAACCACGCGGCATCCACACTTGGTGAAGTTTGCTGCTACGTGGGTGTGCCCGTAGACCCAAAGATCAGCCTTCCCCAGCAGCTCCGACCAGTCGTTCGCATAGGCAGCCGCGAGGTGACCGGCATGGTCTTCAGAGAGATAGTCCGCCACTGGTGCGTGATGAGTGACTACCACGGTTTTGCCATCAAAGGGCGTTCCTAATTCCTGAGCCAACCAGTTGTATGCTGTCCTTGATTTGGCGATCAGATCAGCAGGACGTAAGCGTCGATAGCTCACGTCAGTTCTGATCACGCGGAAGTCAGCCATCCACTCCCAGGCAGTACGGGTTGCTGCCTCGACATCTCCAGTCGAGGTGTAATCTGTCCAACCTGTGGTAACCAGAAAACGCGTCCGATCCAAAATTAGCGTCTCATTTTCCAGTACGTGCACGTGCGGAAATGCCGCCTCTTTCATCTTACGCAGCGTGTGCTCAAGATGACCGCCGTAGTACTCGTGGTTTCCGCATACGTAGATCACCGGGCACTGGAATACTTCGTTTGCCCATCTCACTCCTCTCGATTTCAGATCGATGTCACCTGCAAGGATGACCACGTCTGCATCGCTTGGGGCGGGCTCGAACCGAGCGAACTCGAGGTGCAGATCTGAATAGATTTGGATCTTCATGGATTAACCATCTGGTGCGGTTGTCGTGGCAGAGCGATTCACTTGTCTCTATCACAGCGTCACTGTGGTCGGGGTCTGATAGTTGGTGCTATGGAAATGCTTCCCGGCGGCAGTCGTGGCGTCGTAAATCATTCGAAATTTGCTGAGCAAGCCTGCCTCGGTCACACCGGGAGAGCTACTGTAGATTGCTCCGCTATCGACTTTATGAAGCAGTACGCACTCACCGTTTTTGTCGTAGCCGACCATCACACTGATCAACTTTTCCATTCGTTCTAAAGAACTCCCGTTCATGCAAGGGGGAGTCACAATCTGAACCGCCTCAATCGTGTGCTCTTTGCTCCGCTGAGAGAGTAGGTGGGCCAGCATAGAAGGGTCTGTTGGCATCAATTTTTTGAACCGAGCCCTTGCTCCTTCACAAATGCGAAAGCGAACGTGATACCAGAAATCCTCGCGGTCTCGCTCGATCATCCGCCAAGCCGTGCGGCCAGGCCCAGGGAAGCCCGGTAGGCCGACCATACAAGACTCATCTGAAATAAACATGGTGCAGGTTTCCTGGTTTTGCGGTGCGGCGAGTCGACCGACGTTGGCAGAGATCTAGCTCAAACATTTTGGCAATACATAACTATTGTTTGTATGAGGTAGTGGTTCCGGCTGAGAGGCTATGAGTCGTGTCCAGATCCGTTTGCCCCGAATCATTGAGACAGGCCTACGTCCTGCAGCGGGATTGCGCTGCTGAAACATGAATCCGTTAAGGCGCAGTCCCATCCAAGTAAATATATAGATTTGTATGGATCTACGCAATCGCGGCATACCGTCCTGCTTTGAGGGGAGTCAGGATGTTGCTTCGCAACGCGTATGCGGCAGTATTACAGTTGGTAAGGATTCGGCTGGGTCTGACGCAGCACGACATTGCTATGACTGTAACGCCATCGCACGTAAGCCAACTCGAATCGGTAAAAACGTCACCGACCCTAGAGGTCAGCCAGGAGCTTGCACAAGCGCTACATCTGCACCCTGTTTCGCTGCTAGCGCTCGTCCACGCCGCCAAAGACCAGAAAACCGCCAGAGACATTCTTCTATTAGCCATAGAGGAATTGGATGCTATGGAGCTGCTGGATACCTCACTCCCTACTCAGCCTGAGAAGCTCCCTCATCCACAGACCGTGGCAGCGGAGAAAAAATGGGAAGCAGTCCAGGAGCTGAAGAAAGAAGGACGTAGCCAAGCTGAGGTGATAGAGATATTGGGACTGCCGAAGTCAACAGTTGGGCGGCTGTGGCATAAAAAACATTCGTAGAGACATTTGTGAGGTCTTCTTAGCTGGCTCGTATCGTCGGAGGCACGACCGGGATACAACTGGCCGCACTCCATATCTAGCATGCCGATAGGGCTCACTCAACGACCAGCGTCTCTGCGCCACTGCCTTGATCACGAGACCATTTGATGATGCCAGGATCATCATTGCCGACTTGAAAGAATAACGAGATCACCTCATCAATACTGATAAAGTACAGCCTCGCTTCGCATTGCAGGCTCACGCGCGCTTACATTTCTCTCCGGCTGCAGCAGCCGAATCCGATTCCCCTGCGGTCTGCTAGCGTAGTAGATTCGGTGTAGCCACCCTCGACAGAGCTGACATCTGTGGCATTTCGATGAACCCGAAGGGCCATCGCCATGTCAGAACGGTGAACCGTTTTCGATTGCAAAATGGCATCGAACAATGGGAAAATTGGCATAGCTAAGATGAGCTACGCTTGGAAGCCTAACCTAGGAGAAACTCATGACAAAACTGAAGCTTGATCTGACCGCAAAGGAAATCGATTGGGATTTGTTCTGATTACCTGAATTCTTCAGCTAGGCAAACAAGCGCCAGCCCCTACGGGTGGCGCTTTTTTTTGGGGCAAGGAAATGCTTTTCAAGTTCGTCCACCGGTTCAAACACGCGTTTTTCTGGGTATTCACGCTTTTTGCCATCACTCTGATCTCCGCCCTCGGCTACGTGGCCTACCTACAGGCCGGCTGCGAGGTGAAGTGCTCAGTCACCGGGATCAACCCTTCGACCTACCTTGTGCCCATCATCGCCTACCTCAGCATCGGGCTGGTGGCGATCACGATTGGTTTCAATCGTAAAACGGCCAGTGAAAAGAATGCGCTCGATTTCGCCAAAGAGTTGGGACTGCTTACACCTCATATGAAAGCGCTGGGAGAAATCCGTAAAGGAATGCTCCAGAAGGATGGCGAACTCAACCGCCGCAAGGCTGCCGAGTACATGGCCACCCTCTCAGATATCACAGACCCAATGGCTGATGGCGGGTCAAAGGTTACTCAACCCAATGCAGCTAGCAAACCAGGTGCAAACACCGCCCCTGAAGAGAAACCAGCGTCCGTTAAGTCGTCTCCGAAGACAGATGCTCCTGCAGCCGATCTCCAACCAGAAGGTGGTGCTCACGACGAGCCTGATGCCGTAGCTCAGGTCGATGGCAGTGATCAAGCTAATGGTGGTGCTCAGGTTAATGACGCGGCTAAGACCAGCGATGCTAACAAGAACGCGACAACGGCAGAGCCCGATACCCCCATTGCCCCGACCCAAGCCGAACTCGACTGGAACAACCGTCAATCTGCGTTCGCGCTCCTGAACGCGCTGGAGAGCTGCGCCAACGCAGTGCGCTATGAAATCTACGACGAGGATTTCATCTACAACATCTACGGCAGCCATTTCATCGAATGGTACGAGCTGTGCTACGGCCTGATCAAAACCCGTCAGCGAAAGCAGGAACGGGTCTGGGTCAACTTTGAATGGCTTGCAGTGAAATGGACGCTACGTCACAACATCACCGGCGTGATTTCCAACGAATCGAGACAGACCTCGTACATCATCAACGAGGCCCTGCAAGCCCTGAAAAGTCATAACAAAACGCGTCCCATCAAACGCAAGCTGAAAAAATTCGAGAAACAGCTTAAGCGTCGCAAATTTCCAATGTGACCTCCAGGGCAGCCAACTAAGGCTGCCCGTCCCCGACTGGCTCGGCTTGCTCGCCTCCCCCTGAGTTTCTAAAGCTTTTGCAGGCATCTTCATGACTTCGCCTGACATCAATACAGCTCAGCTTGTCATTGGGGCGCGTATGTATCACCAGACGGCGTTACGCTTATTGGAGCGCTAACACTGCAGCGGTTGCCGACAGTCCGAGCAACGAGATCGGTGCTTACTTGGGCGCACCCTTCAGAGCCCGCGCAGCCGCTCTGAGCACAACTGCAATGATCTTGACCGTTTTGTAGTTCTCATTCGGAGAGGTGACTAGATGGAAACGATCGGGAAGCACGTCACGGTAGCGATCAAGCCGGCGGCGCTCCTGATTGGACAGATCCTACCTGGCTAGCTGGACTTCGGTGTAGGCTATCTTTTAGCCCTACTCTCGCTCCCAGCCGGCGCGGAAGAAATCCTGGATCAGCCACATGTTGAAATACAATGCCGCAGTGACACTCAACGTTAGATCACGGTTTCACGGGTCAAATCACCCTGCTTCCACAGCGCCATTAGCACTAGGCATGGGATAGCAATCACTAGGGCAATGTAAGTGTTTAGAGTCGGTGTATTGATCTTCATATGCACGTGAACTCTCGGCTATATAGGGATTGAGACGAGGTAATGTCTCGCACGTTGCAGCACACGCTGCTCGGATTTTATGGTTTCATTTTGTGAGCGTTCTTCGACCCTTCACTGTCCGCTGTGCCAACCGGAAGCGTTTCACGCAATCCCGTTGAAAGAGGAGCCTCCTGAACTTCAAAATTGATAAACAGGTGGTCAGATTGTCCGAGCAGGACGTCGGAAACCTGCTAGCCGAACTGCATCCATCATCGCGTGGTAGAGTGTATTTCAAGGCTGGCAAGCAGATTAGAAGCGCCATGTTGGACGTCGCCAATGAGTCGCGGACTCATTACGTCGAGCGCAGCTAACCTTCACTCTCACTGACTAGGAAGCCATGACCCTGGACGACCTGCTGTTGTGCTATCTGGGCAATTCTGCGCTTCGTAGGCCTTGACGGTGCTTTGGCGGCGTCGCCGCCTCTCTTGCACATTGCTAGCCATGCTCCCGCTCAGGCAAGATCCTAGAGGCAGATTGCATAGGGAGAAACGCAATGCGGGAACCTTTTTCCAAGCGCCACGGGTACGCCGGTACTCAAGAAGCCGAAATCACCGTCCGAGAAGATGCTCCAGAGGAGCTGCGAGCCTACCTAACCCAGCTCTGCTACGAGTGCGGCTTGGGCCCTAAAGCCCTTCGAGAAATGGTGTGCCAAGCCTTAAGGAAGCAACCCGATCGCAACAACTGGACTGAGTACCCCAATGTTGCCAATGAAGTGGAAGACCTGCTCCTCGAATGCAAATGGTACAAAGTGTACGACATCATCGAGCGCGTCCTGGACAACCTTGGTAACCATAACTATCGCTCCGAGAACTACGACCATTTCCAGAACGAGCTCAACGAATACTTCGTGGAAAACGGGATTGGTTGGAAACTGGCCGACGGTCAGCTGGAGATGCGTGGGCCAGAGTCGTTCGAGACCGTTCTCAGCAGCGCTCGAAAAACCGCCGAGGCGTTTGGTCATCCGACTGCTGCGAATGAACTTCATCAAGCGATTTCTGACCTGTCACGCCGACCCGACCCAGATCCCACGGGAGCAATTCAGCACGCCATTGCGTCGCTAGAGTGTGTGGCGAGAAAAATCACAGGCGATGAGAAAGCAAACCTGGGCGATATTCTCAAGAAACACACATCATTGATTCCGCAGCCGCTTGACCAGGCAGTGTCGAGAGCGTGGGGGTATGCCTCAGAGCACGGCAGACATCTACGCGAGGGCCGGGTACCGTCGTTCGAAGAGGCCGAGCTTTTGGTCGGCCTTTCCGCGGCTGTCAGCAACTACATCATCAAAAAAGCTCAGTCTAGCTCGATTGACGACGCGAGTACTTTGTTCTAAGCCGAGTTTAACGCTCGATATCGCAGTATTGGTCACGCCTCATCTTCTGCAGCTCACAGGATGTGGCGTGAATGTCGCACAAGTTCCGACTCAGCCAATCATGCCAAGTCTCAATTTGGCTACAAGGCCCCTGATCTCCTCTACTGATCACCACTGGTTTAGTCGAAATGAGGCTCATGATCGGCGGTGTCTGATTGCCGCTGCGAAGCGACCGGCACACCGGCATCTCGGAGTTCATGTCGCGATAGTGGACGTCGAAATGAATCGGGCACCCACGTTATGGAATAAAGCGAGCTTCATTCGATCATCAGGAAGCCAGCGCTGACGATCTACTGATCTGCTTTTCAGCACTCCAGAGCCCTGCCGCGCCTAACCATGACTGGGCGGCATAGCCCATCGCTTCCCCCTGATTCTCCATTGACGCTAGGCGGGGATCCCGAAGAGTACATATGTACTCGAACGCTCTGTGGCTCATTTTGGCTGCGTTCCGACCGCTTGACCCGAGTGGGTCTAGCTCACCCGAAGCGGCAGAATGGTATCTTACCCTCCTGTCATGGAGTGGGTGCCTGAGTGAACGACTACGACTTTTCGCGTCTCAACGACAAAGAATTTGAGGTGCTGTGCACTGACCTGATCGGCGCCGCAGAAGGCGTTCGTTTTGAGCGTTTCAAGCCTGGTCGGGATGGTGGCGTTGATGGGCGATACTTCAGCCCAGACGGTGGTGAGTGGATTCTGCAGGCCAAGCACTGGGCCGCTACCCCCTTCCCTCAGCTTGTCTCCCACCTTCGGAAATTTGAAGCTGCGAAGGTCGCTGCTCTAAGGCCAGAGCGCTACATCCTGGTGGTATCAAATTCGCTATCGAGGTTGAACAAGCAGGCGCTGGTAGACGCTCTCAATGCTTCATGTCCCGTAGTCGTCTACGACAAGGAAGACCTGAACGACCTGCTTGCCCGGCATAGCGGGATTGAGCAAAGGCACTTCAAGCTCTGGATCAGCAGCGCTAATGTACTTGTCCACTTGCTCAACAATGCCATTATGGGGCGCAGCGATGCGATGATGAGCGAGATCGTTGAGAAGTCAAAAATCTTCGTCCAGACGGGTTGTTTCAAAGAGGCTGTAGATAAGCTGTGTGACCTAGGAACGGTAATTATCACTGGCCAAGCAGGAATTGGTAAAACCACACTTGCCGAGCAGCTCATCTTGTTCTACGCCAAAAATGGCTTCGAGTTCCTTTCCATCAGCCATAACTTACATGAGGCTGAGCAAGCTTACGTGCCTGACAGGCCCCAACTCTTCTATTTCGACGATTTCTTAGGACAAAACTACCTTGAGGCTTTGACTGGCAATGAAGGTAGCCAGATCGTTCACTTCATTAAAAGGATCAATCGAGACCGGGTGACTAAGAAATTCGTACTGACGTCTCGATCTACGATCCTAAACCAGGGCCGGATCCTGAACGATGCTTTTGAGAATGGCAACGTCGACCGGAACGAAATGGAGATCAAGCTTCAATCTCTTTCAAACCTCGACAAAGCCCACATCCTGTACAACCACATATGGCATTCTGGCCTGAGCCCTGAGTATGTAGAGTCATTCTACGAAGGGAAGCGTTACCATAAGGTCATTCGCCACCGGAACTTCAATCCCCGAATCATACAATTCATCACTGATCCGCAGCGTTTGGCAGATGTCTCTGCCGAAGGGTATTGGGGGCATATTACTGACCTCTTGGATAATCCAACAAAAATCTGGCAACACCCCTACGATATACAGCTGGATGATTTCGGTCGATTCCTCGTTCTTCTGGTCGCATTTAACGGGGACAACATCCTTGAGCAGGATCTGGCTAAGGCCTACGCTGCGGCCCTACGTATGCCTGAACATGCCAACTTTAAAGGCAAGCGGGAGTTCACCGTAGCAACCCGACACCTCTCAAACTCACTGCTAACTCGCGTGATGCTGGACGACAAGCGTTACTATAAATTATTCAACCCTTCGGTTGGGGATTTCCTGTTACATCGGTACGCGAAAGATTCGTTGCTGCTTGAAACTTTGTTTAAGTGCTTACGTAGCCTTAGTACCATCAAAATGCTTCAAGACATGACGAGAAACGAAATCGTCTCTGCCGAGTCGACGATGGGTTTATTCAGATCACTTTTCAAGCATGAAGAGAGTCTGGGCTTTGAGGGCAGCCCACCGGAATATCTCGCGAAACTTTACATAAGCACCCAGAGAGGTCTAAGCGAAACCGAATTAAATCGGCGCCTAAAACATGTCACCAAAGTTATCCTGAGCAATCCCATCACAAGGAATTACGAGTACTGCCTAGTGACCCTTGCAAATGCGGTGAACGAAGAAATTGTCACGCCCGCCTCTGTTGGGGACTTTGTGCTGGACATAATTAATTTCGGTATCAACGAGAAAGACCTGCCGGCCTTGGGCGACTTGATAGGCTTGCTTGAAATGAATAACGTCCACGAAGCAACGAAACCATTCACAAGGCTGACTCATCAATTTATGAATGATTCCCTTGACGAGATGTTTGAAGAAAGCATTGTGTTCAGCGATGGAGAGGACTTGGATGCGGCCAACAAAATTCTTCTCGCCATGATTGATGAAAAGTTCACGAGCTGGCAGGTCTCCGCCACTAATGCAATGATCGATGAGATTGTTGACGCGTATGACATTCCCTACCGCATGAAAAATTACTTCCGGGAAGAAGACGAGAATTACGTGTCGCCCCGAGCTGACCAGAGCAGGCTGGAAACCCTGGACATTGATGATCTGTTTAGTAGGGAGCAGTAGGCACGCGGGGGGCGTTGCCCACCATGTGGGGTATTCGTTGGTACGGCTTTCGTGTAGGTGTGAAAGGTTGGACAGGATGGTTGGTGACCCGATCAACTCCGGGAAGCCTGATGAAGCAGTCATGGTGGATCGGGTTTGGAAAGCACTGACGCCTAACCTGTCTATTCAGGAAGACTTCGAGACCACCAAGGCCGTACTGCTCAAAGGGATGCAGGGCAGCGCCCAAGATCCTGATCTGGCGTTGTCGCTTTGGTGTCGGGCACTGCTGCCAGCCACTGCGTTAGCGGGAGCAATAAGTAGTAGTAGGAAAACCACACGAATACGCGATCGCGAGGGAGGCAGCTTGAAGCACTATGCAGCGAAAAGCGTCAACGAGTTAAACAAACTCATAGCGAGTTTCGGTGGTGATGTGCTCTTTCGTGGCCAGACTTCGCATTACGGTGAAGTGGGAGCCCCCTCCATCGGAACGTCCTTCGACAGGAACGGGTGCATACCGCGCGAAATGCTCAAATGGTGCCGCTACTCCCAAAGCGTGTTGGATGCATACATCGCCAAACATCGAGCAGACTTTGGCTATCAGCAGGCCCTCCTTCAACACTACGGGTGGCGTTCGTTTTACGTGGATTGCACCTCCAGCCCAGCAGTAGCCGCGTGGTTTGCCAGCCACAAATACACTGAAGCGACCACTCTAGAGCTGTGCGAGGACTGTGACGAGGTGGCGGTGATGGTCAGAAAGCGCATGGCCCGCTATGCACCTGTGATCGGCACTGGCCATCTGTATGTGCTCAGTAAGCAGGCCGCTAATCATGTAGGCCTGGTCAACTTGGCTACGTTGACCGTTGAGGGCTACAGGCCGCGCACCGTGGCTCAGTCAGCTTGGCTTCTCGGCCCTCTGCACAATCCGATTCCACAGAATTGCTTTCTTGCACAAATCACTGTCTCGAGCGACGTTCTGCAGGCGTATGCCGCTGCCCGTGGCTTAACCGACACGAACACGCTCTTTCCCTCTCCCGCAGAAGATCCGATCTTGAGATCGCTGCTGGGCTTGCCTTGGGAGGAGATCAAGTCTGAAGCAAGCCTCAAAAATCTGCCTGCGTTCAAGCGAACACTGGAGCTTCCGGAATACCATCCGAGCTTTGTGAAAATCGCAGGTGCGCAAACAGCGTTCTATCGTGGTGCAAAGATTCTGGATACCCAGGATTCGATTGATGGTAACCCTCACAGTGGAATCTTCGTCGAAATCCCGGACATGGTGCTCTATGGCTCAGCCGACCCGAGCAAGCCCCTTCGCTTCCCTCAGATCGAGAAGTTAATCAACGAGAATGGCACGGTAGCATTCGAAGCAGACACGTTGATCAAGCATCCAACCCTCGATCACCTGACGCTCTACCAGAAGGGCGTCGGCGTCATACCTCGCGGGCCCGACCTATTTGAGGTTTGTGAACTCACCGTCAACCACCCAGGACTCCGACTGAGCGGCGCCGGCTTCATCACGGGCTGGACATATCGGAGGCAGGCAAGCGGAGTGTGGACACGGGAAGCGCAGACCACAGATTGCTCATGCGGCAATCCCATCGTCCATGCACAGCACATCAGCGCGCTGCACATCGCCGAAGAGTTCCTGAGGGATCCCAAAGGCTTCGAGTGACGAAGCTCGTACACTCAGCCGTGCCGATCACTAAGGAGCACGGACGGCTAGCCTCGACCAATGTCGAGATGAATCTCGACTCATCGCTGTAACCGACTCACTACGCTATGCCGTAGCCAGGCGGCAGCACGCGCATAAGGATTTGTATGGCCGGTATCAAGATGACCCACGCCTTCGACAAAAAAGGCATCAAATGGGCTGCAGACAACTATGCCAAGGGCATGGGCACAGCTCCTCTGAAGTGTGAGCGGTGCGACGCCACAGTGATTCATGTCAATTCCTTCACTCGGGACTGCTACGACAACCCCTCTAAGGCTCGTGCATTCTTCCGCCTGCAAGCGAATGGAGCGCATGGCCCTAACTGCCGTTTTGGCGTCGACAAGCAAATCGTTGAGCTCGCCAGCACCTCCGAAGGCCTGGTCGAAAGCGTTCAGAAAAACCGCTTCCGCATGCGTCTGATCGCGGTGACAGAAGAGTTGAAAGCAACTGCTAGGCGACTCAAGGAAGATGACGGCGGCGAGAGAACCCCTACTACCTCCAAAAGCTACACACCATCATCCAATCGGCTGTCTTCCTATATCAACACCGCACAGCGCGTCCTCAGATTGCGCGCAATGTGCGACGAAGACGCTGACATCGAGGAGCACCTGGAACTGGTGTTTGCAGGCAACACCGTTGGCTGGAACCAGTTCTACTTCGACCACGCACGGCAAATGGAAGCCCACTACGCCGTCTCAAAGAGTTCGACTCAATACCCCATCGCCGTCCAAGGGCGCGTCGGTAAAATCAAGCGGGGCGTCAAGGACGATCCCAAGCTCAATGTCCTGAATCTCGAAAGACTCAGGGTCACCCAAGATCCCAACGAAACCACAAACGGAATCAGCCTCGAAGTGAGCGTGTGGGCGATCAAGGCAAGCTGGTTTGATGGGCTGACCGAGAACGATGAGGTCATCATCTTCGGCCTGTGGAAAGCCCCTACCCCGGCCCAGACAAAAGCCACCAAGGAGGGGTTATTCAAGACATTCACTAACCGGCGCCTGACCCTGACGCTGGCCGTGAAGTCGCAGATAGCCAAAGTCTGACCACCAGCCCCAAAAGAACAATGAGGCCTTTTAACGCCGTAATTACCGCCTTGAAAGCCTCGCGAGCAAAACTAGAACTAATACTAGAATCAAACATGCAGCCTAGGAATGCCGGACACTGTCCGGCTTTTTGATAGCATGCCAGCCATCAAAATGGACGAGGTGACCATGGCAGCGCGAGCTGATTTTGAAGTGATGCTGAACGGTGACCCTCAAGACTTGAGAGAGCTCAGCGAGCGGGTAGGAACCACAGAGTATTTTCACATTTGGGGTGGGGTTGATCACTGGAACGACTGCCCAAGCGACTATTTCAGCTTCAATTCGATCTATTTTGAGGGGGAAGATGACGAAAATCTGATCTGGCAGATCTCGTACGAACTATCTAGTCTTTTCAACGGAGCATCCAAGCTGTTCTGGAGAGACGCAAGACCAATCACGATTCACAAGATCTTGCTCGAAGGCAAGCCGCTTGACTGGCATGAACCAATGATGCCGCTTAGCCTACTGAGGCGCCCAGCGATCAGCCAATATAAGTGGAATGAGGAGATGAAATGTGCTCTTCGAATGTCCGCCCGGCTTGGTTTGATGATCTTGGCTACTGAAAATGAAGATGTCTACATGCTCCTAAAACAGTTCGAGCTAGAAAATAGCTGGGTCGGCTACTATCGACTTTTGGAAACTATTGACTCTCATGCCAGGGTTAAAGGAATCACTATCGGCGAAGACAAGAAGGAGCGGGAGAGTTTTACGTTCACCGCGAACAACTATTCTATTACCGGCTTTGATTCCAGGCACGGCTTTAAAGACAAAGTAAAGGCCAGCAAACTGCCTGTAATGAAGATCGACCAGGCACACGCTTTTGTAACAAAAATGTGCAAGTCCTATCTTGAACAGGCATACCCGCAGTTCTTCAAATTCGGATAAAAAAGCCGGCCCAGGTGGCCGGTTTTTGTCGTTAGAGGATCAGTGGTTCTAATTGATATGCTGGCTTGCTCAATGTTCCGACTGGTGGTGATAACATCCTTTCAACGACCTCGGAGCACCCCCTTGCGCATGCCTCGAACCCAGCAAAACCTCACCAGCCTGAGAGACACCTTCAGCCAGATCTTGGGCAACCAGAAAGACCACTACACGGATACGCGAATCCCTGAGCTGCTCTTCTCGTTGGGTCTCGATAACTGCAGTGAGTACAGCTCAAAAAGGCGCCATCTTGAGAAAGCGGTAGAAGACGCGAATGATGCACAACGGGTGGCTGCTGCTCAGAAAGCCTTGGAGCTGATTGGCTTTGAGGTTCATGAGCGAGACCAGCTTCAAGAGCTGGTGTGGGACGATGGAACAGCGCCTGTCATCCCTGGTCGCTACCGGCGAGAACTGGCAGAAAAGCTCAACAACATTGACCTGTTTATGACCAGGACTGCGTTCGAACAAGTGCTGAGTGAGTTCTGGCGACTCGACATCATATCGGTCGTGGACTTCACCTGGTCGACCCCAACACTTCGCAAAGAAGTCGTTCGCCACTACATCGAAAATCCCGATTGGGATGTGGCGACGCTCTTCGACAAACTCGGAGCGTTTCAGTCCTCGCATGCCCGATTTGGCCGATTCGTCGAAGCCTTGGCTTCCTCGCGGGTATTGCCCAGCGAACCTGCTCAACGAAAATTCATCGCGGTCGTCAACGATACCCTCAAAGCGTGTGGAGTCCACATTGTCGTTGGGGTGGGAGAAGATGCCTTCCTGACGGCCTCCTTGGCTTACGTAGGATCAGGCAAACAGTCAGCACCAAAGAATCTCATCTTCGCCTCTACCAGAAAGCCAGACCTGCGACTGGGCAACGCCCTGGACAACGATATCGAGGTGATGTCCGACCCAATGGATGTTCTGATCTATGACCGTCCGATAGGGAGTTCTGGTCTCCTGTGGCGCGACCTACAAGCTTGGTACGCCCAGACTCATGGCATCGAGGAAAGCCAAGCCAAGAAAAGTCTGTATCGACGTCTTGAAGGGTGCCTGCCGAAATCATCGCCCCCTCAAGCACTGGCCTTTACCAGCTTCTTCAAAACCTTCACGACAGCGATTCCCGAGCTTCCGGTCTTGCTGCCCGAGGTCTGGTTTCACTGGGATCCCCAGACGGTGTCACGGCGCGGCAAGGAGGCATTGCTAAGGTCACGCATGGACTTCCTTCTGCTGCTTCCCGGTGGAGCAAGGGTTGTCATCGAAATTGATGGCAAACACCACTATTCCGACACAGACGGGCGCTCAAATCCCCGTCTCTACGCGGAGATGATGGCAGCTGACAGGGCTCTGAGGCTGGTGGGGTATGAGGTGTATCGCTTCGGTGTTCACGAGCTTCAGCAGCCTAATGCCGAGGAGGTGCTCATTGGATTCTATCGCGCCCTGTTTGACCGGTACTCTCTAGTAACAGCGTCTTGATTTCGTCAAACTGGGCCTTTCCTGGCAACTTCGAGAAGTTGACACAGCCCGCTATCGACTTGGCGAGCGCCAACTTTTAAGCGCGAAGCACCTAAACCGGGCGATACTGTATTGATTGGCGCCTAGGATCTACGCTGTTCGACCACCGTGTCATGCGACCGGTGATCGACAACATCACAGCATCGAATCAGCCTCTAACAGGGAAGAAACCATATCGCCCGTGCTTTCTGCTCTTAGTAAAGTGCTGATAGTTCATGTGAGGGATGATCGCCATATCAGGCTCCTTGTTCTCAAATATAATAACTTGAGAGTCCTTGAAGTTATCTGCGATGTCCTGATAGAAGGCGTAAATCACGTCCGCTGCAACTTCTTCATCATCTTCCTCAGGCTCCGGATCCCCCTCCTTGTATGTGGTCAGTGGCGAGTCAAGCACTACGAAGCCAGGATGGCGGCCAGAGAGCTTCAGCAGATTCATCAGTCCGAGCGCAAATGCGGAGGAAGCGATCGCTCGATACCCCTTGCCGAAATCGCCTCTCGCGCTTTCACCGATCGTGATATCTCGTACCTTGAAATCAAATTCCACCGGAAGATAATTCGGGAAGCCCCAGCGGTGCAGTATAGCCTGGATTTCTTCCACCAGCGGCTGAGCTGCTTCCTCAAAGCTTTCAGGGGTATACCCGTTTTGTTCCTCTAACAGCAGAGCGCCCAACCTTTTCAGCTCCTCCTTCAACTTGTTCTTATCGGCAACGCGCTTATCAAGCGCCGTGAAATCATGCTTGAGGCAGGAGGCAAGCTCCTTCAGGTCGCTCACCGCCTGTACTGTGTCCTGTATCCCCGAGGTGATCAGTTTCTCAAGGGCAGCGATGGACGCCTTGGCGACTTGCGCGCTGGAGGAGTTCCGTTCAATAGCCCCAGACAGTGATTCCTGGGCCTTCGCTAGCTCATAAAGGTTCTTGGAAATGCGATCCAGTTCGAAGGAAACGCCTTTCTTGATGTCATCAACATTTGTCGTGCATGACTCGGAGTCAAAATGGTTTCCGCACGTTGGACAGAGCACGTCGTCAGAATCATCGAGGAGGACTGCCGCCTGTTCGATGCCCTGTAGACGCTGGCGATCTGAATCGTACTTCTGACCAAGCATGTCAAATCGGCCGAGGAGCGTCCTGTCTTCGGCAATTCTTCCTTCGACCTTCTCCAGTTCGGAGATATGGTTGGCTTTCTGTCTGAACAGGTCTTCACTCGAATGGAACGCGCCTTCAAGCTCGGTTTCAGCCAACTTCAGCCTGAGCGCGACCTGTGTAGTGAACGAACTGAGTTTCTGGAGCTCACGAGCTTCGGTGGCTTCGTCACCCGGATAAAACTGCTTAATGATGTCTTCGACAGCAGCGACCCTATGCTTCAAAGCCCCCTTAGACTTCAGCTCCTTCCTAGCCTGCTTAACCCCTGCGTCATCTTTCCCTGTGAGCAACAGCTTCAGCAGGGACGTTTCTTTAGTACCCTCATTATTTTGACCAGTACCCAAGGGAGAGTACTCAGCAACTATTCGCGCTTCATCTACCAGAAAAACTTTCTCATAATCCCGAATCGAGAAAGACGCATTATCTAACGAAGCTGTGCCTTTCAGTAAAAGCTTCCCATTCAACCCTAGCCTATCCAAAAACTGATTGGAAATAGAATTCATTTTCGTAGGGTTGTGCTTGACCCCCAATACTTGAACCTTGCCTTCCTCATCGTAAAAGGTAGGCTTGGAGTTTGCAGCAAGCTTCCTCTCGATCGTAAACGAACTCTCATCATCGTTTACAAATTTTACCCGGACTATGGTATAGCCTTTCGAGACTTTGATGGGCTTTGGCGGCTTGGTCGCACCCAACGCAAATTTCATGCACTGGACAATGTACGATTTTCCAGTGTCAGATCCGCCTTGGACGACATTCGCACCCTTGGTAAAATAGACCGAGGCATCTGGGAGATCAGGGCCGCTTACGACAACGCTTTCAATGAACATCAGACTACCCTGTCAACTTTATAAATAGTGCGACGCTGAGCAGTGAGGGAATCAATATTCTCCTCAACCCAAGAAACGCGCCGTCTAAAATCTGCGTGATACTCAGTGGTCAGCTTGGCAGCAAACACACAGCCCGCATCGGTAATGGCATATCGAACGCCGTGCTCATCGACCTGAGAAGTAATCAAGCCTTTCGCAGTAAACAGCTTAATCGCGCCAGGAAATATCTCCCGTCTGCGAACCAGCTCCGCGAGACGATTTAGCAGCACTGGATGCAGGCTTTCCTGCCCTCGGAAGTCACTGCTATAAATCGACACGTAATCGAAAAAAATCAATTCGTCTAGGTCAAGCTTCCGGGAAAGGCCGGCGAGCAACAGAACGAGGCGCGCCCCAATCTCCACAGAGCTGTTGTACAAATCCTTTGAATTCATCATCTACTTCTTGATCCATTTAAACTTCAGGTCATTCACCAGCTGATGGCACAGGCCCTTTCGATCGGAGGTCTGCAAGAAATGACGAAGTGGATGGGAGTCATATGGAATATTTACGGACTGCGTGCTCACTCGGAGAAACCGCTCATATCCATCAGCATGCTTTTGTCGCACAACACTGTGCACACCTTCGTGGCACTCATCTTTGAGCTTCTGGTAGCAGCCGGTAGGAAACGCATCGCGTGAAAAAACCTCCAATGACTCAGCGCTGAAGAAGTTAATCCTCGCCCTCTCAAGATCATTCTTGTAATCGGTATCCATTACACTATCAAATGAATACTCTGCACCATCGGCCTCGGAGAATGCGTGCAAGAGAGCCTCAATATAGACTTTCTCGTTATCGCCAACGTCATCAGGTACAGCTTTCTGAACCTGCGGCCTTTTTAGATGGTAGTTTCCAAACCGCTGCGAGTGGTAGGGTGTCAGGGCATGCTTAGCAATCAACTCCTGGGAGGACATCTCATCAACAAAAGAAAAGTCGATGGTGTTGAGATAGTCCAACAGAGCACCCTCAAGAAGAATGGACTCTGTCTTCGTGATCTTATCCTTACAAGCCTTATCCCAGCGCTTGATGATCTCGACCTTAATGCGAGACTTTTTGGCCAGCATGTCAATGCAGTCAGAACTACAGCCCTTCGGCGACACAAAGCGGTACTCACGGGGTAGGGTGTAATCTTCTTTCCATGTGTAGTAAACCAGCTTACCCAACTCCGCCACAACGTTTGCAACGCTCAGTTTATCTTTGTAGTGCTTGCATTGATAATTGTCCCACCCCGTTGCGTACCGGGCGATGACATCGCGCCCCTTATCTCCCGCACCAGCACAGCGGGTTACCGTCTCGTAACCTTTACCTAGGTAAGAAACGAATTCCAGAGTAAAGACTTCCCAATCATCCGCTGACATGATCTGCAGACGATCCAGAGGGTGGACTGGCTCACCTTTTTCTATATCTAGTGCCGTGAGCTCGAATTCCGGGGCTGGAGGGAGCTTGATGGTGTTCTCACCAAAAGACATTAGCTTCACCCCTCCGACCAGGTGCGCCACCCACAAAATAATAGTTAAAGGAAGTCATAATCCGAGATCGCGCTCCAACTGAAGAGCCTTGATATGATTTGGCATATCACCAATAATTTTATTTGGATTCTTCCGCAAAGCACCCGTGAGCTTCTTCAGGAAACGCTGATTCAACTCCATGTTCCCTGACAGTTCACCAATGATAATATCGGGGTAAACGTCAGCTTCTTCCAACCCCATTGTCAACGCCGCGCGGGCTGCGCCAATTGGCTTGTCCATCGCATATTCGATTAGATCAGCTGGGTGAAAAGCGTATTCCTGTTCCTGCTCACTCATGCATGAATCCCTTAGTTATTGAAATGTTGTTCGACTGATTATGTTCGGCTGGGCGACTCATCGGGGGTGTTGGTCAGATGTTCATCAAATCTCAGGCACGACGAAAGCTCCCGAGTAAATACTCCGGATATAGTCGCTGTCTGTCTGCGTTCCTGTGGCGTAGCTGATCCATGCCGAGCTCCTACCGCCCTCCTCACCCGCTAGGCGAGGGTTACTGGGCATCCGGGTGTCCCTGGGTAATGGCACAATACTATCGTCATTGCGCTGCATTGTGAAACCCGCTAGCCCATCTCCGTCGCGATCTTTATGGATCGTGAGGGGCTCGTAAGCCAGGCCAAAGCTCCCCTGTATCGACACCTCTAAGAGGCTTGAACTGGCGAGATCGACTATGCATCGATATGGGCCGGTTTAGGGGGTCAAAAGCAAACCGGCAAAATCCTGAGGCTTCCGGGGTATGCCATAGATAGTGGTGTGTCAGTAACATCAAGCTTAGAGCACTCCCTATCGAAAGCAGAGCTTAAGCTTGTTAATGCAGGAGCAGGAGCAGGAGCAGGAGCAGGAGCAGGAGCAGGAGCAGGTCAAAGCCTAAGGGCTTTGACACCAAAGAGACGTCTGTCCACAAAACGTTTTTATTGTCGACGATCACCCGGTTATCCGCCTTGCCGTTCGAATGCTGCTGGAACATGAAGGTTACAAAGTCGTCGGCGAAACTGACAATGGGGTCGACGCCATGCAGATGGTTCGCGAATGCATGCCGGACCTGGTCATTCTCGACATCAGCATTCCAAAACTGGATGGCCTGGAAGTGCTATCCCGATTCAACGCAATGAGTACCCCTCTTAAAACACTGGTACTGACAGCACAATGCCCGACACTTTTCGGCATTCGCTGCATGCAATCCGGTGCCTCGGGCTATGTCTGCAAACAAGAGGACATCAGTGAACTGGTCAGCGCCATAAAAGCGGTATTTGCAGGTTACAACTATTTTCCGAGCGAGGCCTTGAACCCCGTCCGCGGAGATGAAACACGCTGCATCGAACTGGAGTTGTTCAAATCCGTAAACGACCGGGAACTGATGGTCTTGCAACTTTTTGCCCAAGGTCGCACAAACAAGGAAATCGCCAAGGGGATGTTTCTGAGCAACAAAACCGTGAGCACCTACAAAAAGCGCCTCATGCAGAAACTCAAAGCCAAATCCCTGGTTGAACTAATCGAGATGGCTAAACGTAACGCGCTAGTGTGAGACCCTCAATGCCCAGCCGTTTGAAGGTTTATCTGATACAGGTGACCGCAGGTCTATGCGTGAGCACCTCGTTGTTCGGGGCACCGAACAGTGAACACTACACGCTGCTCAGCCGTTCGAAGGCCGGGTCAATGGAGGTTCGACTGGATGAATCCCAACAGCAATGGATAGAGCAAAAACATGAACTGACGCTCGGTACGTCGGCCCCGGACTACCCCCCTTTCGACCTGACCACGAGTGGGCAGGACTATGAAGGGTTTACCGCCGATTACGCCGGTCTCCTGGAAAAAGTAACCGGTCTGCCCGTCACGGTTCAGCGTTTCGATTCCCGAGGGGCCGCGATCGCTGCACTGGAAAATGGCGAAGTCGATCTGCTCGGCACCGCCAATGGATTCGAAGCCGGCAATGCCGACATTGCACTGTCCATACCCTATGCCGTCGACCAACCCGTATTGGTGACCCGCGAAGGGGAAACCCGATCCCTCACCGATGGCCTGGCCGGTTTGCGCCTGAGCATGGTGTATCACTACTTGCCACTGGCGGAAGTCAAGGCGTTGTACCCGAAGGCGATCATCACGTCCTATCCGTCCTACCAGAATGCGATCAATGCCGTTGCTTTCGATCAGGCGGACGTGTTTCTCGGTGACACCATTTCAACTCACTACATGATCAACAAGGGGTACCTGAACAACATCCGCATGGCCAACTTCGGCAAACATGAAGCCTTTGGTTTCAGCTTCGCCGTCAACCGGAACACCCCCGAGCTGCTCGGCATCATCAACGCGATGATCACGGCCATCCCCTCCAGTGAACGAGAAAACATTACCAAACGCTGGAGCGCCGGTAGCGACATTCTGCTGACCGATCAAAAGTTGCAACTCACTGACCGGGAAGAACGCTGGCTGGCACACCACCCGATAGTCCGCGTCATCGTCAACGAAGCCTTTGCGCCACTGACGTTTTTCGATAGCAACGGCAACTTTCGCGGGGTCACCGCAGATTTGCTTGAGCTGATCAGACTGCGCACCGGCTTGCGCTTTGACATCCAGCACAGTCGGAGCGATGACGAGATGATCAAACAGATCAAGGACAACAAGGCCGATGTGATCGCCGCGTTGCTCCCCAGCGCCCAACGCCAAACCCAACTGAACTTTACCCGCCCCTTTCTGGAAAATTCCTACGTCCTGCTGACCCGCAAAGCCGCCGACAGCCCGACCAACCTCGTGCAGTTGCAGGACAAGCGCCTGGCCATTGCCCGCGGCAATCCACTCATGGATTACCTGCGCAGAGAATTTCCCCGGATCAAGTTGATCGAAACCGCGGACACCTTCAGCGCCGTAGAGTTACTCGCCGAAGGTCAGGCCGAGGGCGCGGTGAACTCACTGATCATTGCCAATTACTTCATTTCGTCGCGGCTGTTCGAGCACACATTGCAAATCAGCACCACCATCGGCACCGAGCAGGCAGCGTTTTCCCTTGCCACCGCTCGGGGCGCCAAAGAGCTGAACGCGATTCTCGACAAGGCGTTACTAAGCATCTCGCCGGAGGAGCTGGGCATCATCAACAGTCGCTGGCGCGGCTATTCGGCGTCCTCGCAAAGCACCTGGCGCAATTATCAAAGACTGTTCTACCAAATCGTCATCGGTGCAGGCGTGCTGTTGCTGATTTCCATTGCGTGGAACGACTACATGCGACGCCAGATCAAGCAACGCAAGGCCGCCGAGCGTGCGTTGAACGATCAATTCGAGTTCATGCGATCGCTGGTCAATGGCACGCCCCATCCGATCTACGTACGTGATCGCCAGGGGCTACTGCAAAGTTGCAACGACAGTTACCTGCAAGCGTTCTGCGCCAGGCGTGAAGATGTCATCGGCAAAAGTGTCATGCAGGGATCGATGAGCAATGTGTTCGAAGCCCGGGAGTACCAGGCTGACTACCAACGCGTGGTGGCCGAGGGCAGACCGTTGATCGTCGATCGCGAACTGCACATTGGTGGCCGGCGGCTGACGATCTATCACTGGATTCTTCCCTATCGGGATTCCAGCGCAAAAGTGCAAGGCATTATCGGTGGCTGGATCGACATCAGTGAACGGCGGCAGCTGCTCGATGATCTGCGTTGCGCGAAAGAGCGTGCCGATAACGCCAACCGGGCCAAAAGCACGTTTCTGGCCACGATGAGCCATGAAATCCGCACGCCGATGAACGCGATCATTGGCATGCTTGAACTGACACTCAAGCGTCTTGATCATCAGCACCCGGAGCGTCCGGCCATCGATGTCGCCTACAACTCGGCGAAAGGGTTGCTGGAGCTGATTGGCGACATTCTAGACATTGCCAGAATCGAATCAGGACGCTTGAGCCTGAGCCCGGAGCGCGTTAGTCCGGGTGAACTCGTAGCCTCGGTCGTGCGGATTTTCGATGGCCTGGCCCGACAGAAGGAACTCGAGCTGGTGCTGGAGTTTTCATCGGCCAACCCGACCTTTGATGTGTTGCTGGACCCTTTGCGCTTCAAGCAAGTGCTGTCCAACCTGATCAGCAATGCCATCAAGTTTACCGAGCAAGGCCATGTCCGGGTCATTGTCGATCTGCACCCGGCAACGCAACCTGATCATGTGCAGATGCGGGTGCAGGTTCACGACAGTGGTATCGGGATCAGCGAACAGGATCAACAGCGCCTGTTCGAACCCTTCGCTCAAGCCGACAACGCCATGCAATCGGCCAGGGGGGGTGCAGGGCTGGGGCTGGTGATCAGCCGCAACCTCTGCGAGATGATGGGCGGCAGTCTGCAATTGCGCAGCGAGCCGGGCGTCGGCACTCAAGTGGAGCTGTTGCTGCAGCTGGAAACGTTGCCGCTGCAACAGTCAGCCCAAGTGGCCGAAACGCAAATCATCGTCGCCACAACCCCGTTGAGTGTGCTGGTAGTCGACGATCACTCGGCCAATCGCTTGCTCACGTGCCAGCAACTGGAATTTCTTGGACATCGATTTACCGTTGCGGCCGATGGTCAGGAGGGACTGGAGGTATGGAAAGACCAACCGTTTGATCTGGTGATCGCCGATTGCAACATGCCGGTCATGAACGGTTACGAGCTGGCCCGTGCCATTCGCCAGCATGAACGACAAAACCATCGTCAACCCTGCACCGTTCTCGGTTTTACCGCCAACGCCCAACCGGAAGAAATACAACGCTGCAAACAGGCCGGAATGGACGACTGTCTGTTCAAACCCCTCAGCCTCGGTGCCTTGAGTCAATGGGTACAAGGCATTGAACCCACCCATGCAACCCCGGCGTTCAGCCTTCACGGGTTGAAACTGCTGACCGGGGGCAACCCGATGTTGAACCGGCGATTGCTCAACGAGTTGGTGAGCAGCAACCGCCAGGATCTGCAAACGCTGTTGTCGCTATCCAGCTCCGCAGATACGCAGGCGCTGCAGGACATTGCCCACAAAATCAAAGGCGCAGCCCGGATAGTGCAGGCCTCCCGCTTGACCGACCGCTGCGAGGCGCTCGAAGCAGCCTGCCATGAGGATTTCGATCGCGAAGAAGTGGCTGCATGCTGCAAATCCATGGAGTGCGCCATGCTTGAGCTGGAGGACGCGTTACTACGTCAGATCGAACACTACGACGAAGGCAAAGTGACAGAGCCTTAACTATGCTTGGCCCCTCGGCAGGCCTGAGGTCTTGATCAGCAGTCGGTCAGGCGCAGGAAAATCGCCGCCAGCTGTTCGATTCCGGCCTGGTCCTGCGCGGTGAAACGCGCGAGCTTCGGACTGTCGAGGTCGAGCACACCGATCAATCGGCCGTCCTTGACCAGCGGCACCACCAGTTCGCTGTTCGAGGCGCTGTCACAGGCAATGTGACCGGGGAACGCGTGCACATCTTCGACCAACTGAGTCTGCAAGGTGGCTGCCGCTGTCCCGCAAACACCGCGACCGAACGGAATCCGCACGCAAGCAATCTGCCCCTGAAACGGGCCCAGCACCAGTTCCTCATTGCGGTTGAGGTAGAAACCGGCCCAGTTCAGGTCATCGAGCTGATTGAACAGAAACGCCGAGAACTGCGCGGTATTGGCGATGAAATCCCGCTCGTCCGCCAACAAGGACTCAAGCTGCGCGTACAGCATGCCGTAGCCTTCGAGACCCTGGCCGCTCTTTTGTAAATCGATCATGCCTTGTGCTCCAACAGTTTCAGCCCGACCCAATAACGGGCAAATTGATAAGCGCAACGTCCATTGCGATTGCCCCGCCCGGTGGCCCAGCGTACCGCCAGAATGTCCAGCTCTTCGCTGCGCTGCCACGCCAGTCCGGCCTTGCCGGCCAACTGGCCGATCCAGTGCTCGACGACGTTGAGGAAGTGTTCCTGGGTAAACGGATAGAACGACAGCCACAAACCGAAGCGGTCCGACAGCGCGATCTTGTCTTCCACTGCCTCGCTGGGATGCAATTCGCCGTCGACCCGTTTCCAGTTTTCGTTGTCACTTTCCTTTTCCGGCACCAGGTGGCGACGGTTGGACGTGGCGTACAGCAAAACGTTGTCCGGTGCCTGTTCCAGCGAGCCATCAAGGACGCTTTTGAGCACTCGGTAATCGCCCTCACCCGACTCGAACGAGAGGTCATCGCAAAACAGCACGAAACGCTGGGGCAGTTTGCCGATCTGCTCGACCACTCGCGGCAGGTCTGCCAGGTGATCACGCTCAATCTCGATCAAGCGCAAACCGGCTTGAGCGTGTTCGGCCAACAAGGCGCGCACCAGCGACGACTTGCCGGTGCCGCGCGAGCCCCAGAGCAAAGCGTGGTTGGCCGGCATGCCATCGAGGAACTGCTGGGTATTACGCCCAAGCTGCTCGACTTGCCGGTCGACGCCGATCAGGTCTGACAAACGCATGTCGAGGCTGACCTCCAGCGGCATCAGATAACCGCCGCGCGACTCACGCTGCCAGCGCGCGGCCAGGCATTGCGTCCAGTCGATGGCTGGCCGCGGTGCCGGCAGCAACGGCTCGATGCGGGCCAGAACGGCATCGGCGCGTTCAAGAAAAGCATTCAATCGGGAATCCACGACTTCTCCTCGGGCACGTTCACAGTAATGATGGTGATACAGCGACGAAACACAGCGTCAGACAAGCGGCTGCCCCCGCAGTACAGGCCTCGCGAGAACATCAGTAGGCAGGCATGATCGGCTATGCTTGAGCAGCGAAAGGAAACAGAAGTGGTTCACCCCCCCATGGATATAAAATTCACCAACCGGCTGTCATTCAAGCAAGCCCGGCTTACCGTGCTGGTCGGTTTCATTCTGGGCACGCTGCTCAGCCTGCTGCAAATAGGCATCGATTATGCCAGTGAAGATGCCTCCATCAATCGTGAAATCCTTTCATTACTGGAAATCAGCCACAACCCGGCCTCGCGAATCGCCTACAACATCGACGCCGAACTCGCCAAGGAACTGACCCTGGGCCTGCTGCGTTCGCCGGCGATCATTGGCGCGAAACTGACCGACAACAACGGCACTGTGCTGGCCAACGTCAAGCGACCCGGTGTGGAAAACGGTTACCGGATGTTCAGTGACTTCCTGTTCGGCGCCAACCGACAGTTCGAAGACCGACTTTACCTGGATCATTTACCCAATGAGTCCCTGGGTACGCTGCGGCTGAACGTCGACACTTACGCCTTCGGCAACCGGTTCCTGCGCCGGGCCGAAGTGACCCTGCTCAACGGCTTCGCCCGCAGCCTGCTGCTGTCCGGCATCCTGTTGGCGCTGTTCTATGTGATGCTGACCAAACCCCTGGTGCGGGTCATCCGTGAACTCAGCGGTCGCGACCCGAGCAGCACCGAGCCGAGCTCACTGGAGTGTCCCGCCGGGCACGCCGACGATGAGATCGGCGTGCTGGTCAAGGTTGCCAACCAGCAATTCAAAAACATCGCCACCGAAATCCAGCAGCGGCGCAACGCGGAAAACCGCCTGACCGAGTATCTCGGCCAACTGGAAAATATCGTCTCGGCCCGCACTGCCGAACTCAACGCGATCAACGCCCGGCTGAGCCAATCCAACGAGGAACTGGAAGCCGCTCGTAGCACAGCACTGGACATGGCCGAAGCCCGCTCGGTGTTCCTGGCCAACATGAGCCATGAAA
The DNA here is from genome assembly GCF_056405655.1 of Pseudomonas sp. P1_F7. NCBI lineage: Bacteria > Pseudomonadati > Pseudomonadota > Gammaproteobacteria > Pseudomonadales > Pseudomonadaceae > Pseudomonas > Pseudomonas sp. P1_F7. The sequence goes on from NZ_JBFUBR010000004.1 coordinate 138,799, forward strand.
TCCGCACGCCCCTCAATGGCTTGCTCGGGATGATCGCGCTGTCCCTCGACGGGCCGTTGAATGCCGAACAACAGCAACAGCTGTCCATCGCCCATGACTCAGGCAAAGTGCTGGTGGAATTGCTCAACGATATTCTCGACTTGTCGAAGTTCGATGCCGGTCAACTCGAACTCGAACACATCCCCTTCGACCTCGGCTCGCTGATCGAAGACACCGCCAACCTGTTGTCGCAGAACGCCGCCCCCAGCGTCGAACTGACCTGCCTGATCGATCCGCATTTCCCGGCACTGGTGCTCGGCGATCCGACCCGGGTGCGACAGATCGTCAGTAATCTGCTGTCCAACGCCTTGAAGTTCACCCGATTCGGACGGGTCGACGTGCGCCTGTCGACGTTCGGCGACGGCGTCAGAATCGAAGTGTGCGACACCGGCATCGGCATCCCTCAGGATGCCCAGGTCAAGATCCTCCAGCCTTTCACCCAGGCCGGCGCCGGCATTACCCGCCAATTTGGCGGTACCGGGCTGGGCCTGGCCCTGACCTACAACCTTTGCGAAGCCATGCAAGGGCGCCTGACGATCAGCTCCGAGCCGGGATTTGGCAGCCAGTTCTGCGCGGACTTGCCATTGCCCAGCCATACCCGTGCAATGCCTGCTGTTTCGCTCAAGGGCAAAGTCATCGCCATCACGGCCGCCAGTAGCGGACTGGGCGAATTGCTCAACAGTCTGTTGCCTGGCTGGGAGCTGGACTATGAGCGGCGCTCCATGGATGACCCACTGATTGGCCTGGCGGCCGACGTACTCATCACCGACTGCCCCGAGTGCCTGTTCAATTTGCGCCCCACCCTCAGCGCACCGATCCTGCTGATTACCGCTTATGGCAATTTCATGCCCAGCGAAGAGGTCAATGCCCTCGCCCCCTTGCAACAGCAGGCCCGCCCCCTGGCACGCAATACGCTGCATCAGTTGTTGCGGCGGATCCTGCAACCGCAAACCCACCCGATCAATGACGTCCGACTCGACGCGCAATGCCCACAGCGCCGCGGGCGCGTGCTGCTGGTGGAAGATAATCCGGTCAACCAACTGGTGGCCAAGGGCATGCTCGGCAAACTCGGCTGCGAGGTCACCACCGCTGCTCATGGTGCCGAGGCCCTGGATCAACTCGAACAACGGGAGTTCGATCTGGTGCTGATGGACTGCAACATGCCGGTGATGGACGGCTATGAGGCCAGCCGGCAAATCCGCCACAGCGGACGCTGGCCCCAGCTGCCCATCGTCGCCTTGACGGCCAACGCCATGTCGGAGGAGCGCGAACGCTGTCGTGCCGCGGGCATGAGCGACTACCTGGCCAAACCCTTCCGGCGGGAAGAACTGGCCTCCCTGCTGGACTTGTGGATCCCCGTTACGACAACGTCTTGATCTGTCCCAACAGGTGATCAAGACCATCGCGCAACTCGTTGAGACGATTCAGATCGACCCCGCTGTCGCACAACAGGCGCGCCTTGAGTGGCCCGACCTGATCGCGCAAGGCCATGCCGGCCGGCGACAGGCTCAGATGCACTTCACGCTCATCGCGTGCCGAACGCTGACGCTGCACCAGTTGCAGTTGTTCGAGGCGTTTGAGCAACGGTGTCAGCGTGCCGGAATCCAGGGCCAAGCGCTCGCCCAGTGCCTTGACGGTCGGTTGCTCCGGGGCTGCTTCCTGCCACTCCCACAGCACCAGCATCGCCAGGTACTGAGGGTAAGTCAGGCCCAACTGATCGAGCATTGGCTTGTAGGCGCGAATCACCGCCCGGGAAGCAGCGTACAGCTTGAAACACAGCTGGCTGTCGAGCTTCAGGGAATCGACTGACAAGGTGTTCATTTGAGCAAGGCTTCGATCTCGCGGGTCAGGTCCTGCGGCTTGGTCGCCGGGGCAAAGCGCTTGACCAGTTGCCCGTCCTTGCCGATCAGGAACTTGGTGAAGTTCCACTTGATGCCCTGGGAACCCAGCACACCCGGTGCGCGCTTTTTCAACTGCACGAACAAGGGATGGGCGCCAGCACCATTGACGTCGATCTTTTTGAACAGCGGGAAGCTGACACCGAAGTTCAGCTCACAGAATTCAGAGATCGCCCCTTCGTTGCCCGGCTCTTGCTTGCCGAACTGGTTGCAGGGAAAACCGAGCACCACCAGGCCCTGGTCCTTGTAGGTCTGCCACAGCTCTTCCAGGCCTTTGTACTGCGGAGTGAAACCGCATTTGCTGGCCGTGTTGACCACCAGCACGGCTTTGCCGGCGAAATCCGCCAGGGTCTTTTGTTCACCCTTGATGGTGGTGCAAGGGATGCTCAGCAGGTTGTCGCTCATGTTTGAGGTTCCGAACGAATGGAAGAGACAATAAAATAGCGAGCAATTGAATTGTGTGCAATTTAATTAATCAAAACGCTGACCAACTGCAGGAGCTGCCGAAGGCTGCTCCTACAGGGCTCGCATTACGAGCGGGGTACCAGGTCCAGGCACACCGAGTTGATGCAATAGCGCAGACCGGTCGGCGGCGGACCATCAGGGAATACATGCCCCAGGTGCGCGTCGCATTTGGCGCAGACCACTTCGGTGCGGATCATGCCGTGACTGACATCACGGATTTCGGTCATGGCGCTGTCGCCGATCGGCGCATAGAAACTCGGCCAGCCGCAGCCGGAATCGAACTTGGTCCTGGAGTCGAACAGCGGCTCGTTACAGCAGATGCAGTGGTAGACGCCGTCGGTCTTGGTGGCGTTGTATTTGCCCGAAAACGGTCGTTCGGTGCCTTTGAGGCGGCACACGTTGTACTGCTCTGGATCGAGCATCGCCTTCCATTCTTCCAGGGATTTTTCCAACTTTTCCATCATCACACCTCAGCGGCTGAAAAAGCCCGATCTGTACCTTTTCCACGGATCGGGCGGCACGTATGATTGCGCCTCGTCAAACGCCAGTCTGGCAGCCAGACCACGCGCATTCAAACGGAAATATGGGTGCTGCATCTCAAGGCGTCAGGCCTGTGTGAATACGCAGGATTCCCAGCACGGTTGTCCAAAACGCCGTCTGGATCGTTCATTTTCGGGAACACATCGCCATGCAGGTCAGCAAATCGAACAAGCTCGCCAACGTCTGCTACGACATTCGCGGCCCGGTGCTCAAGCACGCCAAGCGCCTGGAAGAGGAAGGTCATCGCATCCTCAAGCTGAACATCGGCAACCCGGCACCTTTTGGTTTCGAAGCACCGGATGAAATCCTCCAGGACGTGATCCGCAACCTGCCGACCGCCCAGGGCTATAGCGACTCCAAGGGCCTGTTCAGTGCGCGCAAGGCCGTGATGCAGTACTACCAGCAAAAGCAGGTGGAAGGCGTCGGCATAGAAGACATCTACCTGGGCAACGGCGTTTCCGAACTGATCGTGATGTCGATGCAGGCCCTGCTCAACAATGGCGACGAAGTGCTGGTGCCGGCGCCCGACTATCCGCTGTGGACCGCAGCCGTGAGCCTGTCCGGCGGCAATCCGGTGCATTACCTGTGCGACGAGCAAGCCAACTGGTGGCCGGACCTGGCCGACATCAAGGCCAAGATCACCCCGAACACCAAGGCCCTGGTGATCATCAATCCGAACAACCCGACCGGCGCGGTATATTCGAAGGAAGTCCTGCTGGGCATGCTGGAACTGGCCCGCCAGCACAATCTGGTGGTGTTCTCCGACGAGATCTACGACAAGATTCTCTACGACGATGCCGTGCACATCTGCACCGCCTCCCTGGCGCCAGACCTGCTTTGCCTGACGTTCAACGGTCTGTCCAAGTCCTATCGCGTGGCCGGTTTCCGTTCCGGCTGGATCGCCATTTCCGGCCCGAAACACCACGCCCAGAGCTACATCGAAGGCATCGACATGCTGGCAAACATGCGCCTGTGCGCCAACGTGCCGAGCCAGCACGCGATCCAGACCGCCCTGGGTGGCTATCAGAGCATCAATGACCTGGTGCTGCCGCAGGGCCGCCTGCTGGAGCAACGCAACCGCACCTGGGAGTTGCTCAACGACATTCCGGGCGTGAGCTGCGTCAAACCGATGGGGGCACTGTATGCATTCCCGCGGATCGACCCCAAGGTCTGCCCGATCCATAACGACGAAAAGTTTGTTCTCGACCTGCTGCTCTCCGAGAAACTGTTGGTGGTTCAAGGCACCGCATTCAACTGGCCATGGCCGGACCACTTCCGCGTCGTGACCCTGCCCCGTGTCGATGACCTGGAGATGGCCATCGGACGCATCGGCGGCTTCCTCAAGTCCTACCGCCAGTAAGCGATCTGTCACCGTGCGACGTTCCCGCAGGTCGCACGGTGATTCATTCGGCAACATTTGTTTGCATTTCGCCACTGGCAGTCGCTTTGTCGCTGCCGGATAGCGCCTTGCCTGCTCGCGCCTAACAAAGGCGGGGCCTTCGACATGAATTGACTGACAAACTCTTCCCGCATACTCGTCGGAATTGCCCTGCAAGCAGCTAGACTGTTGCCGTAGGACACAGTTTGAAATAGTCACCCGGTTGAATACCCCGGTGCAGCACCTTATATACCCCGCAGTACGCTACATCTTTAGCATGAGGAGATTTCTACAACCATGATGCGCATCCTGCTGTTCTTGGCCACTAACCTGGCGGTCGTGCTGATTGCCAGCATCACCCTGAGCCTTTTCGGCTTCAACGGGTTCATGGCGGCCAATGGGGTTGACCTCAACCTCAATCAGCTGCTGATTTTCTGTGCGGTCTTTGGTTTCGCAGGTTCGCTGTTCTCGCTGTTCATCTCCAAGTGGATGGCGAAGATGAGCACCAGCACCCAGATCATCACCCAGCCACGCACCCGTCACGAGCAATGGCTGCTGCAAACCGTCGAGCAACTGTCCCGCGAAGCCGGGATCAAGATGCCCGAAGTCGGGATCTTCCCGGCCTACGAGGCGAACGCCTTCGCCACCGGCTGGAACAAGAACGACGCATTGGTCGCGGTCAGCCAGGGATTGCTCGAGCGCTTCTCGCCGGATGAAGTGAAAGCCGTCCTGGCCCACGAAATCGGCCACGTCGCCAATGGCGACATGGTTACCCTGGCGCTGATCCAGGGCGTGGTGAACACCTTCGTGATGTTCTTCGCGCGGATCATCGGTAATTTCGTCGACAAGGTGATCTTCAAGAACGAAGAAGGCCAGGGCATTGCCTACTACGTGGCGACCATCTTCGCCGAACTGGTTCTGGGCATCCTGGCCAGCGCCATCGTCATGTGGTTCTCGCGCAAGCGCGAATTCCGTGCCGACGAAGCCGGTGCAAACCTGGCCGGCACCGCCGCGATGATTGGCGCCCTGCAACGCCTGCGGGCGGAACAAGGGCTGCCGGTGCACATGCCCGACACCCTGAACGCCTTCGGCATCAACGGTGGCATCAAGCAAGGGTTCGCTCGCATGTTCATGAGCCACCCGCCACTGGAAGAGCGTATCGACGCTCTGGCTCGTCGTCGGGGCTGATTCTTCTGCAGCAGAAACCAAAACGGGGCGATCTGATCGCCCCGTTTTTTTTGCTAGTGGCTCGTCAGCCGGTAAACCCGCTCCTCCAGCCGCGTGACGCCCGCCTGCAGAAACTTCTCGCTCTCACTCAATACGTCCTGATCCTCCAGAACCTTCAACGACCACGACCCACCCAACAATCGCTGCACCTCATCATCAAGCACGGCAAACGGCGGTCCATCCATCTGTACCTGGTCATAGTCCAGCGTGATCAATAATCCGCGACACTCTTTCGGCAGAATCCGATTCAGGTGCGTGGCATATTGCTCACGCATCTTCGGCGGCAACGCAATCAACGCGGCGCGATCATAGAGCGCGGAGCAATCAGCAGTGTCGCCGGCCGTCAGCTCAAAGAAATTACCACACCAAAGCTCGATGGAACCTGCCCGATAGACCTTGAATGGCCCCTGCTCGCTGATGGCCGGATCAAAACCATGCTCGCTGAAAAACTCCTCGACGGCTTTTTCCGACAGTTCGATTCCCAAGACCTCATGGCCTTGATGAGCGAGCCACAGCAAATCCAGGCTTTTTCCACATAACGGCACCAATACGCGCGCCCCCTCTTCAAGGCTTAACGCTGGCCAGAACCGCTTCAGATGAGGGTTCACCTGCGGCAGGTGAAATCCGATCTGGTTCGCCGCCCACTTTTTGTGCCAAAACTCCGGCTGCATAAATAACCCCGAAAATTCGATCAAAACACCCTAAAACTTATATTAGATTTAGATTAATGATCTGACTGAAGATGTTGCATCTTAACTCTCAGGAGCTCATTCATGTTCCCCAGCCTGTACATATCCCACGGCTCCCCCATGCTGGCTCTGGAGCCCGGCGCCAGCGGGCCGGCACTCACCCGCCTGGCCGCCGAGATACCGAAGCCAAAAGCCATCGTGATTGTTTCTGCGCACTGGGAAAGCAATGAACTGCTGGTCAGCGGCAATCCACAACCAGAAACCTGGCATGACTTCGGCGGCTTCCCCAAAGCCCTGTTCGAAGTCCAGTACCCGGCTCCCGGCGATCCACGACTCGCCGCAGAGGTTGCCGAGCTATTGAAAACCGCTGGCTTTCCTGTGCGTATCGACAGCAATCGGCCTTTCGACCATGGCGTCTGGGTGCCTTTATCGCTGATGTACCCGCAAGCTGACATCCCAATTGTCCAGGTATCGCTGCCCACCCGTGGCGGCCCCACCTTGCAGACCCGCGTTGGCCACGCGCTGGCCAGCCTGCGCGAGCACGGGGTGCTGCTGATAGGCTCCGGCAGCATCACCCACAACCTGCGGGAACTGGATTGGCATGCCGGCCCCGAGAGCGTTGAGCCCTGGGCACAGGCGTTTCGCGACTGGATGATCGACAAACTCGCAGCGAATGACGAAGCCGCATTGCACGACTACCGCGCGCAAGCACCGAATGCTGTGCGCAACCATCCCAGCGACGAACACTTGTTGCCGCTTTACTTTGCCCGCGCCGCTGGCGGGCCGTTCAGCGTTGCCCACCAGGGCTTCACCATGGGTGCACTGGGCATGGACATCTACCGCTTCGGCTGAAGCACAGGGCTGTTTCGCAGGCAAAAAAAATCCCCGAACCAGTCGGGGATTTTTCATGTTCGATCAATCAGCCCGAGAGCGGATCAATCTTCGCGGTAGCGACGCAGCTTCAACTGCTTACCGGCAACGCGAGTGTCCTTCAGCTTGGTCAGCAACTTCTCAAGACCATCTTCCGGCAGCTCGACGAGGCTGAAGCTGTCACGCACCTGGATGCGACCGATGGCTTCACGCGCCAGACCACCTTCGTTGAGGATGGCGCCCAGCAGGTTCTTGGCGGCGATACCGTCACGCGCGCCCAGCGCGGTACGGCAACGGGCACGGCCTTCAGCCAGTGGCATTGGAGCGCGACGCTCGCGGTCACCACGCTCAGGACGATCACCGGAACGCTCTGGACGATCGCCACGCGGTGCGTTGTTCGGCACCAGTGGACGTTCTTTCTCGATTGCAGCCAGGGTCAGCGCTTGAGCGTTGGTTGCCTTGCGCAGCAGGGCTGCGGCCAAGGCACGCGGGGTGCAACCGATGTCGGCAGTCAGGCGATCCAGCAGATCACCGTGGGTCGATTCGGCATCGGCCACCAGCGGCGACAGGCTGTTGGTCAGTTTCTTGATGCGGGCATCGAGAACGGCCTGAGCGTCCGGCAGGCGAACTTCGGCAACTTTCTGACCAGTAACACGCTCGATCACTTGCAGCATGCGGCGCTCACGCGGAGTCACCAGCAGCAGTGCACGACCTTCGCGACCGGCACGGCCGGTACGGCCGATACGGTGAACGTAGGATTCCGGATCGTACGGCATGTCAACGTTGAACACGTGAGTGATGCGCGGAACGTCCAGGCCACGAGCAGCAACGTCGGTCGCCACAACGATGTCCAGACGGCCATCCTTGAGGGAGTCGATCACTCGCTCACGCTGGTTCTGGGCGATGTCACCGTTCAGCGCAGCGGCTTTGTAGCCTTTGGCTTCCAGGGCACTGGCCAGATCCAGGGTCGCTTGCTTGGTGCGCACGAACATGATCAGGGCGTCGAAATCTTCCACTTCCAGCAAGCTGAGAACGGCCGAAGTCTTCTGGTCAGCGTGAACCAACAGGTGAGCCTGTTCGATCGCGGTAACGGTCTGGGTCTTGGTCTGGATCTTCACGTGTTGCGGATCGCGCAGGTGGCGTTCAGCAATGGCACGGATCGACTGCGGCAGGGTGGCCGAGAACAATACGGTCTGACGGGTGACAGGCAAGGCCTTGAAGATAACTTCCAGGTCGTCCATGAAGCCCAGTTTGAGCATTTCGTCGGCTTCGTCGAGAACCAGGTGGTTCACGGTCGCCAGTACTTTTTCGTCGCGACGCAGGTGGTCGCACAGACGGCCCGGAGTGGCGACAACGATCTGTGCGCCATTACGGATTGCTTTCAGCTGTGGGCCCATCGGCGCGCCGCCGTAGACAGCCACAACAGTTACGCCCGGCATTTGCTTGGCATAGGTTTCGAAAGCGGTTGCAACTTGTAGCGCCAACTCACGAGTTGGGGCCAGGATCAGGGCTTGCGGTTCGCGCTTTGCAGGATCGATGCGATGCAGGATCGGCAGGGCGAACGCAGCGGTTTTACCCGTACCGGTTTGCGCCTGACCAATCATGTCGTGACCGGCCATGATGATCGGGATCGATTGCTGCTGAATAGCCGATGGCTCTTCGTAGCCAGTCGCGGTGACGGCTGCAAGAATATTCGGATTAAGATTAAAAGCGGCGAAGCCGCCGGTTTCCTGGGTCATGGGTCTGCCTCTAAGTGCATCCGCAAAGACCCATGCTCCAAAGCTGCGCGTGCCGTGTTGAGACTCAAGAGTCGCCCTGGCAGCTTTGTCGGCGGGGATTTGCGAAAACGAATGAATGAAAAGAATCGTCAAGGGAGAGTCCGCTGGGCGGACGTGCAGCCGAAGCTGGCTTCGGGGAATTGCGCTACCTAAACGCGGCCCGGTTAAAGGCCGGCGCGCACTATACCGGAATTCACCCAAAAAGGGAGCTTTTTTTATCGGAAATCCGCCGGATACGCCGTTGTGTCACAGGCTTTGCGAATAATCGATCAGCCGTCTACTTTTCAAAGGCCCGGCCTTGCGGGTGATGGCGCTAAAACGGTTCACCCTTTGCCGTGCAGACCGCCGGTCTGGCACGCCTTTCCCACCCCTAGGATCGCTCCATGAATCAGCCCAGCTCCAGTCGAGTCAGCCGCGAACGGCATGGTCATGTGTTCCTGATCGGCCTGGATCGGGTGGCCAAGCGCAACGCCTTCGATCTCGACCTGCTCAACGCGTTGAGTCTGGCCTATGGCGAGTTCGAAGCCGACAGCGAGGCGCGGGTGGCGGTGGTGTTTGCTCATGGCGAGCACTTTACCGCCGGGCTCGACCTGGTCAATGCCAGCGTCACACTGACAGATGGCTGGCAGGTTCCGCCCGGCGGCTGTGATCCGTGGGCGGTGTTCGCAGGTCCCAGGGTCAGCAAACCGGTGATCGTCGCCGCCCAAGGCTATTGCCTGACCATCGGCATCGAGTTGATGCTGGCCGCCGACATCAACCTGTGCGCCAGCAACACCCGGTTCGCGCAGATGGAAGTGCAACGCGGGCTCTTCCCATTCGGCGGTGCGACCCTGCGTCTGCATCAAGTCTCCGGCTGGGGAAATGCCATGCGCTGGTTATTGACCGGTGATGAATTCGACGCCCGTGACGCCTTGCACCTGGGTCTGGTGCAGGAGGTCATGGCCAGTGAAGACTTGCTGCCCCGGGCGATTGAACTGGCCGAGCGGATCGCCCGCCAGGCGCCGCTTGGGGTGCAGGCGACGTTGATGTCTGCGCGACAGGCCCGCTATGAAGGGGAAACTGCGGCGGCACAGGCGTTGCCGCTGCTGGTCAAGAAGTTGATGGCCAGCGAGGACGTCAAGGAAGGTGTGCGGTCGATGGTGGAGCGGCGGCCTGGAGTGTTTAAAGGGCTTTAGCTTTGTATTGCCAGTTGGAAAGCTATCGCGAGCAAGCTCGCTCCCACAGGGATCTGCGCAAAACCTGTGGGAGCGGGCTTGCCCGCGAAGGGGCCCGTCCAGACAATCAATTAATCAGGTAGCCGGACGAATGCACTTGATCAACGAATCCAGCGAATACCCCAACCGCGGCGCCAGCGCTTCGGCGCGAGCGATCAAGCCGTCCATGTCCAGTTCCTGATCCAGCTCCGACGGCACGATCAGAATCACGTTGCCCTCCTTCACCGGCAGCTCCCAGTAGTGTCGGTGGTACAAACCACGCAACAACGCGGCGCCCAAGGGTTTGCCATCGTCGGTAGCCCATTGATTGATGACCAGCCAGCCACCCGGATTCAATCGCTTCTGGCAGTTTTCCAGAAAGCTCCAGGCCAGATGTCCGACACCCGGACCGACATCGGTATAAAGGTCGACGAAAATCAGGTCAGCCGATTCGGCAGTGTCGAGCAGTTCCAGGGCATCGCCAACGCGAATGTACAGGCGCGGATCGTCATCCAGCCCCAGGTATTCAATGGCCAGGCGCGGTACGTCCGGGCGCAGCTCGATGGCTTCGACATCTTCCAGCGGCAGGAACTTGAGGCAGGCCTGAGTCAGCGTACCGGCGCCGAGACCGAGAAACAGCGCGCTTTCCGGGTGCTCGTGGCACAACGCACCAATCAGCATCGCCCGGGTATAGTCGTACTCAAGCCAGCTCGGATCGGCCGTGAACACGCAGCTTTGCTCGATGGCATCACCGAACTCGAGAAAACGGTAATCGGCCACTTCCAGCACACGAATCACACCGAACTCGTCCTGTACCTCGGCGAGCAGATGCTCGACGCGCTCCTCAGTCATTTCATCTCCTGATCGTCACCGGGGCCGGCAACGCAATAACACCGCGTGTAGAGAGCGGCAAAGGCGAGATTGTCGGCGAAGCGACGGGAACAGGTCACGCACTAATTTGCTGATAACATGGACGTCCGAGCGAAAACACTAGAGACCGTGATGAGCCAACCCTGGAGCCCTGACAGCTGGCGCGCCCTGCCGATCCAGCAACAACCCCAATACCCCGACGCCGCGCATTTGCAGCAGGTCGAGCAGACCTTGGCCAGCTATCCGCCGCTGGTATTTGCCGGTGAAGCCCGTGAGTTGCGCCGTCAGTTTGCCGAGGTGACCCAGGGCCGCGCGTTTCTATTACAGGGTGGCGACTGCGCCGAAAGCTTCGCCGAATTCTCCGCGGCGAAAATCCGCGACACCTTCAAGGTGTTGTTGCAGATGGCGATCGTGATGACTTTTGCCGCCGGCTGCCCGGTGGTCAAGGTCGGGCGCATGGCCGGGCAGTTCGCCAAACCCCGTTCGGCCAATGACGAAACCATCGATGGCGTGACCCTGCCCGCCTACCGTGGCGACATCGTCAACGGCATCGGTTTTGACGAAAAAAGCCGCGTGCCGGACCCGGAGCGCCTGCTGCAGTCCTATCACCAGTCCACCGCCACCCTGAACCTGTTGCGCGCGTTTGCCCAGGGCGGGTTTGCCGATCTGCATCAGGTGCACAAGTGGAACCTGGACTTCATCGCCAACTCGGCACTGGCGGAAAAATACAGCCACCTGGCTGACCGCATCGATGAAACCCTGGCGTTCATGCGCGCCTGTGGCATGGACAGTTCGCCGCAGCTGCGCGAAACCAGTTTCTTCACCGCTCACGAAGCGCTGCTGCTGAACTACGAAGAAGCCTTCGTGCGTCGCGACAGCCTGACCAACGATTACTACGACTGCTCGGCGCACATGCTGTGGATCGGCGACCGCACCCGACAGCTCGACGGCGCCCACGTCGAATTCCTGCGTGGGGTGAACAACCCGATCGGGGTCAAGGTCGGCCCGAGCATGAACCCCGACGACCTGATTCGCCTGATCGACGTGCTCAACCCGGACAACGACCCGGGCCGCCTGAACCTGATCGCACGGATGGGCGCGAACAAGGTCGGCGATCACTTGCCGCAGCTGATCCGCGCCGTCCAGCGTGAAGGCAAGCAGGTGCTGTGGAGTTCCGACCCGATGCATGGCAATACGATCAAGGCCAGCAGCGGTTACAAGACCCGCGACTTCGCGCAGATCCTTGGCGAAGTGAAGCAGTTCTTCCAGGTGCATGAAGCCGAAGGCAGTTATGCCGGTGGCATCCATATCGAAATGACCGGGCAGAACGTCACCGAGTGCATCGGTGGTGCGCGGCCGATTACCGAGGATGGCTTGTCGGATCGCTACCACACCCATTGCGATCCGCGGATGAATGCCGATCAGTCGCTGGAACTGGCGTTTTTGATTGCTGAGACACTGAAGCAGGTTCGGCGCTAGATTTTGCTTGCCTGATAGACCGCCATCGCGAGCAAGCTCGCTCCCACACTTGATTTGTGAACGACACAGAATCGATGTGGGAGCGAGCTTGCTCGCGATGGCGTCAGAWCAAACACCGCCAATTTGTATGAATGCCACCCGCAACCTTGCCGCACTCGCCCGCGGGCAATTCAACTGAACCTGCGCCAACCCCAGCCAATCCGCCATTTGCCGCAAATTGACCGCCAACGCCAGCATCCCCTCCTCATCCAGCCCCGCGACCTCTTCATGCACCGCATGCACGGCCAAACGGCCCACCGCCCGTTCGGCGCGCAGATCGACCCGTGCAGCAATCCGCTCGTTGTGCAAAAACGGCAGGACGTAATAGCCGTACACCCGCTTGTCCTGTGGTGTGTAGATCTCCAGCCGATAGCGGAAATCAAACAGCCGCTCGGTCCGGCTGCGCTCCCAGATCAGCGAATCGAATGGCGAGAGCAATGCACTGGCGGCGACTTTGCGTGGCACTTTTGGCTCGGGCAGACAAAAGGCCGGTTGTCGCCAGCCCTGGACTTCGCAGGCCAGCAATTCACCGGCCTCGACCAACTCGGCCAAACGGGGACGACTGTCCGCTGGGTTCAAGCGGAAATAGTCACGCAAATCCTTCTCTGTGCCGACACCCAATGCCATTGCCGCATGCCGCAACAGGCCGCGCTGGGCGTCTTCTTCACTCAGGATGGGTTGCGCAAGAACCGTCGGGGGAATCACCCGCTCCGGCAAATCGTAGAGCCTTTCGAATCCGCGCCGGCCGGCAACGGTCACTTCACCGGCAGCGAACAACCATTCCAGCGCATGCTTTTCCGCGCTCCAGTCCCACCAGGGCCCGGCTCGTTCCTGACGGCTCGACAGGCTCCCGGCGCCTAGCGCGCCCTGTTCCTCAACCGAAGCCAGCACCCGGCGAATGGTGTCTTGCTGTTCGCGGCCAAAGCGCGCCAATTGTTGATAGATGTCTTCGCCACGGCTCGCACGCTGCATGCGCCAACGCATCAACGGGTACATGGAAAGTGGCAATAACGAGGCTTCATGACCCCAATACTCGAACAACGTACGGCGCCGGCCCTGACTCCAGGCAGCCTGGTCGAGCAAATCGGAAGAGTAGTTACCGAGGCGGGAAAACAGCGGAAGGTAGTGCGAACGCACCAATGCATTGACCGAATCGATTTGCAGAATGCCCAGCCGTTCGATCAGGCGATTGAGCGCAACAGCCTTGATCGCCGCTGGCGATGACCGCCCGTTGAACCCTTGGGCGGCCAGCGCCAGACGCCGAGCCTGTTTAAGGGTAAAGGACAATGTTGCGGGCATGGGCGTCTCCTTGTCTGCTCGCAACCTACCTCACCGGTAAGGGGTTTGTGTAGCGTGGCATTCATCATTTATGCATCGGGTCATTCCAGAACGGTTTGATCGACTCGTTCTCCACATCCGCACGGCTCATGCCGATGTCCTTGAGTGCTTCGTCGCTCAAGCTCGCCAGCAGTTCGCGCTCGCGATGCAGTTCGTACCAGCGGCCGACCTTGTGCAGCAGATCGGATATCACGTGAATCGAGTGTTTTTCTGCGCCGTGGAACTCATGTTGACCTTTCATCTTGTTGCCCTCCGTTTGGATGGCTCCAGTCTCGCGCCGGGTCTAAGATCAATCCAACGAATGTTTCTGATGTCACATATCTCGGAGATTGATGGATGTCCGCCTACCCGAGTATCGATACCGAAGTGTTGCGCACCTTCGTCGCCATCGCCGACCAGGGCGGCTTTACCCGCGCCGGCGAAATCGTCAACCGCACCCAGTCAGCCGTCAGCATGCAGATGAAACGGCTGGAAGAAGATGTGCTGCAGCGTCAGTTGTTCCAGCGCGACGGGCGGCAGGTGCGACTGACGGCTGAAGGCCAGGTGTTGCTCGGCTATGCGCGACGCATCCTCAAGCTGCACAGTGAGGTATTCAACACCTTGCGTGAACCCGACATGGTCGGCACCGTGCGTATCGGCACGCCGGACGATTATGTGATGCGGTTCCTCCCGGGAATTCTGCGCCGGTTTGCCCAGTCTTACCCGCTGATTCAGATAGAAGTGCACTGCGAATCATCAAAACAACTGCTGATGCGCCAGGATCTGGACCTGTCCATCGTGACCCGCGAACCGGGCAGTGAAATCGGTCAGTTGTTGCGCAAGGAACGCTTTGTCTGGGCCGAAGCGCAATGCTACAGCGCTCACGAGCAGACGCCGCTGCCGCTGGCGATGTTCAACAGTGATTGCTTCTGCCGCCTGTGGGCCTGCAATGCCCTCGATGCCCGGGGGCGCGATTACCGGGTGGCGTACAACAGCGACAGCCTGTCGGCGATCATGGCGGTGGTCAGCGCCGGCCTGGCCGTCACCGCGCAACTTGAAAGCCTGATCACCGCGGACATGCGCATCCTCGGTGAGGCCGAGGACCTGCCGCTGCTGCCAGAGGCCAGCATCATGCTCGTGCGCAACCTGCATAACCCGTCGCCGATCACCGAGTGCCTGGCCGAGCACATCGTCGAAGGCTTCAAACTTTGAAGGCGAGCATCACCGCACAGAACACCAGGAACCCGCAAAACAGCCCGCGCAGCAACCGCTCCGGCAATGCGTGGGCAACCTTCACGCCCCAACTGATGCTCATCAGTCCGCCGACCGCCAAGGGTAAGCCGATCACCCAGCTGACCTGATGGTGCGCGGCGTAAGTCACCAGCGTCACCCCCGTACTCGGCAAGGCCAGCGCCAACGACAACCCCTGCGCAACCACCTGACTGGTGCCAAACAGACTGGTCAGCACCGGTGTCGCCACCACCGCGCCCCCCACACCGAACAACCCGCCCATCGTGCCGGAAGCAGCACCAAGCAGGCCCAGCCAGGGCCATGAGTAGTTCATCTGCGAAGCCGGCGGAGCGCTAGCGGCGAACATGCGAACGAGGTTGTACGCCGAGAGTGCGATTAGAAACGCGACAAACCCCATGCGCATGGTTTGCGCATCAATGCCCACCGCCCAGATCGATCCGAGCCAGGCGAAGCAGAACCCCATGATGGCCAGCGGTAACGCGTGGCGCAGTTCGATCCGGTTGCGCTGATGATAGCGCCACAGCGCCAGCATCACGTTCGGCACCACCATCACCAGCGCTGTGCCTTGGGCTATCTGCTGATCGAGCCCGAACAGCACGCCCAGCAGCGGAATGGCGATCAGGCCGCCGCCGATGCCAAACAAACCGCCCAGCGTGCCCAAGGCAGTGCCGAACACCAGATACATCAGAAACTCAATCACCGTCGATTTCTCCTTACCTCACGACATCGATGCTACGCAGTTGCATCTGGCGCGGAAACGCATAGCGACGCACAATGGCTGTGCCAAATTCGCACAAGCGCAAAGCTGCCATGAACCCGAATCAACTGACCGACCAACTGGCTTTGTTCCTCGATGTGCTGGAAACCGGCAGTTTTTCCGCCACCTCGCGCCGTCATCCGCTGACCCCTTCGGCCGTTGCACGGCGTATCGACAGCCTGGAAAGCGCGGTCGGCAGTCAGTTGTTCATCCGCAGCACGCATGCAGTACGTGCCACCCCGGCGGGATTGGCCTTTGCCGAGCGCGCACGGCGGATCGTCGCCGAGTTGCGCCTGGCCCGGGCCGAGGCGGTGTCCCTGAGCAGCGCGCCGGAAGGTCTGATTCGTATCGATGCGCCGGCAGCCTTTGGTCGCCGGCACCTGGCACCGGTGATTGCCGATTTCCTCATGCTCTACCCCGGGCTCGATGTTCAACTGCACCTTATCGACAGTTTCGTCGACATGCAGGGCCAGAACCTCGGCAAGGTCGATCTAGTGCTGCGCGCCGGCCAATTAGCTGACACCCGACTGGTGGCCACGCCGCTGGCGAGCATGGTGCGCATCGCCTGCGCCAGCCCTGATTATTTGCGGCGTCGCGGCGTGCCGACTGATCCGTCACAGCTGATTGAACACGACGGACTCGACTGGGATGGCCTGGCCCCGCTTTTCGCCTGGCGTTTCGAGCTGGACGGGCAAATGCAGTTGCACCGGCCGGCGCGGGTCCGCATGAGCGCCAACAATGCCGAAGCACTGGTGTGCGGCGCATTGGCCGGACTGGGTATCGCACACCTGCCAACCTGGCTGGCCAGCGAGTACCTGTTGCGGGGTGAGTTGTTACCGTTGTTCTGCGAAAGCGGCCTGCCGAAACCGGAAAGTGCCGGCATCTACGCCTTGCGCCTGGAACAACAACCCAACCCCCGCAGTCGCTTGTTGCTGGAGTACCTGAAAACCCGCTTCAGCCCGGTTCCGCCCTGGGATCTGCTGCTGCAAACCCATTTGCAACGGCACTGATCAAAATTATCTGGCGCATTAAAGATTCGCCCGCTAGATTCCCAAGATCACAGATCAAGGCTTCGACATGACCACCGAGCGCAACACCCCGGACAACTGCGACAACCTGCTGCTGGACAATCAGGCCTGCTTCGCACTGCATTCCACTTCGCTGATGATGACCAAGGTCTACAAACCCTTGCTGCAAGCGCTGGGCCTGACCTACCCGCAATACCTGGCGATGATGGTGTTGTGGGAAAGGGACGGTTTGACCGTAGGCGAAATCAGCACACGGTTGCTGACCGACCCAGGCTCGTTGACGCCGCTGCTCAAGCGCCTGGAAGCCGAAGGCTTGCTCAGCCGAACCCGCAGCCGCGAAGACGAGCGCGTGGTGATCGTCGAACTCACCGAGCAGGGCCGAGCCTTGCGCGACAAAGCCCGGGATATTCCCCAGTGCATCCTCGGCGCCAGCGGGATGACACTGGAGCGCCTGCAAAACCTGCAAGCCGAGCTGCAGGAGCTGCGTCGTCACCTGCAAGACAGCCTGTAGTTTCCAATTCACCACAAATCCCTTGTGGGAGCGAGCTTGCTCGCGATGGCGGTGTGTCAGCCAGCATCATTGCTGAATGTGAGACTGCAATCGCGAGCAAGCTCGCTCCCACAGGAGCTCTGCGGCCCACCAGAAAACCGGGTTCGCCACCGTCTCCTAAAAAAATCCCCGCTGAAAAATCCCCCCTCAATAGCTCTATTTCAATACTTTCAACCTAAACCACCCCACAGCCTTGCGTCTTTTTTCAAATTTCTTTGAAAGTTTATATTGCGCGCTAAATATTTGCGCGATACATTCACTTCGCACTTGCTTAGCGCACAAACATTTAGCGCAAAACAAACCAAACCCTGAACGAGGCTTTCACCATGCAAACTCTCTACACCGCAATCGCAACTTCCACCGGTGGCCGTGACGGTCGTGCGGTTTCCAGCGACAACATCCTCGACGTCAAACTCGCCACCCCGAAAGAACTCGGTGGGGCCGGCGGCGCAGCCACCAACCCTGAGCAACTGTTCGCCGCCGGCTACTCCGCCTGCTTCATCGGTGCCCTGAAATTCGTGGCCAGCCAGACCAAGCGCAGCATCCCGAACGACGCTTCGATCACCGCCCACGTCGGCATTGGCCAGATCCCTGGCGGCTTCGGTCTGGACATCGACCTGCACATCAGCCTGCCGGGCCTTGAACAAGCCGATGCACAAACGCTGGTCGATGCGGCCCACCAGGTCTGCCCGTACTCCAACGCCACCCGTGGCAACGTCGATGTGCGTCTGCACGTAACCGTCTAAGCGCTGACTACCCAGGCCCGAACAGGAAACGAACATGAACACTTTCAGCAAAGTCTTGACCGGTACCCTTCTCGCCTTGTCCATCAGCAACGCGTTTGCAGGTACTGGGGTTGAACACAACACCCAGGCATTCCTCGACGTTCTGAACGCCGGTACCGGCAAGCCGATGGAACAAATGACGCCCGCCGAGGCCCGCGCCGTTCTGGTAGGCGCGCAGGCCGGGGTGAAGCTGACGCGGCCAAAAGCCGATGTCAGCCAGAAGACCATTCAAGTCGACGGCCAACCGATCAGCCTGACCATCGTCCGGCCGGCCGGGGTCAAGGGTGAGCTGCCAGTGTTCATGTTCTTCCACGGCGGTGGCTGGGTGCTGGGGGACTTCCCGACCCACGAGCGATTGGTTCGAGACCTGGTGACGGGTTCGGGTGCAGCGGCCGTCTTCGTAAACTACACGCCGTCGCCGGAAGCGCATTACCCGGTGGCGATCAACCAGGCTTACGCCGCGACCCAATGGGTGGCCGAGCACGGCAAAGAGATCAACGTTGATGGCAAGCGCCTGGCGGTAGCCGGCAACAGTGTCGGCGGCAACATGGCGGCAGTGGTAGCACTGATGGCCAAGGACAAGGGCACACCGGCGATCAAGTTCCAGGTACTGCTGTGGCCGGTGACTGATGCCAACTTCGAAACGGCGTCGTACAACCAGTTCGCCGAAGGACACTTCCTCACCAGGAACATGATGAAGTGGTTCTGGGACAACTACACCACCGACGCCAATCAGCGGAACGAGATCTACGCCTCGCCACTGCGCGCAACCACCGCCCAGTTGAAAGGACTGCCACCTGCCCTGGTGCAGACCGCCGGTGCCGACGTGCTGCGCGATGAAGGTGAAGCCTACGCCCGCAAACTCGATGAAGCCGGTGTGCCGGTGACCTCGGTTCGCTACAACGGCCTGATCCACGACTACGGTTTGCTCAACGTGGTGAGCCAGGTGCCGGCGGTGCGTTCGGCGATGCTGCAGGCTTCGCAGGAGCTCAAGGAACACCTGAAATAAAAACTGTGGGAGCGAGCTTGCTCGCGAAGGCGGCGTGTCAGGTAATGAGAATGTGTCTGGCAAACCGCTTTCGCGAGCAAGCTCGCTCCCACAGGGTTTCTGGTTGAACCCGAAATCGCGGACACAAAAAAGCCCGACTCAATGGTCGGGCTTTTTCATTCCTCAAGCAGTGCTTATTTGGCACGGCCTTTGTAGGAACCGCCTTCGCGGGTATCGATCTCGATCATGTCGCCGATTTCGATGAAGTCAGCAACCGACAGCTCGGTACCGTTCTTCAGTTTGGCAGGCTTCATCACCTTGCCGGAAGTGTCGCCGCGAGCGGAACCTTCGGTGTAGTCAACCTGACGCACGATGGTGGTCGGCAGCTCTACGGAAACCAGACGCTCTTCGAAGAAGATCGCTTCGCAAACATCGGTCATGCCTTCTTCAACGAAAGGCAGAACGGCTTCGATGTCTTCAGCGTTCAGCTCGTACATGGTGTAGTCGGTGGTGTCCATGAACGTGTAGGTGTCGCCGCTGATGAAGGACAGGGTCGCTTCTTTGCGGTCGAGGATTACGTCGTCCAGTTTGTCGTCGGCGCTGTAAACGATCTCGGTCTTGTAACCGGTCAGCAGGTTCTTCAGCTTGGTCTTCATGATCGCGCTGTTACGACCGGACTTGGTGAATTCAGCTTTCTGAACCAGCCAAGGATCGTTTTCGAGACGAATCACGGTCCCGGGTTTCAGTTCTTTACCAGTTTTCATTGCGAATATCCGAATTTGGATGGGATTTACAAAAATCTAGGCCGCGTATCATATCCAATTTCCATAAAACTGTACCAGCGCCGTGGCAAGATCGGCCTGCAAGGCCTGTTCCAGACACCACGCCTCGGCGTGTTTTTCCAGCTCTGGCCAGTGTTTACGGGTGAATTGCCAGTGGTCGGCTATTTTTTCACCAGCGTTCCACGCCCGCCAAAGACCGCTGATCGCCTCCCGCGCAGGCGCAGATAACCCCTTTACATAGAGTTCGAGGAAGGCTTCGAGCTTGTCCAGGTGGATGCCTTCTTCCTGCTGGTAGATGTGCCAAAGAAATGGCCGGCCGGCCCATTGGGCGCGCACAAAGGAGTCTTCGCCGCGCACGGCATTGAAATCGCAGCACCACAGCAACCGGTCGTATTGGTCCTGGCGGACGAATGGCAGCACTTGCACGGTCAAGGCGTCACACACATGCACGGCACCGGCCGCCAAACCCTGCACACCGAGCCAACGCTCGACGTCGCCGAGAATCCGCCCTTCCGGCACCAGCAGATGAGTGGTCGTCGAATCGCCTGCCATCCCGTCGAGCCAACTGGCCAAACCGGTGTTTTCGTAGGCAAACAATGAAATCAGCTGCGCGCCGGGCGCAGGATCAATCCCCATACCTTGCAGGAACTCTCTTCGAGCCTGCGGGTTTTGCTGAAATTGCCGACGCCGTTCCAGTAACCCTCGCTCACGCAGCAATCCGCCGGTGCCCCTCTGGAATCCAGGGAAGAAAAAGAACTTCTGCACGCTTTTGTACTTCACCGAGGGCAAACCGTGGCAACCGATGACCCAGTCCTCGGCACTCAGATAGTCGAGGTTCATCCACAGCGGCGTCTTCTCCCGTTCGACCATGGCGTCCATATAGGCGCTCGGCAATTGGCAGGCAAAGGCAGCAATCACCACATCGGCGGCTTCAGTCGGCTGCCACTCGGCGGGCCATTGGCGCACTTCGACGTCGTGCTGCCACTGCTGCGAAGCGTGGATGTCGATTTCCGGGCACAGGCGTTCAAACGCTCGCAGGTCATCGACCCATAGACGCACCGCCAGCCCATGTTCGGCCACCAGTTGCCGGGCCAGTCGCCAGGTCACGCCGATGTCGCCGAAGTTGTCGACCACGGTGCAAAAAATATCCCAGCGGGTTTTCATTTCAGGCATTCCAGGCTCCCGTTGGCAAAGGCGCCGATTGTCCGCATAAATTACCCCGTGCAGAAGAGCCGACGGCGATTATTCTTCATGCGACAATCGCCACTCGCCAGTGACCTTTCGCCAGGAGGCAACCATGCCCCACCGTCCCACTCCGCGCCGATCCTTCCCAATCAGCCTCAACGCCCTGCAACTGACCGGCAGCATCGCCCTGGGCATGTGGTTGGGATTCATTGCCATTGTGCTGACCTGCTGGCTCGCTTCGCGCCTGCTTTTCAGCGAACAATTGGCACCCGTGGCGGCAGCTGTGGAGCAACTGGCCAAACCACCCGTGGTGGCCCAATCGGTGCCGGACATCCCGCCACAGAGCCCGCTGTTCGAGCAATATGAAGAAAACCTGCGCAAGAACGAGCAGCAGCAACGGCTCGATCAGGCACGCAGCAGCAGTCGCAACCTGTCCAACCCAAGCTGTCAGTTCTGGCTGCAGCAGGACCGCACTGCACCCAGCGAAAAAAGCCGCGCCAACATCCTGCAATTCTGCGATTGATCATGAATAAGCATACCGTCCACCAACTGATTCTCGACAAGCTGCGGATCGATCTCGACATCGCCGAACGGGCCGCGCAAACCGCTTACGAAACGGCGACCCATGAAGAAAACATCGCCGAGAACAAGTACGACACCCTGGGGCTGGAAGCGTCCTATCTCGCGGCCGGACAAGCCAGACGGGTCGAAGAAATTCGCCAGTCACTGAGCCTCTGCCAGAACATGGCCCTGCGCCCGTATGACGATCAGCGAGGCATCGAAGTGGGCGCACTGCTCGGGCTCGAGGACGAAAAGGGGCGCGAACAATGGCTGTTTCTCGCCCCCGATGCAGCCGGGCTGAAGGTCGATCTGGTGGGGCAACTGATTACCGTCATCACCCCGCGCTCACCGCTGGGCAAAAGCCTGCTGGGCAAGTTCGAGGGCGATGAGGTGGAGATTCTGGTGGCGGGCGCTCGGCAACAGTTCGCTGTCACCGAGGTCGTTTAAACAGGTTTAATGAACAGGCAGTTCGACACCGTCGAACAGCTCCTCCAGTTCCTGCTTGTTGTGGCATTGAATGGCCTTGGCCATGACTTCGCGGGTCAGGTGTGGCGCGAACTTCTCGATGAAGTCGCACATGAAACCACGCAGGAAGGTGCCGCGACGGAAGCCGATCTTGGTCACGCTGGACTCGAACAACTCACTGGCATCAAGCACGACCAGGTCGCTGTCGAGTTTGCTGTCGACGGCCATTTTCGCCACGATGCCCACGCCCAGACCCAAGCGAACATAGGTCTTGATCACGTCGGCGTCGGCGGCGGTGAACACCACTTTCGGCGTCAGGCCACGATGGCTGAAGGCTTCGTCGAGTTTCGAACGGCCGGTAAAACCGAACACGTACGTCACGATCGGGTATTCGGCCAGCGCTTCGAGGGTCAGTTTCGACAGCTTGGTCAGCGGGTGGCCCTGGGGCACGACCACGCAACGGTTCCAGCGGTAGCACGGCATCATCACCAGATCACCGAACAGCTCCAGCGCTTCGGTGGCAATGGCGAAATCCACGGTGCCGTCAGCGGCCATTTCGGCGATCTGCATCGGCGAACCCTGGTGCATGTGCAGGGCAACGTCCGGGTATTGCTTGATGAAATTGCTGATCACCGGCGGCAACGCATAACGCGCCTGGGTGTGAGTCGTGGCGATCGACAGGGTGCCCTTCTTCTCGTTGGAGAATTCCTGGGCGATCTGCTTGATGCTTTCAACCTTGCGCAGAATCTCGCCAGCGGTGGTGATGATGCGCTCACCAGCCGGGGTGACCCGGGTCAGGTGTTTACCGCTGCGGGCAAAAACCTCGACGCCCAGTTCGTCTTCCAGCAGACGGATCTGTTTACTGATGCCCGGTTGAGAGGTGTAAAGACTTTGGGCTGTAGCGGAAACGTTGAGGTCGTGGTGCGCCACTTCCCAGATGTAGCGCAATTGTTGAAGCTTCATATGAATCCCTCAAAGCAGGTAGACGCCACGGGCATCAGCGACGATATATAACTATATTAATGGCTCGAAGAATAAATCTAGAACTTTTTTATCAGATTGCCATTATTCGTGTCCTAGCGGTCCCCTTGACGACGACGTTGCACCAGCGGCACCAGATAGACCGGCACCTTGGACAGTTGCAACACGCGGGCGGCGGTTCGCCCCAAAGGCGTTTCCGCACCAGCACCATGGCTATGACTACCTACGATCAACAAATCCACGGAGAGTTTCTGCGCCTGATCCAGAATCACCTGCGATGGATCGCCCTGCAGCACCCGCACCGCCTGAATCCGCTCCAGGTCATGCTCCCCCTCATCCCCCAATTCTTCACGAAAACTGTCGAGCACCCGCTGCTCGATACTGGCGATCACCGTATTGAGGCCCTGGCTGTGAAACTCGTTCAGCGCCTGTTCATCGAGATAACTTTGCAGCACCGATTCGGCAAACAACCCCATGGGTTCAACCGCATGCACGACATACAAACTGGCATTGAAGGTCCTGGCCAGTTCCAGGGCATGCTGCATCACCACGGGCGCGTACAGGCCAAGGTCAGTGGCATACAGCATCGAACGAATCATATGACCTCCTCGACTGCCAACATGGCGGAGATTTGATTCAGCTTAGCAGTGCCTTGGCGACTACGGCGTCCGGCGCAACGCATTGAACGGTGGGCTTAAACCTTTTGCTCATTGCTTATGCCATGGGGCACATGACCGGTGGCGACGACTTCACGGGCCAATTCGCAGTGGCCGGCCTGATCGTCGAAAAACACATCGGCTGCGAAGGCTTCGAGAAAGGCCGACTTGGTCAGGCCGCCGAGGAACAGCGACTCGTCGAGACGGATGTCCCATTCGCGCAACGTGCGAATGACCCGCTCATGGGCTGGCGCCGATCGCGCCGTGACCAGCGCGGTACGGATCGGACAGGTGTCCTCCGGGAACTCACGCTGTAACAGATTGAGGGCGGCGAGAAAGCCCTTGAACGGCCCACCGCGCAACGGCTCGCGGGCGGCCTCACGCTCGCTGGCCTGGAACGCTTCCAGACCACCGGCCTGATAAATGCGCTCCGACTCATCGGAAAACAGCACCGCGTCTCCGTCGAAGGCAATGCGCAATTCGTCGCTGGCCGCACGGCTGGCACCGCCCGACAGAATGGTCGCCGCCGCGAACCCGGCGTCCAGTGCATTGCGCACGTCTTCGGCGTGGGTCGAGAGAAACAGGTCGCAGCCAAAGGCCTTGAGGTAGGGATACGGACTGCGCCCGCCGACAAATGCCGCACGGGAAATCGCCAGTCCGTAGTGGTCAATCGAGTTGAATACCCGCAGCCCGGTGTCGGCGCTGTTGCGCGACACCAGAATCACCTCGACCCGGGCGCGGCCGAGGCTGTTGTTGAGGTTCAGGAGTTTCTGCACCAACGGAAAGGCATCGCCGGGTTCGAGGATTTCGTCTTCATGTTCGATCTGATATTGCCGGTAGGCTTCGACGCCACTCGACAGGTAGACCTTGTGGCTTTCGCTCAGGTCGAACAGCGCCCGCGAAGAAATCGCCAGCACCAGCTTGTCGTCAATTGCCTTTGGCATGCCCTTCCCCCTCAGGTCGGTCGACTCAGGTGTTGCGTCGATCAATGAAACTCAAACTGCGATACAAGGCCTCGATGCGTGGCATCTCACACCCGGCTGCCTTCGCCGCCGCCAAAGGCCGGGCGTAGATCGCGGCCAGTTCCAGCGGTCGCTTGTGCAAGTAATCGTGGTACATGCTCGGCCAGTAGTCGGGCATTTTCTCGGTCACCATGAACAGGTGCTCGGCATACCCTGCCGGTATGTCGTGCCCGCACGCGACTGCGCCTTGCACCACTTCAGCCATCAGCGCCTTGATCAGCTCGCGACTGTCGGCATCGGCCATCAACGGTGTAGTGCTCGCCCCCAGCAAAACCGAGAGACCGTTGTAAGGGATATTCCAGACCAGTTTTTGCCAGCGCGCCTGGTGCAGGTTCGCCATGGCCTGGGAATCGAGGCCGGCGCTGCGAAACAGCCCGACGCCCTCCTCGACAATTGCGCTGCGTGCCGGCCCATCGGCGGGACCGCTGTGATAACCCACATGCACCGCGCCCAGCGCCTGATGGGTAATGACACCCGGCGCCTCGCGATGGACGCAGATGTAGCACAGCCCTCCGAGAACATGCAGCGAATCGGGGAGCAACTCGCGCAGGCTGTCTTCGACGTCCAGGCCGTTTTGCAACAGCAGTACCTTGGCGTTCGGTGCCGCCGCCTGCAGGATGGCAGGTGCCAGGTCAGCGTTGCTGGTGGTTTTCGCGCCCACCAGCAGCCAGTCGCAGGGTGGCAGGTCTTCAGCGTTCGAATAAGCCTGTACCGGATTCAGCTTCAGCGCACCGTGGGGCGCGCTATCGACTTGCAACCCGTGCTCGGCCACTGCGGAGAATTCGCTGCGCAGCAGAAAGTGCACATCAAAACCGGCACGCGCCAGCATCACCCCGTAGAAACCGCCGATTGCGCCGGTCCCGATAATGCCGATCGTCGGCCTGGCAACTGTTCCCATCATGGCAACTCCTCTGCTGTTCGACTCAGCGCCTGGCGCACGGCCCGATTGAGCTCGGTGTCGGTCAGGCGCGACTTCAGTGCTCCAAAGAATTCGCCGTCGCGAACGACAAACAGCGCCGGCAAGTGAAAGACCTGATAACGCTCGACCAGCCCGCCGTTGTTGCCGGCATCGATCCAGCACAGTCGATCGACTGCCAGGTCGAGTGTCGGCAATTGCTCGCGGGCAAAACGGCAACTGGCGCAGCCGACACTGGTGAAAATGACCAGCGATACACCGCTCATCGCCAGCAGCCGTTGGTCGGCGTCAAAATCGGTCAGTTCCAATTCGACCACTATACTGGAGGAAACAATGTCAGATGGCCGACACATGGAGTCTGTGTTCATGGGACGTTTTATTCCTCACCCTGACGAAGTGCCCGTCGAACTAACGTTGCTGAAACCTGAGTGTATTTCGCGACGACAGCTGCACACTATCAGTCTCGGGGGCATGGCTTGCAATTATCACCGCGCGTGGCGACACGGCACGGCGCTGGAAGTGCGCATGCCGACCGTGAACCCGGACATGCGCTATCTGGGCTATGTCGCCTGGTGCCTGCGGCGCAAACGCGGTTATCTGGTGGGCATCGCCTTCGTTGATGAACAAACGCTGTTCAGCGCCCGAATGGGCGAGCAGGTGTGCCAGATCGAACGCTACTGCCGCCTGCATGACACCAACGAAGACTTGCAGGATGTCCAGGCGCTGGCCCTCGAATGGGTCCAGGAGCACGCCGACGAGTTCTCTCACGACTCGGTGCGCAAGGCTTTTGCGCAGCCGGTGCTGGAATAGAGGCATTCTTGATCGATTTGCGCCTCGCGGCAGGGAAACTGACTGCGAAACCCCACCAAACCGGTGTCTGCCCATTGTCGAGCCACGGTGTAACGCGCTAAGGTTCGGCTCCCCGACGCGCTTAATTTGCTGTGCTCCGCCGCGCGGGTTCGCTGGCGGCCGGCACCCGTGACCTGACGAGTAAACGATGGCTGATTTACCGATCAACGACCTAAACGTCGCCTCCAACGAGACACTGATCACTCCCGATCAGCTCAAGCGCGATATTCCCCTGAGCGACGCCGCACTGCGCACCGTCACCAAGGGCCGCGAAGTCATTCGCAACATTCTGGATGGCACCGACCACCGCCTGTTCGTCGTCATCGGGCCTTGCTCGATCCACGACATCAAGGCCGCCCACGAGTATGCCGAGCGCCTGAAGGTTCTCGCTGCCGAAGTGTCCGATACCCTGTATCTGGTCATGCGCGTGTATTTCGAGAAGCCACGTACCACCGTCGGTTGGAAAGGCTTGATCAACGACCCGTACCTGGACGACTCGTTCAAGATCCAGGACGGCTTGCACATCGGTCGCCAGTTGCTGCTGGACCTGGCCGAAAAAGGCCTGCCTACCGCCACCGAAGCCCTCGATCCGATCTCCCCGCAATACTTGCAGGACCTGATCAGCTGGTCGGCCATCGGCGCGCGCACCACCGAATCCCAGACTCACCGTGAAATGGCCTCCGGCCTGTCCTCGGCCGTCGGCTTCAAGAACGGTACCGATGGCGGCCTGACCGTGGCGATCAACGCCCTGCAGTCGGTTTCCAGCCCGCACCGTTTCCTGGGCATCAACCAGGAAGGTGGCGTGTCGATCGTGACCACCAAGGGCAATGCCTACGGTCACGTGGTGCTGCGCGGCGGCAACGGCAAGCCGAACTACGATTCGGTCAGCGTTGCGCTCTGCGAGCAGGCGCTGAACAAGGCGAAGATCAAGCCGAACATCATGGTCGATTGCAGCCACGCCAACTCCAACAAGGATCCGGCCCTGCAACCGCTGGTGATGGAAAACGTCGCCAACCAGATCCTCGAAGGCAACATGTCGATCATCGGGCTGATGGTTGAAAGCCATCTGAACTGGGGCTGCCAGGCGATCCCGAAAGACCTCGCCGACCTGCAATACGGCGTGTCGATCACTGACGCCTGCATCGACTGGACCGCGACCGAAAACACCTTGCGCAGCATGCATGCCAAGCTCAAGGATGTGCTGCCTAAACGCGATCGCAGCTGATCGCCTGATTGGCTGCACAAAAAGCGTACATAAAAAAACGCCGGGCTGAACCCGGCGTTTTTTTATGTGTTCGTTTTATTGAAGGTCACTGACTCAACTTGGCCGCATGCCGCTGGTGACGCTCCATGTAGCGCTCGACGTAGGAGCACGATGGAATGACGGTGTAGCCCATTTCGTCAGCGTACTCCAGCGCCTTCTCGGTCAAGGCTGCCGCAATACCGCGACCACGCAATGCGTTGGGCACGAAGGTGCGATAGATATCCAGGGTCTGCTTCCCCAGATCCATATAGGTCAGATAGGCACGATGACCGTCCACATTGGTCTCGAACTGATGACCAGCCTGGTCATGGTGGATGGACAACGCCTCGCTCATCACTACTCCTCGCGGGTCTGGAATTTTGACCCCTACCTTACCGATGTTTTTCCGGCGAAGGAACATCTACGCCACCCCGTGCCTGAATGGACACCGAGAAGAGCTGCACCGATCTCGCGCTACCGAGCACGTACAAATAGTAGGCACCATTGACAGAAATGCTCAAGGTGCGCTCGTCATCATGCAGGTTGGCGGGTGCTGCTCCGGATCACGCAGGAATGGCTCGACCGAAGATCACTCCAGGTCGATAGCCTGTACATTGCCGGATGTTGAGACTTAAGACGAGCGCCCGTTGTTAAAGTCACCTGAACATCGAGAAAGATATTGAGAGGCGCTACACAAAAGCCGAACAAAAGTGTAGACGAATCCATGTAGGCGGACTTTAGCCAGACTGAAAAACAGCGCTGTGCCACAGGAACTTTTTCTCGCCTGCTCGCTCAGCCACGGGCCTTGCAGCTGGATACTTTTTAAACAATTCAGTTAAAAGTTGCTCGAAAAAGAATCAACGCCTACAATTTTTTTTGCTTCTTGCGTCACGTCAGTTTTACTTACTACAAGTAATGGGTAGTATGTACGCCGGCTATTTCCTCAATCGGAGGAGATAGCTACTTAATAGAAAGTCCTTGAAGGGGAACACGATGAACAACGTTCTGAAATTCTCTGCTCTGGCTCTGGCCGCAGTTCTGGCTACCGGTTGCAGCAGCGCATCGAAAGAAACCGAAGCACGTCTGACCGCTACTGAAGACGCAGCTGCTCGCTCCCAGGCTCGTGCAGACGAAGCTTACCGTAAAGCTGATGAAGCTCTGGCTGCTGCTCAAAAAGCACAACAGACTGCTGACGAAGCTAACGAGCGTGCTCTGCGCATGCTGGACAAAGCTAGCCGCAAGTAATAATCCTTCGGGATTGTTATCAAGCCGACCCATTTTTTGGGTCGGCTTTTTTATTGCCCGGCGTTTCTCCAGGCAATAAAAAACCCGTCGACGCGGTCCGCGCCGACGGGCTCTTTGCCAGCGTTACTGCATCGGGTCGACCGGAGTGCTCGACACCATCGGTACGACGCCGTTGCCCGGCACAGCGATCTCCACCGGCAGGCCGTCTTCAGCGGCGACCACATCACGCACCACATCCCAGTTCATGCGCAGGTTGTTGGTGATGTCTTCACGCTTGAGCATCGCATTGATGACTGCGGTGTGCTTGTCGACCACCGACGGGTTGCCCTTGTCGTCCAGCGGCGTATGCGCCTCCAGATAGACCTTGCCGCCACTCAGACCAAACTTGTACGGGTCGTTGATGATCCGCACCGACGTACCGACCGGAACCATGCCCGCCATTTCCAGAACGTTGTTGTTGAACATGCGGAAGCAACCGTGGCTGGTGCGCATGCCAATACCGAACTTCTTGTTCGAACCGTGGATCAGGTAGCCCGGTGTGCCCAGAGTGAACTTGAACGGCCCCAGCGGGTTGTCAGGGCCGGCCGGCACGACATTGGGCAGCGGATCACCGTCTGCTGCGTGCTCGGCCTTGATCGAAGCCGGAGGCGTCCAGGTCGGGTTCGGCGTCTTGGCGGTGATGCTGGTGTGGGCAATCGGCGAGCCCCAGCCTTCACGACCGATACCCAGCGGGAACGTGTACACCACGTTCTTGCCTTTCGGGTAGTAGTAGAGGCGGTACTCGGCCAGGTTGATCACGATGCCTTCACGCGGGCCTGGTGGCAGGATGAAGCGGGTCGGCAGGATGATTTCCGTGCCAACGCCTGGCAACCATGCATCGACACCCGGGTTGGCCGCGACCATTTCCGTGTAGCCCAGATCGTAGGCGGTACCAAGGTCGGCGAAGGTATCTTCGTACTTGGCCTTGATCACCTGCACCTGGCCGATGATGTCCTCACCGGGCGGTGGCAGGGGAAACTCCAATGCTGCAACGGGACCGGCCACAAAGAGGGCGGCAAGAGTCAGGCAGCGGGTGACGGCAGGAAAACGCGGCAACATCCGGAAAATCCTTCGCATGATCAACAGAGATATAAGAGCGCGATTGTACACCGCTGTCCGTTATTTCGGGGAGATGGCCCGATTGCAGGCAATGCAAGGCGTTCACTGTGAGCTTGCTTCGGGTGGTGTCCTGAAGATGGCTGTGTGATGGGCGATTTTTGACCGGGTACATATCCATTCTTTTGATAACGGCCACCTATGGTTCCGCTCTTACAGCGGGTTACTTGGAAAAGCCCCAAGTAACCAAGGGCTCTTGCCCCTGACGTTCGGCCTCATGAGGGGGCGTGTACCGCAAAAGCAAAAGCGAGGCGGCCTACCGGCCGGCCTGATCGCGGGGTTCGTTTGCCTTGAGAATTGGGTCGGCTGTCAGGCCGCCATCGCGAGCAAGCTCGCTCCCACAGAAGAGCAAAGGCCGAGCAGCCCACACCACCGCGTCGCTCTTCACCACTCATCAGGCCGAGCGTTAGCTCGCCTGCAGCTCTTGATCTTGATCCACCCGCCCCCTCGGGAGGCTGAGTGGAGGTGTTCATCCGGGGATGGGCGCGCAGCGCCGTTCGACGCAGTCGAACTCATTGCATGTAGGTCGTCGCGAAGCAGACCGGAGGGCAATGCCCCCGGATGGATACCGGAGCGAAGGAACCCCGAGCCTTAGCGAGGGGCCGTACGTTCGGGGCGAGCGCTTTTGGTTACTTTTAAGGCGCTTGTTAAAAGTGACTCGCCGTAAGGGCGAAACCATAAGTCGCCGTTACCGCAGCAACGGATATGTACACGGTCAACAAAAGACAGGTCGGCTCGAAGGCCGCCTCGACTCCTGACGGATCAAAGCTCAAACCGCAGTTCAGGCCAGATCGGCGACGTCCCCCGCTTCTGCGACTCAAGAATGGCCCGGCACAACGAACACAGCCGCTGGTCCTGAAACACCCGGCGATCAACACTCGACCAGCGAGGCGAAGCCGGCAACAGACTGCCACACAAGGTCCGGTCCGCCGAACCGCCCAACTCCAGTTGACGGGTCACCAGATGTACCCGCACTTCCTGGCAGGCGAACAGATCCAGCTGTTCGTCAGGCTCGATCAGTTGGTAGGCAAATAGTGACCAGGCGGGACGCGGCATCGGGGGCTCCAAATCGGGGGCGCCACCTTAGCCGAAAGCCTGCCTCTAGAAAAGTGTCATAACAGCGGTTTTAGAGTAGGCCAGACATTTTCCAGTAACTTGTCCTGGGCCCCGGCCGCCGGGTGTATGCCGTCAGCCTGCATCAAGTCCGGATGGCCGCCCACGCCGTCGAGGAAAAACGGCACCAGCGGGATCTTTTTCTCATCGGCCAGGTTGCTGTAGACCTCGGCGAAGGCCTTGGTGTAGCGGGAGCCGTAATTGGGCGGCAGTTGCATGCCGAGCAACAGCACCTTGGCACCGCTGGCCCGGGAGCTGTCGATCATTGACGCAAGGTTTTGTTGCAATTGAGTTGGCAGCAAGCCACGCAGGCCGTCATTGCCGCCCAACTCGAGGATCACCACTTGCGGCTTATGCTCTGCAAGCAGCGTCGGCAGGCGCGCCTGGCCTCCGGCGCTGGTATCGCCACTGATGGACGCATTGATCACTTTATCGTTGAAACCTTCGCGCTTGAGCCGTTGCTCAAGCAGCGACACCCACCCCAACCGGGTATCCAGCCCGAAACCGGCGCTGATACTATCGCCAACGATCAGGACTGTACCCGCCGCTGCGTTTTGGGCCATGCACATCAAGGCCAGGCCAGCACTCAAAAACCAGACACGCATCGGACTCTCCATGGGCGCAAGCATTCTCATCGCGAAGGACCTTAGCAAAGTGGTTCCCAGCGCGGAAGGTGAACTGACCATCCTGCACCAACTCAGCCTGGAACTGAACAAGGGCGACAGCCTGGCCATCGTCGGCGCTTCGGGCTCCGGCAAATCCACACTGCTGGGCCTGCTCGCCGGCCTCGACCTGCCAAGCAGCGGCGAAGTCACTCTCGCCGGCCAGGGCTTGAGCAACCTCGATGAAGACCAGCGCGCGCGCATCCGCGCCGAGCACGTGGGCTTTGTGTTCCAGTCATTCCAGTTGCTCGACAGCCTCAATGCCCTGGAAAACGTCATGCTGCCACTGGAGCTCGATGGCCGCAAAGACGCCCGCGAACGCGCCACCCAATTGCTGCAACGGGTGGGACTGGGCCAACGCCTGACCCACTCGCCGCGCCAGCTCTCCGGCGGCGAGCAACAGCGCGTGGCGATTGCCCGTGCGTTTGCCGCCGAACCCGATGTGCTGTTTGCCGACGAACCTACCGGCAACCTCGACAGCCACACCGGCGAGCGCATCAGCGACTTGCTGTTCGAGCTCAACCAGGAGCGCGGCACGACCCTGGTGCTGGTGACTCACGATGAACGCCTGGCCCATCGCTGCCGGCGCCTGATCCGTCTTGAAGCCGGCCTGCTGGTCGCCCCTCTGGAGCCTTGATGGCACGTCTGCCGCTGTTGCGCCTGTTCAGTCTCGCCATCCGCCAATTGCTGCGCGATGCCCGCGCCGGTGAGCTGCGCGTGTTGTTTTTTGCCTTGCTGGTGGCCGTGGCCGCGAGTACCGCGATTGGTTATTTCGGCGCCCGCCTGAACGGCGCCATGATGCTGCGGGCCACCGAATTCCTCGGTGCCGACCTGCTGCTCGAAGGCAGTTCACCGGCGCGTCCCGAGCAGATAAAAAGCGGCACCGAACTGGGTCTGGATCACGCTCAAGTGGTGGAGTTCTCCAGCGTTATCGCCACCGATAACGGCATCCAGTTGTCCAGTATCAAGGCGGCCGATGACACCTACCCGCTACGCGGCGAACTGAAGAGCGCACCCGCGCCCTTCGCCGCGGAGGAACCCGGTGGAGGACCGAAACCCGGTGAAGCCTGGGTCGAGGCACGCCTGCTGACGGCACTGGACTTGAAGATTGGCGACAGCATCGACGTGGGCATGAAAACCCTGAAGCTGGCGCGAGTGCTGACGTATGAACCCGACCGCGCCGGCAATTTCTACAGCCTTACTCCACGGGTGCTGATCAATCTTGACGACCTCACGGCGACTGGCGTGGTGCAACCCGGCAGCCGGGTCAGTTACCGCGAACTATGGCGCGGCAATGCCCAGGCGCTGGAGACCTATCGCCAACTGATCAAACCGGGGCTTGCCGCCAACCAACGCTTGCAGGACGCCCGAGATGGCAACCGGCAAATCGGCGGTGCCTTGGGCAAGGCCGAGCGCTACCTGAACATGGCCAGCCTGGTGGCGGTGTTGCTGTCCGGCGTAGCGGTGGCGCTGTCGGCAACCCGTTTCGCCACCCGTCGATTCGACGCCAGTGCCTTGCTGCGCTGCCTCGGGCTGTCACGCCGGGAAACCCTGGTGTTGTTCAGCCTGCAACTGACTGTGCTCGGGCTGCTGGCCAGCATCAGCGGCGCCCTCCTCGGCTGGCTCGCACAACTGGGGTTGTTTGCCCTGCTGCATGACTTGCTGCCGACCGACGTGCCTCCGGGCGGGCTGTTTCCGGCTGTTGCCGGGATCGGCACCGGACTGGTGGCGCTGGCCGGATTCGCCTTGCCGCCACTGGCGGCTCTGGGCCGGGTTCCGCCATTGCGCGTGCTGCGCCGGGACATGCTGCCGATTCCTTCCAGCACCTGGATGGTCTACGGCGCAGCGCTGGGCGCCCTCGCCCTGATCATGTGGCGCCTGAGCCTGGACCTGGTGCTGACCTTTGCCCTGCTCGGCGGCGGCGTGATTGCAGCGCTGGTGCTGGGCGGTTTGTTGCTGCTGCTGTTGAAGAGTCTGCGGCGCATGCTTGCTCGTGCGTCCTTGCCCTGGCGCCTCGGACTCGGCCAATTGCTGCGTCATCCGCTCGCGGCTGCGGGCCAGTCCCTGGCGTTCGGCCTGATTCTGCTGTCGATGGCGCTGATAGCGCTGCTGCGCGGCGAGCTGCTGGATACCTGGCAAAACCAGTTACCGAAAAACGCCCCCAATTACTTCGCACTGAACATCCTGCCGGCTGATAAGCAGTCCTTCACCGATCACCTGATTGCCGTGTCGGCGCAATCGGCACCGCTGTACCCGGTGGTGCCGGGACGCTTGATCAGCATCAACGGCGAACCGGTGCAGCAAATCGTCACCAAGGAGTCGGCCGGCGACCGGGCGATCCAGCGCGACCTGAGCCTGACCTGGGCCGCGGACCTGCCGTCGGGCAACAAACTCACGGCCGGCAATTGGTGGAGCGAACAGACGCCGGACGATGTTCCCGGCGTGTCGGTGGAAGGCAAGGTCGCCGAAAGCCTGAAACTCAAACTCGGCGATCATCTGATTTTCAGCGTTGGTGGGGTCAATCGTGAAGCGAAAGTCACCAGCCTGCGGGAGATCAACTGGGACAACTTCCAGCCGAACTTCTTCATGATCTTCCAGCCAGGCACCCTCAAGGACCTGCCGGCGACTTACCTGACCAGTTTCTATCTGGCACCGGGTCATGACCAACAGATCGTCGACCTGTCCCGCGCCTTCCCGGCAGTGACGATCCTGCAAGTCGAAGCCTTGCTGGAGCAACTGCGCAGCATCCTCGCCCAGGTGACCCTGGCGGTGGAGTACGTGTTGTTGTTCGTGTTGGCGGCAGGGATGGCGGTGCTGTTCTCCGGCCTGCAAGCGACGCTGGACGAACGCATTCGCCAGGGTGCGTTGCTGCGAGCGCTGGGGGCCGAACGGCAATTGCTGGTCAAGGCTCGGCGCATCGAATTCGGCTTGCTCGGTGCCGTCAGTGGTTTGCTGGCGGCATTGGGATCGGAACTGGTGAGCCTGGTGCTCTACCGCTACGCCTTTGACCTGCCATGGCATCCGCATCCATGGCTGTTGTTGCTGCCGCTGATTGGCGCCGCGCTCATTGGTGGTGCCGGGGTGTTCGGCACCCGTCGGGCATTGAACGCCAGCCCGCTGACAGTTCTGCGCGAGGGTTGATAGACTCAGCCGTCTCCACCACAAGAAGTTGCCATGAGCCGTTACCGCCCTCCCCGTACCGCCGGCACCGCGCTGATCACCCCCGAAGGTGAAGCGCGGATGCGTGCGGAGTTCCATGAGCTGTGGCATGTACGTCGGCCCCAGGTGACCCAGGCTGTCAGCGAAGCCGCGGCCCAGGGTGATCGCTCGGAGAACGCCGAATACACCTACGGCAAAAAGATGCTGCGAGAGATCGACAGCCGTGTGCGCTTTCTCACCAAACGCCTGGAAGCGCTCAAGGTTGTCAGCGAAAAACCCAGCGATCCGAACAAGGTCTATTTCGGCGCCTGGGTCACGATCGAGGACGAGGACGGTAAAGAGTCGCGTTACCGCATTGTCGGGCCGGATGAACTGGACCTCAAACAGGGCCTGATCAGCATCGACTCGCCCTTGGCTCGCGCCCTGATCGGCAAGGCACTGGACGCCGAAGTCCGGGTCCAGACACCCACCGGTGAGCAGTGTGTTTATATCGTCGCGATCGACTACCCGTGAGCTTTAACGACGGGTAATCAACCCTTGCCGGGCAACGCGGGTCAGTTGCCGGATCACTTCAGGTGCGTCTTCGAGGCTGGGGGATTGAATCACTGCCAGATCGAAACTGTCGTCGGCAAAACGAGCGAGCGACTCACCGTCTTCGACAAACTGGATCAGGAAGGCAGCGGGACCGCCGGTACGACGTGGCCAGCCATCGAGATAACGCAAGAGCGTCGGCTGATGTTTGCCGCCAAGCAGGATTTTTGGATTGCGCTGGGTGAGATGTGCCGTGATCGGCGCGGGACGTACAACGGGGTTTAGTGCATTCATTGTGTCGTGTCTCTGCCTCAAAAGTCTGCATGGCAGGTGAGAGGCAACACCGAACCAGCGCTTTAGCGGTATTTCGAAGCCTGTTCCGGCTTCTATCGGCAACTGGATGAGTCACCTGGCGCCCCGCAAGTAGCTGTTTAAATCGGCGCATGAGCAACATCCTAGAGAAGCTGACTGGACAGTGTCAAGAATGACGCTCAACAAAAAAGGCCCGCACAATGCGGGCCATTTCGTTGAGCCAGAGCGGTCAACCGGCGATGGCGCGGTCCGCCGAGAGTTTGCCCGCACCTTCGATCAATACCGCGATACTGCCACCGAGCAAGGCCAGGGCGAATTCATAACCGTTGTTGGCCATGAACAGTCCGTTGCTGATGTGCACCGAGAAAATCGCGACCAGCAACAGGAAGGTCAGGCCAAGTGCGGCCGGACGAACCAGCAGGCCGATGATCAGGGCCAGGCCGGCGAAGAACTCGATGCCGCCAGACAGTGTCGCCATCAGGTAACCCGGCGTCAGTCCGAGGCTTTCCATGTACTGCGCGGTTCCAGCCAGACCATAGCCACCGAATGCCCCGAAGAGTTTCTGCGAGCCGTGAGCGGCGGAAATAATGCCGACCACGATGCGCAGAACGGTCAGGCCGTAGCCAGCGCGGGTAGACAGTACCTTGTTGATCAGAGTGCTCATGCTGTTTCATTCCTTGTAAGTGCGTGTTGGTTGGCCGCCATATTAATCAGTAATTCACATGTTAAAAGCGCAAAAAACCCGCCATAACAATCAGATTAGTCGATCATTTGCGTGAGGCAACCTTTTGTCCCTGGGGCTCCAACGACTCCCGCTCCCGGTCGAATGCCAAGTAATACTTGTTCACGCTATTAACATAGCTGACGGGCCCCATACCCACTTGCTCCATGGCAACGCGTTCGACCTGGAAGAACCACTGGTTGGGATTCAATCCTCGCCGCCGGGCTTCTGCGCGCATACCCTGAACCCGCTCCGGCCCGATGTTGTAGGCTGCCAGCACGAAGGCCATGCGTTCGCGCTCGTTGAGTTTCGGGCTGGCAAAGAACTTGCTCCGGATCATCGCCAGGTACTTGGCCCCGGCCTGCACATTGCCGTCTACGTCCTGAATATTATTGACCCCCACCCGCTGCGCCGCAGCAGACGTGATCTGCATCAGACCGGTCGGGCCACCGCCACTGCGGGCTGCGGGCTGCAACGCCGATTCCTTGAAAGCCAGCGCCGCCAGGTTCAGCCAGTCCATGCCTTGGGCATCGGCGTGTTTCTGCAGCACCGGGCGAAGTTTTTCCAGACGCTGCCGGTCCGCCTTGGCCAGCGGGTAATGCACTTGATAGAGACGCCGATAGATCCGCAGGAACGCGGCGTCCTGATCCGATGGTTTTTTGTAGACGGTGAGGAAGCGATCAATGCTGGCCCGCAGCATCGAGGCATCACGGCGCACGAACCAGAACTCTTCTCCCGGATCACTGATGAGAACCTGCTTGTCGAAACGCAGCTTGGGCAAGATCTTGCCCCAGCGTTCGGCGATCGGCTGCTCGACGATGGTCAGGTGGAAGATCCCGCCCTGCACCATCTCCAGCACATCCTCGACGGCAAGGCTCGGATCGACCCATTCGATTGTGACCGGTGGCAGTTTGTGCAAGGCAAGCTTTTGATTGATCTGGCTGACGGCATCCCCGGCGGCGCTGCCGGCGGGTAACGCCAGGGTCTTGCCGGAAAGCTGTTCAAGCTTGGTGTAACGGCGTTCGCCCTTGATGCCCACCAGGACCAACGGGACGTTGCTGGCAATGGGCTCACTGGTGCTGACGGCAAAACCCGCTTGCAGATCGAGCAACTCGCCTGGCGCTACCAGATCGCCCTCCCCGCGCTGCAATGCGCCGAGCAATTGATCCTTGGCCTTGGGAATGATCTTGAGGGTGATTTCCTGACCGTCACGGGCATGGCCGTTGAGGTATTGCTCGAACGCTCTCAGGCGATGGTACTCGACCCCGATCGCCTGCCCCTGGACTTCGCCGGAACTGTTGCGGCTCTGATTGACCAACACCCGCAGCACACGACTGCTGCGGATTTCCGCAAGGTCGCGCACCTTACTGGCCGGCACGGCTTGCAGCGGTCCGGGCAGACGCGCGACCGCCGACAGCGGCAGTAGCAGCGAACAGCACAGCAGTAGCAAAGCCGAGGGACGAATCATCCACTCTCCGGAAAGAATATGAGGCCCGCTTCAATGACGGATGGCATCAAGCGCAGCGACAAAACAGAGCGCCCAAGGCGCTGGCAACACGCGAAAGACTGGCACAATGATGGCAAAACTACCAACCCGGTCTGGCCCGCGGCTCAAGAGACAGCGTTAACCCGTTGTAGTTCTTGGCTTTTCTTATAAATCCACGGCTCTGATATGCTTTCCGGCCTTTGGGCCGAGGTAGCACCATGCAACTCATCGATATCGGCGTCAACCTGACCAACGCCAGTTTTGCCGACAAACACCAGGCCGTACTCGACCGTGCCTACGCAGCCGGCGTATGCCAACTGGTGCTGACGGGTACCAGTATCGAGGGCAGCGAACAGGCCCTTGAGTTGTGCCAACAACTGGACGAAAGCGCTCAGCGCCTGTTCGCCACCGCCGGTATCCACCCTCACTGCGCCAGCGACTGGAACGCCGACAGCGCCCGACGATTGCGCAGCTTGCTCAACGAACCGAATGTGGTGGCCGTGGGTGAATGCGGGCTGGACTTCAACCGTGATTTCTCGCCGCGTCCGCAGCAGGAAAAGGTCCTCGAAGAACATCTGGCCATGGCCGTTGAATTGCAGCTGCCGGTTTTTCTGCACGAACGCGACGCCAGCCAGCGCTTGCTGGAAATCCTGCGTGACTTCCGCGACCGATTGCCGGCTGCCGTGGTGCACTGCTTCACTGGCGAACAGAAGGCACTGTTCAGCTATCTCGACCTGGATCTGCACATCGGCATTACCGGCTGGATCTGCGACGAGCGCCGGGGCACGCATTTGCATCCGCTGGTCAAGGAGATCAAGTGCGGACGCCTGATGCTCGAAAGCGATGCGCCGTATCTGTTGCCGCGCAGCCTGCGCCCCAAGCCGAAAAACGGGCGAAACGAGCCGGCGTACCTGACCGAAGTATTGCGCGAAGTGGCGCTGCATCGCGGAGAAAGCCAGGAAGAACTGGCGGCGCACACCACAGCCTGTGCGCGGGCGTTTTATAGGCTGCCTTCGATTCCCGAGTAAACCCGGCTCCCACATTGACCTGCATCAAGATTCGAATTCCTGCATAGCGGCACAATAATGGCACCTTGCCAAAACTGTTTCCGCTATCAGAGAAGACCTCCATGGGTGCCTGGCTTAGCAATATTTCGCTGAAATACAAATTCTGGGCGGTCAATGCCGTCGCCTTCGTCACCACGCTGCTGCTGGTGCTGTACGCGGTGCAGCTTGAACAGCAGGCCCGCAGTCATGCCGCCCAGGCTTCGGCCCAGGCCCAGGCGCGACTGCTCGAAGCCTGGCCCGCAGGGCAGCCGCTGCCCAAGGCCGTAAACCTGCTGACGTACAATCGCGGACAGGCGCCGTCGCTGAATGGACAATCCGTGCCCGAACTCACCCATGCAAACGGCTGGGTCGAGATCAACCCGATGCCGCTGTTCGGTGACAATCCGTTGATGGGGGCCGAAGTGTTCTCGCGTGCCGACGGCCAGCAGGTCGCTGTGAGTGCCCACGGTCCAAGCCTGAGCCAGGTGTTCGGCGAGCGTTTTGCCAATTACGCGGTGGCCGTGTGCATCCTGATGCTGGCAATGCTCGGCGCATCACAGCTATTGATCCGCTTCCTGCTCAGCCAGCTCAACACCTTGAAAGACGTGATGCTGCACGTGGAGAAAACCGGCGACCTGTCGGCCCGCGTGCCATTGGCTTGCAGCGACGAAGTCGGGCAAATGGCCAACGCCTTCAACGCCATGCAGGCTGGATATCAACGGGTGGTCAACACCGTCGCCAGCACCGCCCGGCAACTGGACGTCGGCGCCGCGCGACTGGCGGCCAGCATGAATGAAGTGCGCCACGGCATGCTCGGCCAGCAAAGCGAAACCGATCAGGCCGCCACGGCGATCAACGAAATGACCGCCACGGTCTATCACATCGCCCAACACGCGGGTGCCACCCGTGACCTTTCGCAATCGGCCGATACCCTGGCCGGCAGCGGCCAGGAGGTCGTGACGCGGGTGCAGCGGTCAATTGCCGGACTGTCCACCGGCGTCCAGCAGACCGCCGAGATGATTCAACGCCTGGCCGAAGACAGCCAGAAGATCAACGGCGTGGTCAACGTGATTCACAGCATCGCCGAGCAGACCAACCTGCTGGCATTGAACGCCGCCATCGAAGCGGCCCGGGCTGGCGAGATGGGGCGCGGGTTTGCAGTGGTTGCCGATGAAGTGCGCAACCTCGCCAAACGCGTGCAGGCCTCCACGGATGAAATCACCGTCATGGTGTCGGCGTTGCAGGCCGGCACGCGCGACGCCGTGGATTTCATGCAAGAGAGCTCGTTCAAGGCCGACGACTGCGTACAACAGGCGCAAGAGGCCGGCGCGGCATTAGCCGAGATCACCGGCGCGGTGGCGCAGATGCGTGAAAGCAACACGCAGATCGCGGTGGCAGCCGAGCAGCAGAGCCAGGCGGCGGAAGAGATGAACCGGGCGGTGGTGAGCATCCGTGACGTGACCGAGAACACCGTGCAGCAGACGGTGACTTCGGCGATCACCAGCAATGAATTGGCGGCGCTGGCAGGGGAGTTGAGCAAGGCTATCGGTCAGCTGAAACTTTGAGGTCGGAACCGGCAACATCAATCCAGACCATGACACCTATCAATCCAATAGCCAGCCTTGATTCGCCGCCCGTGCTGAGCCGGCCTATTCTTCAACACATGTGTTCAACATGGATCGAGGATCAGCATCATGGGCAAACGTCACCCCAACCTTCCCGCCTGGCAATGGCGAGCGTACCCGAACAATCATCAGCACCCGACCAATCTGGTGTTGCACCTGATCGCGGTGCCGCTGTTCATCGTGGCGTTTCTGCTGATCGTGTCTGGGGTGTTCAGCCTGAGCCTGGCGAACATCGCCATCGGCGTGATCGGTGTGATTGCGGCGCTGGCCTTGCAACGCCACGGCCACAGCCTGGAGACGCAAGCCTCCGAACCCTTCAGTGATCGCAAGGATGCGATATCGCGCTTGTTGGTCGAGCAGTTCCTGACGTTTCCGCGGTTCTTCCTCAGCGGTGGCTGGTGGCGCGCCTGGCGTGAGCGCCACCGCCGTCACTGATCAGGCGAACACCGTCACCGTTTGCCGGCTCATGGCGATCAAGCGGCCATCCGCGCTCCACATTTTCGCGGCAGCATGCCCGTAGCCATCGGCGGCGTACTCGGTTTCGACAAGGTATTTGCACCAGTCCAGGGTGTTCAGCTCCAGCAGCGGCTGCACGAACTCGATGGTCCAGGTCAGCGTGCTGCCCATCGCCGGCTTCTTCAAAAACGGCATCAGGGCCGGCGGCCAGGCGTCCACCAGCGCCAGGATATGCGCCTCGCTGATGGCCTCTTCTTTCACGTCGCCGCGCAAGCGCACCCAGCCGCCCATTTGCCGGGATGTGCTGCCGCTGAACGGCAGCCCGCCGACACTCCAGCGCATCGCCAGATGCCGCATGAATTCCGGAATGACGCCTTCGACAAAAGGCAGTTCCTGGCACTCGTCCCAGTGCTTCATTTCAGGTGCCGGTTCAGCGGTCACCGCCACTTCCGAGGGGCGTGAGGCGCCAAAACTACCCTGGATCAACGTCACCACCTGACCCTTCTGCATCACCCGGCCCAACACCTGGCTGACCGCCTTGCCTTCGCGCAGCACGTCGACTTCAAAACTGACCGGAACCTCGGGTTCAACCGGGCCGACAAAGGTGATTGCCAACGAGCGCACCGGACGATCCGCCGGCACCCGGGCACGCATGGCTTCGTACTGCAAAGCGGCCACCAGGCCACCGAAACTGGCGCGCCCCTGGGCCCAGGAGGCCGGGATAGACAGCTCCCGCGGATGGCTGCGGACAGCGTCGAGCAGTTCGGAAAAACGCATGAAAACCTCTGGGGTCGGAAAAAGACGAAGGGATCTTAACCAGCCAGCGAAGGCTATACAGCACCCATTCCGGCCAAAAGTACTGACAGAAGAGCCGCACAGGTCTCGTGCCGTACACATAACCCTGTGGGAGCTGGGGTGATATCAGGATTTGAAGCAATCGCGACTGAGTTTTTCCAGCACCCGGTCCGCACGCTGTTCAGCCTCGGCTATGGTGGCTGTCCAGACCGCAACACAGGGCTGCAAATCCGCTTCCCGCTCAGCCATGGCCAGCCATTGCACGCAATCATGCCAGTCGCCCAGCACGCCCTGGGCCGATTTCAACCGGGGCATGGCCGCTTTCGGCAAACGATCCAGTTCGGGGTAAGCGTCGATGCCATAGCGCACACGCTTGATCAGCAGCCGCAGCCGATGACGGTCGTGGGCCGGGTCGTGCAGTGCCTCGTCGAGTTTTTTCCACTGTTTGCCCAGACGTTTTTCGATGCGCTTGCGCAAGCCCTTGAGCAATCCCTGGCGCTGGGCGGCGCGCAGAAAACGCGGAAACGCATCGAGGACGATCAGCATTTGCGCAAGTTCAGGGCTGGCCGCCACCGCCGGATAGGCCTCAGCCATTTGCGCCATGCGTCGCTGTGCGGCTTGGGGTTGATGGTGCTGGAGCAGGTAAGCCGCCAGCACTTCGCGATCACGTAATGGCGTGGTCAGATCGCCCACCCGGGAGGCGGCCGCTTCCAGTTGCTCGACACCGGGCAGACCGCGCAAGGGTCGCAACAGGCTGCGCAACCGACGCATGGTTGTGCGCAGATCGTGTAACGCTTCAGGGTCAGTACGCTCTTTCAAGCGGGCCTGACAGGCCAGCAGACGAATATCCAGGCCCAGAACACGAGCCACCAACCGATCGATCATGGGGGTTTACTCCGTAAACAGCGCCAGGCTGCAAGCTACGAGCTGCAAGCCCGATGAGTCTTGCAGCTCGTAGCTTAGAGCCTGCAGCTACTTTTTGCCTTCAACGCCCCGCGCGCGACTCACGAATATAGAAACGGGCCTTCTCGGCCTTGTGGCTGCACCCTTCAAACCCCTCGAACTGCTGCTGGGTCTTGGCCGCGGTCAACAGCGACAAGGCTTTGGAGTAGCTGACGGTCCCGGCGAAACCTTCGGCCTTGGCCAGGTCCAGCTCATGCCATGCAGCATCCAGGTTACTACCGCAACTGTCGCGATAAGCGGTTTTGCCGGCACAACCGGCGAGCGCCAGGGCAATCAAT
Organism: Pseudomonas sp. P1_F7; assembly: GCF_056405655.1. Classification (NCBI taxonomy): domain Bacteria; kingdom Pseudomonadati; phylum Pseudomonadota; class Gammaproteobacteria; order Pseudomonadales; family Pseudomonadaceae; genus Pseudomonas; species Pseudomonas sp. P1_F7. The sequence goes on from NZ_JBFUBR010000004.1 coordinate 182,147, forward strand.
GGCACGCAGATCCAGGCTTTCATCACTCACTCCTCAAAGATAGGTCAACAGTCGTGCAGGTAAGACGGTGTGGCACCTGAAAAGTGCCGTTGGTCCGCTATGCAAACTATAGCGCTGACGAGAATAACCATGTGCCGCCATGGAGTGTCGAAAATACGACGCTCTTGCCCCATCGAACGACCATGGCGATTGAAGCATGCCCCTCGATGGGTGCATTGTTGAATCATTCAAGCGAGGGCGATCCATGAAAAAGCGTGTCGCACTGGTATTGGGCTCGGGTGGAGCCCGGGGTTATGCACATATTGGGGTCATCGAAGAGATCGAACGGCGCGGCTATGACATTGCCTGTATCGCCGGTTGCTCCATGGGCGCGGTGGTGGGCGGGATCTACGCCGCCGGCAAACTCAATGATTACCGCGACTGGATCGAGAGCCTGGATTATCTCGACGTGTTGCGTCTGGTGGACGTCAGTTTTCGTCTGGGGGCGATTCGTGGCGAGAAAGTCTTCGGGCAGATCCGCAAGATCGTCGGCGAGATCAACATCGAAGATTTGCGTATCCCCTACACCGCCGTTGCCACCGACCTGACCAACCAGCAGGAAATCTGGTTCCAGGAAGGTTGCCTGCATCAGGCCATGCGCGCCTCGGCAGCGATTCCCAGCCTGTTTACCCCGGTGATGCAGGGCAACCGCATGCTGGTGGATGGCGGCATTCTCAACCCGCTACCGATCGTGCCTGTAGTGTCGAGCCATTGCGATTTGATCATCGCGGTCAACCTCAACTCCACCAACCAGCGCCACTATCAATTGCCGGTCATCCAGCGTCCCGCCGCCTTCAAGACCCGCTTCGACAGCCTGATCAACTCCGTCGGCTCTAAGTTGCCGTTCCGGCGCAAACAGGCTGAACAATTGTTGGTTCTGGAACAGGAAGCCTTGAAGGCCGAAGGTGCAGACTTCAATCCGTGGATCGAATCCGCCGAGCCCGAGGCACAGCAACCCGCGGCCGCTCCCCAAGCCAGTGGCGCCCCTCGCTCCGCCACCGGTTCGTTCATCATCGACAATGTCGGACCGGCGTCCTTGCTGGATTTGATCAACCAGAGTTTCGAGGTGATGCAGACGTCGCTGGCGCAATACAAGATTGCCGGGTATCCGCCTGACATCCTGATCAACGTGCCCAAACGCGTATGTCGGTTTTTCGAGTTCTACAAGGCGCCGGAGCTGATCGCGCTGGGACGGGAGATTGCGCGGGATACGCTGGACCGGTATGAGAATGAGCAGAATTGAACGTCTGAAAGTTCTCGATTGAATGTAAGGGCCTCATCGCGAGCAAGCTCGCTCCCACAGTGAGCCTTTAGCGTTCACAAAATGTGTGTCTGACCAGGATCCCATGTGGGAGCGAGCCTGCTCGCGATGGGGCCAGATCAGTCACAACAAAATTTCAAAACTACTCACTCAACAACCGATACCCCACCCCTGCCTCGGTCACGATAAACCTGGGTTGGGTCGGATCATCCGCGAGTTTCTGGCGCAAGTGCCCGACCACGATGCGCAGGTAATGAGTATCTTCGGTGTGAGTCGGCCCCCAGATGTCCTTGAGCAATTGCTGCTGGGTGATCACCCGCCCGGGATGCCGCGCCAGTTGCGCCAGCACAGCGTATTCCTTACGGGTCAGCGCGACTTCGATACCGTCGAGCAGCACCCGGCGATACGCCAGGTCGACCGTCAACGGACCGAAGGTCAGCGCCGCTTGTTGGACCTCGCCTGCGGGCGCCTGGCGCAACAACGCACGAATCCGCGCCAGGAATTCCTGAATGCCGAACGGCTTGGTCACGTAATCATTGGCGCCGCCATCCAGGGCCTCGACTTTCTGCCCTTCACCGGCGCGCACCGAGAGCACCAATACCGGTGCCGTCGACCACTCGCGAAAATCGCGCAATACCTGTTGGCCGTCCATGTCCGGCAAGCCGAGGTCGAGCACCAGCAAATCCGGTTTGTTCAACGCGGCTTGCGCCAATCCTTCACTGCCGGTACCCGCCTCCAGCACTTTGTAGCCCTGGGAAGCGAGGCTGATGCGCAGGAATTTGCGGATCTGCGGTTCGTCGTCGATGACCAAAATGGTCGCGGTCTGGCTCATGAATTCACATCAACGCAAAGAAGTGGCAAGAGAGTAACGCAAGCACGATCAGGCTTCACTCTCGTATCCCGGCTGAGCCTGTAGCGGCAGGTGCAGCGTGATGCAGGTGCCGCGCCCCTCGATGCCGTCGGCGACGCTGATGCGCCCGCCATGAGCACCGACCATGCCCTGACAAATCGCCAGCCCCAGCCCGGTACCCTGCCCGCCACGATCACCCCGCGCCGCGGTGTAGAACATGTCGAAAATCTTCGCCCGTTCCTCTTCCGGAATCCCCGGCCCCTCATCGCTGACCGAGAAAAACAGCTCACTGTCATCGGCCCCGGCGCGCAATTGCAAGCGCCCGTGGGGCGGCGAAAACCGCGCGGCGTTTTCCAGCACGTTGATCAGTGCCTGTTCGATCAGCGCGGCATGGACGAACAGCAGCGGCAATTGCGCCGGTACTTCGGTGCTGACCTGCAGCGACGCGAGTACCGCGCGCAAGCGATTGAGCGCACTGCCGACGATATCGGCCGGCGACACCCAGTCCCGCGCCAGCTTCAGTGCGCCGTGGCCGAGGCGTGTCATGTCGAGCAGGTTTTGGATGTAGCGGTCGAGACGTTCGGCTTCATCGCGGGTGCCTTCGAGCAGTTCACGTCGATCCTCCAGCGGGATCGCTTCACCCAGGGCCAGCAGGCTGTCAATACTGCCACGCATGGACGTCAGCGGTGTGCGCAAATCGTGGGACACCGATGCCAGCAAGGCACTGCGCAGTTGCTCGGTTTCGCCGTGCAGCCGCGCTGCTTCCAGATCATCAGCCAGTTGCGCCCGGGCCAGCGCCTGGGCCAGCGGTTGGCTCAGTGCGGTCAACAAGCGACGGCGCTGGCCGCCCAACGTCTGGCCTTCTTTGGCGCATACACCGAGCAACGCCAGCGGGCCGTTCTCCACCGATAACGGCCACCACCACCAGCGGCCGAACGGCAAGGTGCCGGTGCCCGCACCTGCCGGTTGGTCGTGCTGCCAGGCCCAATCGGCGGCGGCGCGTTCGGCTTCGGTGAACTCGAGCGGGCCACCGGTTTCGACTTTCCAGCCGTTTTGCCCATCGCGATTGAGCAGGCACAGTTGCACATCGCTCCAACCGTTGAGGTGTTGGGCGGCCGCGCTGACCACGGCCTGACGGTCGGTGGCGGCGGTGAGTTTGCGCGACAGGTCGAGCAATTCGGTGGTCTCTTCCTGGGTATCGCGCAGTGCCTGCAATTGCCTGCGCTGGCGCGCGGCGAGGTTGCCGGTGAGGGCCGCCATCAGCAAGAAAAACAGCAAGGTCAGCACGTCTTCTTCGCGCTGGATACTGAAAGAGAAATTCGGTGGAATGAACAGGAAGTCGTAGGTCAGAAACGACAGCGCAGCACAGGCCAGCGCCGGCCCGAGACTGCTGCGCACCGCCACCAGCAACACGGCGGCGAGGAACACCAGCGAGATGTTTGGCAACGGCAGAACACTCGCCACGGCCCAGGCCAGGGCGCTGGCCAGTACCGTCGCGACCACGGCCAATGCGTAGTCGAACCAGACCAGTGACTGCATCGACCGCTGATGAGGTTGATGCTGTTGGTGATCGCTGTCGAGAACGTTGATCTCCAGCCCGCGTGCATTACGCAGCAGTCGCGCCGCCAACCCGCCTCCGAACAGACGTCGGCGCAAACGTGGCCGGGACTGGCCGACCAACACCAGGCTGGCGCGGCGTTCGGCGGCATGCTGGATCAGGGTCTTCGCCACTTCACCGGCGCGCAGCAACACCACTTCGCCGCCCAGGCGCTCGGCCAGTTGCTGGGCGCTTTGCAGGCGCAGGCGCGACTGTTCGTCACGCACGCTGCCGTTGTCCACGTGCACCAGGCTCCAGGGCAGGTGCCGCCGCTGGGCCACGCGGCTGGCATGCCGCACCAGGCGTTCAGCCTGGGCATCGCCGTCGACCCCTACCAGCAAGCGCCCGCGCACAGCCGGCGCGGCTTGACCCAACTGACGATACCCCTGGGCCAGATCGTTATCGACCTGAGCCGCCGCGGTTTGCATCGCCAGTTCGCGCAGGGCCGTGAGGTTGGTCTGGGAAAAGAACGCGTCGATGGCCGCCCGCGCCTGCTCCGGCACATAGACCTTGCCATCGCGCAACCGCTCCAGCAGTTCCCGTGGCGGCAAGTCGATCAGCAGCAGTTCGTAGGCTTCCTGCAGCACCCAGTCCGGCAGGGTTTCGCGGACCTGCACGCCGGTGATGCCGCGCACCTGATCGTTGAGGCTTTCCAGATGCTGGACGTTGACCGTGGTGTACACGTCAATGCCGGCGGCGAGAAGTTCCTGAATGTCTTGCCAGCGCTTTTCGTGACGGCTGCCGGGGGCATTGGTGTGCGCCAGTTCGTCGACCAGCACTAGTTTCGGTTTGGCAAGGAGCAGACCGTCGAGATCCATTTCTTCGAGCAACACACCACGGTACTCGGAGCGTACCAATGGCTGCTGCGACAAGCCGCCGAGCAATGCTTCGGTTTCGGCCCGGCCGTGGGTTTCGACGACGCCGGCGATGACCTTCACCCCTTGGCGTAACTGGGTGTGGGCCGCTTGCAGCATGGCGTAGGTCTTGCCGACACCCGGCGCGGCGCCGAGAAACACCTTGAGCCGGCCACGGCCATCGCGGGGCAGGTCTGCTAACAGCGCGTCGGCGCGGCCGGAGTTGCTCATTTTCATTGCCTTGTTTGACTTGATAGTTGGGTGTGGCATTAAAAGATCGCAGCCTGCGGCAGCTCCTACGCCAGATGGCGTACATCCTGTAGGAGCTGGCGAAGCCTGCGATCTTTTGATCTACAGGTTTTCCAGCGCCCGATTCAACTCAAGCACGTTCACCACCGGCGGGCCTACCAGTGGCTGCTCGATGTGGGCATCCAGCAGTTGCTGCAGTGTCGCTACTGGCAGGTTGCGCGCCGTTGCGACACGCGCCAGTTGATAGGCAATCGCCGCCGGTGGCAAGTGCGGATCGAGACCGCTGCCGGACGTCGTGACCAGCGCCAATGGCACCGGCCCCTGGCCAGGCACCAGCAGTTTGTTGGCATCGTCGATCACCCGCGTGGCCAGCGCCGGGTTGCTCGGCGACAGGTTGCTGGCACTGCTCGACACGGTGGCAAAGGCACCGGCCGAAGGACGCGGGTGGAACCAGGCGTCGCCAACGAAATCCTGGGCGATCAGCGAGGAGCCACGGACCTTGCCCTCGGCATCACGCACCAGGCTGCCGTTGGCTTGATCAGGGAACGCGACCTGGGCCACGCCGGTGACCACCAGTGGATAAGCGACGCCGGTGATCAGCGTCATCAGGACCAGCAGGCTCAGGGCCGGACGTATCAATGTGGACATTTCACAATCCTCGAATTCACGGGAAAAACCTGTGGGAGCGAGTTTGCTCGCAATGGATCTGAAGGCGCCGCGTTTTGTCAGAAAGGGCGCGTTATCGTTAACCACCATCGCGAGCAAGCTCGCTCCTACAGTGGGGGTGTCAGGTCAAACCAGATGCAACGCCGTCAACAGCATGTCGATCGCCTTGATGCCCACGAACGGCACCAGAATCCCGCCCAGGCCATAGATCAGCAGATTACGTCGCAACAACGCCGCTGCACTCGCCGCATGAACCCGCACACCGCGCAGCGCCAGCGGAATCAGCACCACAATGATCAGGGCGTTGAACACGATCGCCGAGAGAATGGCGCTCTGCGGGCTGCTCAGGTGCATCACGTTGAGCACACCCAGTTGCGGGTAGATCGCGGCGAACAGCGCCGGCAGGATCGCGAAGTACTTGGCCACGTCGTTGGCGATGGAAAAGGTCGTCAGCGCACCGCGGGTGACCAGCAATTCCTTGCCGATATGCACCACGTCCAGCAGCTTGGTCGGGTCGCTGTCGAGGTCGACCATGTTGGCCGCTTCGCGCGCCGCTTGCGTGCCGTCGTTCATTGCCATGCCGACGTCGGCCTGGGCCAGGGCTGGGGCGTCGTTGGCGCCGTCGCCGCACATGGCGACCAGACGACCGTCGTTTTGCTCGTGACGAATGCGCGCCAGTTTTTTCTCCGGCGTGGCTTCGGCCAGCACATCGTCCACCCCCGCTTCAGCGGCGATGGCAGCGGCGGTCAACGGGTTGTCGCCGGTGACCATGACGGTGCGGATTCCCAGCTTGCGCAGCTCGGCGAAACGCTCGCGGATACCGGGCTTGACCACGTCCTTGAGGTGGATCGCACCGAGCAACTTGCCGTCGGCACACACCAGCAACGGGGTGCCGCCGCTTTGGGCGATCTTGTCGATTTCTCGGGACAACGGTGCAGCCAGATCAGCACGCTTGAGGCCGACGAACGCCAGCAACGAATCCACCGCGCCTTTGCGGTACACGCGCCCCTGATAGTCGACACCGGACAAGCGGGTTTCGGCGCTGAATGGCACGGCTGTCAGCACGTCAGCGGACGGTTCCGGTTGCGGATGAGTGCCGCGCAGGTACTCGACGATCGACTTGCCTTCAGCTGTGTCGTCGGCCAGCGAAGCCAGCAAAGCGCCCTCGGCCAGTTCCCTGGTTGTCACGCCAGGCGCGGCATACACCGCCGAGCAACGACGGTTACCGAAGGTGATGGTACCGGTCTTGTCCAGCAGCAGAACGTGCACGTCCCCCGCCGCTTCCACCGCACGACCGGATTTGGCGATCACGTTCAGGCGCACCAGGCGATCCATCCCGGCGATACCGATGGCCGACAGCAAACCGCCGATGGTGGTCGGAATCAACGTAACCAACAGCGCCACCAGGAACACCAGCGGCAGGCTGCCATTGGCGAAGTGGGCGAACGGTTGCAGGGTCACCACGACCAGCAGGAAGATCAGGGTCAGGCCGATCAGCAGGATGTCGAGCGCCACTTCGTTTGGAGTTTTCTGGCGTTTGGCACCTTCGACCAGGGCGATCATGCGGTCCAGAGTCGACTCGCCAGGGTTGGCGGTGATTTTCACCAGCAGCCAGTCGGACACCAGCCTTGTATTGCCGGTGACGGCTGAGCGGTCGCCGCCGGACTCGCGAATCACGGGGGCCGACTCACCGGTAATCGCCGCTTCGTTAACCGCCGCGATGCCTTCGATCACTTCGCCGTCACCGGGGATCATCTCCCCCGCTTCGACGCGCACCACATCCCCTTTGCGCAGGCTGGTGGCCGGCACCACCTGGAACGTGCCGTTGCTGGTTTTGCGCCGGGCGCTGAGGCCTTCGCTACCTGCCTTGAGGCTGTCGGCGCGGGCCTTGCCGCGACCTTCGGCCAGGGCTTCGGCGAAGTTGGCGAACAGCACGGTAAACCACAGCCACACAGCGATTTGCGCGGCGACGAAGGTCGGTACTGCCGTGTCGGGAATAAAGCACAACACGGTGGTCAGGATCGCGGTCAGTTCGACCACCAGCATCACCGGCGCACGTTGCAACTGCCGTGGGTCGAGCTTGACGAAGGCTTGCACCAGCGCCGGACGCCACAGGGCCGAGATCGCGGTTTTCGGTTGTTCCGGTGCCTTTACGGTGGCCGGTTTAATTACGGGCATATTCATCAATTAGTCCTCAGAAGCCCATACTCAGATATTCAGCAATCGGGCCCAGCGCCAGGGTCGGCAGGAAGGTCAGGCCGCCCACCAGCAAAATGGTCACGGTCAGCAGAGTCACGAACAGCGGGCCGTGAGTCGGGAAGCTGTTCTGCCCGATCGGCGCGGTTTTCTTCATCGCCAGGCTGCCGGCCAACGCCAGAACCGGGAGGATGTAACCGAAGCGACCAATCAACATGCCCAAGCCCAGCATCAGGTTGTGGAAGGGGGTGTTGGCGCCGAAGCCCGCGAAGGCGGAACCGTTGTTGGCACTGGCCGAGGTGTAGGCGTAGAGCAACTGACTGAATCCGTGAGGCCCAGGGTTGCTCACCGCGGCCACCGGGCCTGGCAGGCTGGCGGCGATCGCACCGAGCACCAGTACGCCAATCGGCATGACCATCAGGGTCACCACCAGCAGTTGCACTTCCCTGGCCTGCAGTTTCTTGCCGAGGTATTCCGGAGTACGACCGATCATCAGGCCGGCGAGGAACACCGCGATCAGCACGTTGAGCAACATGCCGTAGAGCCCGGCGCCAACGCCACCGAAGATCACTTCGCCGACCATCATGTTGACCAGCGCCACCATGCCGCTCAGCGGGTTGAGGCTGTCGTGCATACCGTTGACCGAACCGTTGGACGCGGCCGTGGTGGTTACCGACCACAACACCGTGGCAGTGGTGCCCAGGCGCGCTTCCTTGCCTTCCAGCGGCGCGGTCTGTTCGACAGCGATGTTGTTCAATGCCGGGTTCGGTTGGTATTCAGCCCACAGCGAGGTGGCGCCGCCGATCAGGAACAGCGCCAGCATGCAGGCGATGATCGCGCGGCTCTGGCGCAGGTCCTTCACGTAATGGCCGAAGGTGAATACCAGCGCGACGGGGATCAGAATGATCGACGCCATTTCGAACAGGTTGCTCCATGCCGTCGGGTTCTCGAACGGATGCGCCGAGTTCACGCCGAAGAAACCGCCACCGTTGGTGCCCAATTGCTTGATCGCAATCTGACTGGCAGCCGGTCCCAGCGGGATCACTTGGTCAACTCCCTGCATCGTCACCGCATTCACGTACTGCGCGAAGGTTTGCGGCACGCCCTGCCAGACCAGATACAGTGCCAGCAGCAGGCACAGCGGCAGCAAGCCGTAGAGGGTGGCGCGGGTCATGTCGACCCAGAAGTTGCCAAGCGATGCAGTGGATTTGCGAGCGATGCCGCGGCACAGCGCAACCAGTACGGCCAGGCCGGTGGCGGCACTGACGAAGTTCTGCACGGTGAGGCCGACCATCTGGCTCAGATCGCTCAAGGACGCTTCGCCGCTGTAGGCCTGCCAGTTGGTGTTGGTCATGAAGCTGACGGCAGTGTTGAACGCCAGCGTCCACTCCTGGCCCGGCAGGTTTTGAGGGTTCAGCGGCAAGTGGCCCTGGAGCAACAGGATCGAGAACAGCAGCAGGAAACCCGCGAGATTGAAGGCGAGCAAGGCCAAGGCGTATTTCTGCCAGCTCTGTTCAGTTTGCGGGTCAACCCCAGCCAGCCGGTAACAGCCACGTTCGACCGGCCCGAGGACCGGCGACAGCCACGTGCGCTGACCTTCCATTACCTTGTAGTAGAAGCGCCCGAGAAACGGCGCCGGGACCAATACCAGGGCGAAAAAACCAAGGATCAGCCAATAGTCATAACTGTGCATAGCCGCTCCTAGTTCCGGTCCGCGCGCAACAGCGCAACCAACAGATAAATGAACAGCCCCACTGCCAGCAGCAGCGACACCCCGTCCAGAACGCTCATGGAAGTTCTCCGTGTTACGGCGTATTGCCGCGTGTGGAGTCATTGTCGGAAAGGAGGCTGTAAAGGAACGAGATCGAGGGTGCGCGCGGGGCATAAAGAAAGCGTAAAGAGTGGGTTTATGCTGGGGTTACAGCGGTGTCTGGACGGGCCTCTTCGCGGCATTACTGGCACCCATGCCCCCTGCTGAAGCACCAAAATGCGTGCATCCAGCACCAAACATCCCCGATACGACGTGTTTTTACGCTTTACGACTGCTATCACAACACTGGCACGCCCACTGCAGACGCCCTCCTCTCGAGCATTCCAAACCGTTCAGGGAGCAACTGCATGAACACACAACTCAAACCCACACTCGGCACGTTGCACCTGTGGGGCATTGCCGTCGGGCTAGTGATTTCCGGTGAGTATTTCGGCTGGAGTTACGGCTGGGGCGTCGCGGGCACACTGGGTTTTCTGGTGACCTCGTTGATGGTCGCCACCATGTACACCTGCTTCATCTTCAGCTTCACCGAACTGACCACGGCGATTCCCCATGCCGGTGGTCCCTTTGCCTACAGTCGCCGCGCGTTTGGCGAAAAAGGCGGGCTGATCGCCGGGTTGGCGACGCTGATCGAATTCGTCTTCGCGCCGCCAGCGATTGCTCTGGCGATTGGTGCTTACCTGAACGTGCAGTTTCCCGCTCTCGATCCAAAACACGCGGCAGTCGGTGCCTACATCGTGTTCATGGGCCTGAACATTCTCGGGGTGAAACTCGCAGCGACGTTCGAATTGGTGGTTTGCGTACTGGCCGTGGCCGAACTGTTGGTGTTCATGGGCGTGGTTGCACCAGCGTTCAGCTTCAGCAACTTCGCATTGAATGGCTGGGCCGGCTCCGATGTATTCGGTGCCCCGGCGATCGCCGGGATGTTCGCGGCCATTCCGTTCGCCATCTGGTTCTTCCTCGCCATCGAAGGGGCCGCCATGGCCGCCGAAGAAGCCAAGGACCCGAAACGGACGATTCCCAAAGCATACATCAGCGGGATTCTAACCCTGGTATTGCTGGCCATGGGCGTGATGTTCTTTGCCGGCGGCGTGGGCGACTGGCGCACCCTGTCGAACATCAACGACCCACTGCCTCAAGCGATGAAAACCGTGGTCGGTGAAAGCTCCGGGTGGCTGCACATGCTGGTGTGGATCGGCCTGTTCGGCCTGGTGGCGAGTTTCCACGGGATTATTCTCGGCTACTCGCGGCAGTTCTTCGCGCTGGCCCGGGCCGGTTATCTGCCGGCCTCCCTGGCCAAACTGTCGCGCTTCCAGACGCCGCACCGGGCAATCATCGTTGGCGGTGTGATCGGTATCGCGGCGATTTACAGTGACGGCTTGATCAACCTCGGCGGTATGACGTTGACAGCGGCAATGATCACTATGGCAGTGTTCGGCGCCATCGTGATGTACATCATGAGCATGCTCAGCCTGTTCAAACTGCGTAAAACCGAACCGAACCTGGAGCGTACGTTCCGTGCGCCATGCTACCCGCTTGTGCCGATGATCGCGTTGCTGCTGGCAGTGGTCTGCCTGGTGGCGATGGCCTGGTTCAACACCTTGATCGGGCTGATCTTCCTCGGCTTCATGGCAGTGGGTTTCGTGTACTTCCTGCTGACCGCGCAGTTGCGCGCGGATGCGCCGGCGGACGCGATGTTGACCGGGCTATAAACAGCTCAGGTGCGTTTGGCCTATAAGGCATAGAATGAAACCACTGCGAAAATCCATCGCTCAAAGTGGTATGCACGATCGATTGGCGAACTCCGTCAATCGGCCTGCCCTCAAGGAGAGCCCTATGCCCTGGTATGCCTGGTTGATTCTGATCGTTGCAATCGGCTCGATTGTTGGCGGTTTGATGATGTTGCGCGACACCGCCAACAAGGTCGAACTGACCGATGAGCAACGTAAGCGCGTCGCTGAACGCAATGCGGAAATGGATGCCAAGGAAGCGAAGGACCGCTAACCCGACAACCCTGTCATTCTCAGTGAATGACAGGGTTTTGTTTATCTGGCGTTGTAGGCAAACACCTGATTTTTCTCCACCAGCGTCATGTCAACCAAGGACTTTCCCTTGCTGATGTACTTCGCCTTATGATTGCCCAATAAACTTTGGTAAAGGAGTAGTCATTATTTTTGACAAGTCTTTGACGCTTTTAGAGCCCCGTTAGACGCATCTGCATGCTGTTTAGAAGTAGAAGTACAGTCACCATCCCATTTTCATTGGTTAAGATGGCGCATTGTTGCGGAGATTTCAGATGCGTTACTCGCAGGACCATAAAGCCCAGACCCACAAGCGCATCATCAAGGAAGCTTCAGCGCGATTCCGTCGGGACGGTATTGGGGCGACTGGCTTGCAACCGCTGATGAAAGCGCTGGGGTTGACCCACGGAGGCTTTTACTCGCACTTCAAATCCAAAGACGAACTGGTTGAAAAGGCGTTGCAAGCGGCTGGCGATCAGGTCGAAGCGGTGTGTGCCGAGCTGTTCGCCCAGGATCGCCCACTGGATGCCTTCATCGACGCTTATTTGTCCGAATGGCACCAGACCTCACCTCATGAAGGCTGCCCGTTGCCAACCATGTCATCAGAACTTGGTTTGCGCGGGCAGCCAAGTCCGACCTCGGACGTAGTGTTGAACGCACGACTCCAACAAATAGAAGACACCCTTGAAGGCGAGGATGCCGCGGATCAGAGCATCGTCATCATGTCCGCACTGGTCGGCGCATTGCTGCTCTCGCGTAGCGTCGAAAACCCGGAACTGGCCCAGCGGATTCTCGACGTAACGCGCGCGTTTCTTAAACAACCCCAGGGCTAATCCTGCCAGCGCTTGAACAATACGCTGGCATTGACTCCGCCGAACCCGAAGCCGTTGGACAGCGCATACTCGATAGCCATGGACCGCGCCTGACCGTGGACGATGTCCACGCCTTGCGCCGCCGGGTCCGGACTATCGAAATTCAGTGTGGCCGGCACGATCTGATCACGAATCGCCAACAGCGTGAAGATCGCCTCAATCCCGCCGGCCGCTCCGAGCAGATGCCCTGTCGCCGATTTGGTCGACGTCACCGCCACCTTGTTGTCTGTACCGAACAACGACTTGATAGCGGCCAACTCGCCGAGGTCGCCAACCGGAGTCGACGTAGCGTGCGCATTGAGATGTTGCACCTGAGCCGCTGAAATACCAGCCTGCGCCAATGCCAGCGACATCGCGCGGCGCGCACCGCTGCCATCTTCGGGGCCTGCGGTCAGGTGAAAGGCGTCAGCACTGGTGCCATAGCCGACCAACTCGGCTAAGGGTTGAGCCCCGCGCGCCAAGGCATGCTCCAGGGATTCAATCACCAGAAGTCCCGCCCCCTCCCCCATCACAAAGCCGTCGCGATCACTGTCGAACGGCCGAGAAGCCCGCTCAGGCGTTTCGTTGTAACCACTGGACAAGGCACGCGCCGCCGCGAACCCGGCAAGACTGACCCGATCGATCGCGGCCTCCGAGCCGCCACACACGGCAATATCCGCTTCGCCGCAACGAATCAGACGCGCCGCATCTCCAATCGCTTGCACCCCGGCCGCACACGCAGTCACCGGAGCACCCAACGGGCCTTTGAATCCGTACTGGATCGACACATGACCCGCCGCGAGATTGACCAGGAACGACGGAATAGTGAAGGGCGACAGTCGCCGAGGTCCACGGCTGTCAGTGGTGCGCACCGCATCGGCAATCGCGCCGAACCCACCGACCCCAGAACCGATAATGGTTGCCGTGCGTTCCTGGGCTTGCGGGTCCAGCGCTTGCCAACCGGCCTGCTCCAACGCCTGCCGTGCGGCCTCCATGGCAAACAGAATGAAGCGGTCCATCTTCTTCTGCTCTTTGGGTGGCGTTGCTCGATCCGGGTCAAAACCCGCCTCGGGATCTTCCGCCACGGTGAGTACCGTGCCACCAACCTTGGCCGGCAGATCGGCAACCACCTCTTCAGGTAAATTACGCAGCCCGGAACGCCCGGCCAGCAAACGCTCCCAGACAGCTTCAACACCGCTACCCAGCGGAGACACCAGGCCCATGCCGGTGACAACTACTCGACGATCACTCATGTCGCAAATACCTCAAGCCGATGGAAGGCGCCTCATTTGTAACGTGCGGCGGCCGTACTTTTGGAAAGATTCGGCGCCATGACATGACGCGCTGCAACGAAAGCATCCCACTCGCCGGCATCCGGCAACGAAGGAATGGTGATGAGCTCTCCTTGGTCCAGACCCGAGAGCGCCGCGTCGACCATTTCATCCGCTTCCATGACCATGTCCGCCGGAATCTGGCTAGCGTCGATACCGGAGCGTTCCCAGATCTCGGTGCGAGTCACGCCTGGCAACACAGCTTGAACCTTGACCCCGGAGCCATCCAGTTCGGCATTCAAGGACTGCGTCAGGCTTAACACATACGCTTTACTGGCGCTGTAGGTCGCATTGAAGCGCTCGGGAAACAACGCCACCACCGACGCTATATTGATGATAGAACCCCGGCCTGCCTTGGCAAAACTGGCGGCTGCCGCCGATGCCAGGCGTGTGACCGTGGTGACGTTCAGTTGAATCAGGTTTTCCAGCTGCTCCATGTCGGCATTCGCCAGCAAGCCATCCGCCGCGACGCCGGCGTTGTTTAGCAACAGGCTGATACTCGAATCGCTGCGAAGACGCTGTTCGATCTTCAGTACATCATCCTTTTGTGTCAGATCTGCCTTGAGCACTTCCACCTGAACACCGTGCTCGGCGCGCAATTTGGTCGCGGCCGCCTCAAGCCGCCGCTCGTCACGAGCAACCAACAACAAATCAAAACCACGCGCTGCCAACCGCTCAGCGTAAATCGCACCGATACCGGAAGATGCACCGGTAACGAGGGCAGTACCTTGGGACTGGGTGGAAGTCATGACTATGCTCCTGGGGATGTTTAGGGGAAACGAGCGCCTGAATGCCTGTACGCTTTAGCGAACTACAAATGGATTATAGGCATAATTTAAACAATATATGATAGTCATAATTTTTTGTTGACCGATAAAAGGCGCTGCACTGACCCTTTCGCCAGAAAGCAAAAAGGCCGGTCAATGACCGGCCCCTGGCGTTGAGATACAAGCTTAGTTCACGTGGAGCTTCTCGCGGTTCTTGTCCAGAATCGCTTTACCTATCCCCTTCACTTCCAGCAGTTCGTCTATGGAGGAAAATGGCCCATTACTTTCACGATAAGCAACAATCGCCTTGGCTTTGGCCTCTCCGATACCGGTCAACTCGCGCTGCAGTGTCGGGGCATCGGCTGCATTGAGATCGACTTTGCCGGACTGTGTCTTAGGGGAAACCTCCAGCACCAGAGGCGCGTTGCCTGATTCGGGCTTCGCCGCAGGTGCGGCAATTGTGGCAACAGAAGCGCTGGTGAGCAGGGCAAAAACCAGAGAGTAGAAATAGCCAGTACGCATAATTGAAGCTCCATGACATCGTTTTAGAAAGCAGCTTTTCCGAAGCTGCCTTCCAAACTTAGGCGATGGGTAGATCTTGTCAAAAATGTGTCTGTTGCAGGATGCGAAACAATCATATGCAATCCATAAAGCACACGTACCGTCAGGTGCGCTCCTCGTCTCCCATGGCATTTCTGGTGAGCAGTTCGTACGCGATCCATAAACCCCACCTACTTCAGGATGGGGTTCTGGTTTACCGTGGCATTTCCGGTGAGCAGTTCCACGGCAGTAGCGCTTCGTAGTCGGCCACCGACTGCGCATGTGGCAGTCGCTCCAGTACGTGGCGCAGCCACGTATAGGGTTCCTGGCCGTTGACCTTGGCGGTCTCGACCAAGCTGTAGATCTGGGCACTGGCCGTAGCGCCTTCAGGCGTATCGCTGAACAGCCATGCCTTGCGCCCGATCACGAACGGCTTTATCGCTCGTTCGGCGGAGTTGTTGTCGATCGGTAAAAAACCGGCCTCCACGTAACGTTCCAGCCGGCTCCAGTTGCTGGCCAGATAATTCACGGCCTTGCCCAGCACACTATGTGGCGTCACATGTGGTTGCGTTTTCTCCAGCCAGCTTTTCAACTGACCCAGGATCGGCAAGCTCTTTTCCTGACGGCCAACAAAACGCTGTTCATCGCTGGCGTCCTTGAGTTCGCGCTTGATGCCATACAACTTGTTAATCATGGTCAGCGCGATATCGGCACGCCCCGTCTTGCCCTTGGGTTGCATTTTTTGCGCATCGACGAACTTGCGCCGGACATGGGCCATGCACGCCAGGCGTTCCACCCCTGGTTGCAACGCCAACGCGTTATAACCTGCGTAATCGTCGGTTATCACGTAGCCGCGATAACTTTCCAGCAAGCGCAACGGCACTTCCTGCGCACGGCTGAAGGCGTAGTCGAACAGCACGACTTTTCGATCCGGCGGGCCGCTGGCCTGCACCCACATCCAGGACTGGCTGGTCGGATCTCGATCCGGTTCTTTGAGTACCTGGACGCGAGCCTCATCACAGTGGATGACTGGACTTTCGTAAGGGATCCATGAACCCACATTCAAAGCCGTCATCTGATCTCCGATGCTGTGCTCCCGAATTCTCTCAGGAGCCAGCACGTCATGATGCGACCCGACGTCAAAAGGAATCTCCCTCAATATTGAATCAAGCTAATCCAAGATAGAATCTTTGCCATTATACCTAGCAATACAAACACTAATCATGAAGACCCCATCTAGAACAAAAATGCAAATTACATTGCTTCCCTGCTACTATCATTTGACATTCCGATCTATATGAGCATCGAGAGCCTCATAAAATCTTCGCTCTCCATCTCCCCTATCAACACTCAAAGCTTCGGAAATCACATTCTGATAGGGCACATATGAGACAAATGCAGGATCCAGCAAAAATTTCGCCAAAACCGATAACGAAATAAGCATGAGGACCAAGGTTTCCAACATAAACCCACGCCTTACAAAATTAAGCGAAATATAAACAGCCTGAATTAAAACCGTGACAACTTGGTATCTATTCCAAAAAACAGGTAAAAACCACATACCAACCTGAAGAGCAAGCAGTATAAGCGTACTCCACTTGGCAAGATTCAGTAACAGCGATTCAAATCGATCCCTAAACAAGCAAATCATAAAAAAACCATTTAACGCCACATAAAACAAAGAGCCGATAGACATATCAGATTGAACAGACCTTTCAGCATAAAACAACAATTTCTCAGAGAAAGGAATGTAAGAAAATAGCCCCGAATCTAACAAATAATTAAAGCTCAAACCAAACACAACGCCGGCTGACAAAATCAGAAAAGCCATGCGCGCCTTTAACTCAACCCCCGACAATAGCAATAAAGGCATAAAAACAAGCGAGAAGGAATGAAAGCCAACAGACAAGCAAGTGTAAAATATAGATTTAAACTTATCCTTTTCAAGCCAAAACATCACCGCAAGTAACACCAATGAAATCGAAAGCGAAAACCTTATCGTCGCCATATTTGTTGCCAAGTACGTCCAACAAAAACAAATAGCTCCAACACCAGAAAACCCGGCGCCAAAAAACCTACAAAACCTGTGAAGAATAAAGCCATTAAAAACAGACACCAAAAATAAGAACACTTGAAAGCTTACAACCTGGCTGCATATAAATGTAACGGCCAAATATAGCGGCTCAAATGACGACTCATGAACAAATGCAAAAAAATCAGAAAGCTCAATACTCTCGTAATCCTGCTTGTATATAAGCCAATCATTACCGGTCTCAAACCTGAGACCCGAAAACAAAACAAACAATAACAACGCACAAAAATCCAGAGCCCGACTATCCCGGCTGTCCTGGCCCAAGCTTATAGACATAAGAAACAAAATCCACAACGCCAAGCTTACTGAAAAATATGCAATCACTTCACTCGCCCGCCTTACACTTGACAATAAACTTCGAAAAACAAAATAAAAAATATAGCAAATTAACAAGCCAGATCATCAATTCAAGCTCTCAAGATTTAAGGAATTCTGTATATACAAAATAAAATAAAACACTGAAAAGCCAACAATCAGAGAATAGTAAAGTGAGTATTTACTGCCTAATTCACTACGCCTTTATGGTTCACATGGGCCGAATAGTCGCCTATGGTATGGACTTGTGCTCGGATGTCATAGCGTTGTTTGTGCAGTTCCACGTAACCACCGCGCTGGCCGTAGGCTTGAATGGCCCGACCCAGTGTGCCTTAGGCTCGGTAACCGACGAAGTGAACATTGTGTCGCAGGTCGTGCAGCATGGCTATCAGATAATTGACGATTCGACCGCTGCTGCACATTCCGTTCCCTGCGATGACGATGGCCGGACGAGCGGTTTCCGTCAGATGGCGAACCATCTTCAAATGTGCTTGATGGCTATCGACGGTTAGCAGTTGCTCGAAGCCCAGTTGGCAACGGCCTTGCTTGACCCACTTTAGTGCTTCTTTATCCCAAAAGGGTATAGGCCCGATGTGGTCAATTCGGGTTTCCCGGCATCGCGTGGTGATTGAAGTATAAGCAACCCGGCTCACACGCTTACAAAAAGGCGACGGTGGAGCGGCCGGACATCCCGAACGTGCTGGATCAGGAGCTCACAGTGTCGGCGCCGAATGAGGTCTGGTGCGGCGACACCACGGGCTCAGGGTCGCTGGCACACCTGGCTGCCGTGATCGATCTTTTCACCCATCGTGTGGTGGGCTGGGCGTTTTCATCGAAGCCCGATGCCGACCTGGTAATCAAGGCCTTGGACATGGCCTATGAGCAGCGTGGCTGACCTCAGAACGTGCTCTTTCACTCAGACCAAGGTAGCCAATATGCCAGCCGAAGCTTCCGCCGGCGACTCTGGCGCTATCGCTTCAAGCAGAGCATGAGTCGACGCGGGAACTGCCACGACAATACGCCGATAGAGCGGTTGTTTCGCAACCTGAAAACGGAATGGTACCGGCCGTGGGCTACATGAATGCTTCGCTGGCACATCAGGATATTGGTCGGTTTTTGATGCAACACTACAACTGGAAACGGCCACGTCAATTCAACAGCGGGCTGCCGCCCGCTGTTGCCGAGGAAAAACTTAACGCAGTGTCCGAGATTAGTTGACCACTACATATTGATTGATAGGCATATTGTATATTCGGAGCGAGTTGCCCACGTATAAATGGATACCACTACTTTGAAAATTTACCATAGCGATACAAGCTCATTCCCTACCAGGATCAATGCATTCTTATTTCCCCTCCCCCAGAGCCGTCTCGTTTGGCCCATTTGAGGTTCCCTCGGGTTTTCGCCTTCCAAAGGGCGGTGGTTGTGCTACTCTTTTCTCCGCTTGTTGCTCAAGGCGCCAGTCACTGAGCAACTGACAGGGAGAGCGGTAGCCCAGGGTCGAATGCAGGCGCTTGCGGTTGTAGAAAACCTCAATGTACTCGAAGGCCACGGCCCGCATTCCATCGCGCGTCTGGAATCCAGGCGTATCTACTAGGCCGGCGTTCGAGATAAAAATCTTAGCAAATGAAAAATCGAGGACTTATTCCCATCTTTCTTCTCGCGGCTTTTCTGTGGTTTTGCACTGTTACATCAAGTGCCACGGAGACCGTGAAAGTTGAAAGCGTTTCTATCGAAAATGCCAAAACTTCGCTAGGCATTGACACTCCGACCCCAAGATTCAGTTGGGTGATTGCATCGAACGAGCGCAACCAGAAACAGACCTTCTATCAAATCCGAGTTGCATCACGTCCAGAGAAACTTCGTGACGCGGATGTTTGGGATAGTGGCAAGATCGCCGACGAGCGATCGCAATTTGTTCCGTATGCCGGTGCGCCTCTACGTTCACGTACAAGGTATTTTTGGACGGTCCGCGTCTGGGATGCTCAGGGCCAACCATCTGCCTGGAGCAAACCTTCCTCGTGGGAAATGGGATTGTTGACCGCTACCGACTGGAAAGCGCAATGGATCGGCCGTGGTGGCGTAGTGCCCATGCCTCCGGATCTTATCAAATCGCAACTTCCCGCCACTCCGGCCCAACTCAAGCCAGGTGAAAGTCAAGGTCAGAGTTTCACTACCGATCACTCTATCGCGTCAGTCAGCGCAGAGGTTCCGACCTTCAAGACTAGAAATACCAGCTTTACCCTCTCGTTAAGAAAAAACGGGCCCGACGGTGAACTAGTGACAAAACGGCGCATCGAGAACCACACGGATAATGAATGGGCAACCCTGAAGCTCGACAGCCCCCTCCCGCCTGGAAAATATTATCTCGAACAATCTGAGGTCGTCGGCGACGCGGGATGGTACACATACCTTGACAGCACTTATACGTTTGGAGAAGCCTACGCCAATGCGATGGAAATTTCGGGAGACCGCAAGACAAAATGGGAAATCAGCGGTTCGCGAGAACCCGATGGACTGACATCCCGATTGCGCCGAAACTTTGATGCCAGCAAGGAAATCAAACAAGCCAGGCTGTATATCACTGCACTCGGGCTGTATCGAGCTCAAATTAATGGCAAAACTGTAAGTACTGACTACTTCGCACCGGGCTGGACCGACTATCGGAAGCGGGTTCAATACCAGACCTACGACGTGACAAAACTGATCCACGCGGGCGGGAATGCAATTGCAGTCGACTTGGGCCCCGGCTGGTACGTCGGGAATGTTGGATCATTAGGTCCGAACCAGTATGGCCAGTTGCCTTACCTGCTCGCGCAACTCGAATTGCACTATACGGATGGCAGCAGTGAACTGATCGCTACGGATGACAGTTGGAAGAGTGCACTTGGGCCAATAGTTAATTCCGATCTGATAATGGGTGAACAATACGATGCCCGATTGACAACGCCCGGCTGGAATTTACCCAACTACGATGATAAAAACTGGAGGCAGGTACTGGTAGGTCCGAATGTGGAAGCCGCCCTGGTTGCGCAAGTCGACCCTCCAATTCGCGTTGACCATGAGATCAAGCCCATAAAGGTTACGCAAATCAAGCCCGGCACCTACATTTACGATATGGGTCAAAACATGGTGGGCGTCGCAAGATTGCGCACCCGAGGGAAGGCTGGGCAAGTTCTTACGCTTCGGCACGGTGAAGTCTTAAACACGGATGGCACGTTGTATACGGAAAACCTTCGTACTGCAAAAGCGACGGATCAGTACATCATGAGCGGGCAGGGAATGGAGAAATTTGAGCCCACATTCACGTTTCATGGCTTCCG
The DNA here is from genome assembly GCF_056405655.1 of Pseudomonas sp. P1_F7. Taxonomy (NCBI): domain Bacteria; kingdom Pseudomonadati; phylum Pseudomonadota; class Gammaproteobacteria; order Pseudomonadales; family Pseudomonadaceae; genus Pseudomonas; species Pseudomonas sp. P1_F7. The sequence continues at coordinate 202,870 of NZ_JBFUBR010000004.1, forward strand.
ATATGTCGAAGTTAGCGGCGCAACGTCTCAGCCTGAAATTGTCGGTCGTGTATTGCGGACAGCTTCACCATTGACTATCTCCTTTGATACCAATGTGCCGATGCTGAATCAGCTACAACAGAATATCTTATGGAGTCAGCGCGGGAACTTTCTCTCGGTTCCAATGGACACACCTGCGCGAGATGAGCGCTTGGGGTGGACGGGGGACCTCGCAGCATTTGCGGGTACAGCCGCCTACAATATGCAGACGTTATCTTTCCTGGAAAAATGGCTGACTGATCTTCGTGATACTCAATCGCCAACCGGGGCCTTTGCCGATGTTGCACCTACTCTCCAGGGAATCAAAAACGCTGACGCTGGCTGGGGTGACGCCGGTGTATCGGTGCCTTGGACCTTGTATGAGCGCTATGGAGACCTGCGCATACTCGAGCAAAACTTCAGTGCAATGGACAGTTGGCTTTCGTATCTAGAAAAGACCAGTACAGACTATCTTCGTCCCAGTAGCGGTTACGGTGACTGGATGAACGTGGATGATGAGACGTCAAAAGATCTCATTGCGACAGCATTCTTCGCGGATAGCGCGCATACCCTCGAAAAAGTTGCTCGCGCGCTCAATAAGGATTCCGGTCGATATGCAGATCTTTTTGCGAATATTCAAAATGCATTTAATCGTGCGTATGTCCTTCCAGATGGCAGATTGAAGTCTGACACGCAAACTGCCTATGCACTTGCGCTGACGATGGATCTCTTGCCGGCGGCATCACGGAAGCCCGCTGCAGATCGATTGGTTCAATTGATCAAGGACAAGAACTGGCACCTGTCCACAGGATTCCTCGGCACACCTCGTCTGCTACCCGCACTATCGGAAACGGGTCATGCAGACGTGGCGTACCGGCTGCTGCTTCAAAATAGCTATCCATCCTGGGGCTACCAGATCAGCAAAGGTGCAACGACGATGTGGGAGCGTTGGGACGGAATTCGGCCAGATGGGAGCTTTCAAGACAAGGTGATGAATTCATTCAACCACTACGCCTACGGGTCGATTGGAGAATGGATGTACCAAAACATCGCCGGTATCCGTCCCGTGGAGCCCGGATTTCGACGATTTGTCGTCAAACCTATCCCAGGGGGCGAGGTGCACTCGGCCAATGCCCGTTATAGATCGGGTTACGGGACGATTGCCGTGCGCTGGAATGAAGGAAGTGATCAAGGGGAGCTTTTTGTCAGTATCCCGGTGAACACGAGCGCGGAAATCTGGGTACCAAATAGGGGAGGTAGCGTTCAAAGCGATGGCGCAAATTTCGTCCGTACCGAGCCAGGATATTCGGTCTATGAGGCCGGCTCTGGAAACTACCGTTTTACCATTCATTGAATCGCCAGAGCTTCAATAGGCGAGGTTTCAGAACTCCTTTGCCCAGCAAGCTTGATTAGGCTTGCCGCATGAGTAAGCCGCTGCCAGGCAAGTGCCGACCGGCCGAATCAGGTCTGGGCCATGGATACAACCTACATCCCGATGCGCCGGGGCTTCTTCTATCTGAGCGCGGCTCTCGACTGGGCCACTCGGCGGGTGCTGGCTTGACGCCTGTCGAATATCTGTAGTGGTCAACTAATCCGGACACTGCGTTAAGCTTTTCCTCGGCAACAGCGGGCAGCACCCGCCGTTGAATTTATGTGGCCATTTCCAGTTGTAGCGTTGCATCAAAAACCGACCAATATCCGTAACCGCTCCACGAACCCCACATTCAATGCCGCGAGATGACGGCTTTGAATGTGGGGTTCATAGATCCCTTACCTTTTAACCGGGCCAGGATCGGCAGGCTTTTTTCCTGCCGTCGATAAATCGCGGCTCATCGCTGACGTCCTTGAACTCGGCTTGCACTTTCAACTTGAGATTACTCAGGGGAAACTTGTGCGCGTCACTGTCGGTGAGGTTCTCGACGTGACAGTGGATATTCGGTGCAGTTCGCCACATTTAAGCCGTTGGGTGGCGGTTCGATTGTCGGCTGAAAACCATCGTTAGCTATGGGCCCTCCGAAGGCTTCGCACACAGATTCGTAGTTCTGAGCGACTTCGCGGAGTTCTCTACAAAACTACCGACTACTACACCCCATCTGCCGAACGTTGCATTCGCTGGAGCGACCCGACGTTGGCCATCGACTGGCAGTTGAGTGAAAAGCCACAACTCTCGGCTAAAGACCAGACGGGCAAAAGCTGCAAGAGGCGGAACTGTTCCCATGAGTAGTTCCGGTCGTAACCAGGTAGTAAGGCTGAATGACACGTTAAGGAGAAGCAGCTTCTCTGAAGCTGCCTTCCAATCTCTGGAAATGCCACTCATAGTCCAAGTGGCGGGGCTATGACATAAGTCCGATCAGGGCTCGAAGCGTCGTTGTTGATAGATCCAGTCGACAATTTCACCATCTGGAGCATATCCGCTGACCGTGTCGCGCAGCAATTGACGTACTCGTACATAGTCATCCTGCTCAACTGCTGCGAGCAGTTCCGTCAGCTTGGCCTTGAGCACGTCCCAAGTCAGATGATCTTCATTGGCACTCATGATCATGGGATGTTGGGTGGAGACTACGTTGTCACCGATCAATAACTCTTCATAAAGTTTCTCGCCCGGACGCAGACCAGTAAACTCAATGGAAATGTCACCGTGTACATTTTTTTCAGAGCGAACACTCAAGCCGGAAAGATGAATCATCTTTTCCGCCAACTCCACAATTTTCACCGGCTCGCCCATGTCCAGAACAAACACGTCCCCACCCTGCCCCATTGACCCTGCTTGAATCACCAACTGTGCCGCTTCGGGAATGGTCATGAAATAACGGGTAATTTTAGGGTGAGTAACGGTGAGCGGGCCACCCGACTTGATCTGCTTGTGAAATAACGGAATCACCGAACCCGATGACCCCAGCACGTTACCAAATCGGACCATGGTAAATCGGGTTTTATTGACCCGCGACACATTGCCCGTATCACCAAAGAGCACCGGGGCCATCTCGCGGCTCAGTGCCTGCAGTGTCAATTCCGCAAGCCGCTTGGTGCTGCCCATCACATTGGTCGGACGCACGGCTTTGTCCGTGGAGATCAATACAAAGTTGGCCACACCGGCTTGGAGAGCGGCCTGGGCGGTATTGAGCGTGCCGATCACATTGTTCAGGACGCCTTCGGCAATGTTGTGCTCTACCATGGGAACGTGTTTGTAAGCAGCGGCATGGTAGACAGTGTCTACGTGCCAGGTTTTCATCACGTCCAGCAACTTGTCTGGATTGCGTACGGAACCGAGAATGGGCAACAGATGAACCGGTAGTGATTCCCGTGCGATGCGCTGCTCTAGTTCAGACAAAATGCTGTAGAGATTAAACTCACTATGATCCAGCAGTAACAACGTTGTTGGCCGCAAAGCCAGGATTTGACGGCAAAGTTCTGAACCGATTGAACCACCTGCTCCAGTAACAAGAACCGACTGCCCCTTGATGCAGTGCTCGAGCAACTCTCCCTGAGCAGGTACGGAGTCACGGCCGAGCAAGTCAGCAATGTCTACTTCCTGAATATCGTCGACCTTGACTCTACCACTCGCCAGATCCATGAAACCCGGCACACTTCGAACATGCAGCGGAAAACCTTCAAGGAATGTGAGGATCTCACGGCGACGGCCTCTGTTGGACGACGGAATCGCAAGAAGGACCTCTTGAGCACCGGTAACGTCGATCATTCGCTGGATTTGCTTGGGATTGTAGACATGCAGGCCTGAGATTATCCGCTCGGCGATGCCTTTATCATCATCAATGAATGCTACCGGGCGCATGGCCCGCCCAATGCGTAATGCCGCAACAAGCTGATTCCCTGCGGCACCAGCGCCATAAATTGCCACTCTCGGGAGACCATCATCTCGGCTCGTAAAGGGCACATGCTGAACAGCTGTAAACCAGTCTCCCAAGAAGTACTGACGCATTGCCAAACGCAAACCGCCAATCATGATCAGACTCAACCACCAGTAATTGAAGATGATCGAACGTGGGATGATATTTTGGTGGTTGCTGTACCAGTAGACGATGACCCCAAGAATCAGGGATGACAAGCTCACAGCCTTGATAATGGCGATCAGTGCGTCATTGCCGAAATAGCGCATCACAGCACGATACATGCCAAAGCGGATGAACAAAGGTATTGCAACCACTGGAGCAATCAGGAATAGCCAGGGGTGAGCAATAAACGGATTTGCCATCTCATCAATGCCAAGACGAACAACGAACGCCAGCCACAGGGCGACCCAAACCAGAACGACGTCGGCCGAAACCTGAATCAGTCGCTTCTGGCGGCGTGGTAGCCCGAGCAAATGAGCTCGTAACCTCTCCATAAACGCTTCAAACACCTTGTCCCGCTCCTAAACTGGATATGACTTGATCATTGTACCTATTCGGGCACCCACGACACCTGCTAAATCAGTATCCAAAGCTCAACCGGTGGATGTGGAGACTGAGCTTTCGAGTTCTCCTGCATGGAATTTCACAGCGAGAATGATCAGTGGGATGTACGCCATTACTAGGCCAATTGCACCATCGAGCCTCCAGTAAATCACGCAGAAAGCAATGGGGAACAACCAGAACATATTGATTGCGCCTACTGCCAGAGTTACCGGTAGATGCTTGCCGAATTGCCGTGAAGCGAACTGGTAAGCGTGACTGCGATGGGCTTCATAAACCTTGTCGCCTCGGATCATGCGACGTAATAGAGTGAACGTTGCATCGACGATGAAGACCCCTAATAGAATCAACCATGCCCAGAATAGCTCTGAAGACGTCCATGCTGCCTGGAGTGACAGCACTCCCAGTGCAATGCCGAGGAACCCACTGCCCGCATCCCCCATGAAAATGCGTGCCGGGGGAAAGTTCCAATATAGGAAACCAAGGACCGCCATAGCCAAGACCATCGGTCCCCATATCAGCGCTGGAGTCCCATTGATCCAGTAGAGGAAACACGCGCCAAGGCACACACACAAAGATTCTATGCTGGCAATTCCGTCAATCCCGTCCATGAAGTTATAAAGATTGAGGACCCAGACCAGATAAATTGCCGCCAGAATATAGCCAAACCAGTGAAGGTCCATGCTCATTCCAAAAACGACTATAGGAGGAAAGCCTCCAGTCCATAACAGTGCCCATATACCCGCACCGAAATGACCGAGCAATCGCCAACGCGCTGCTATATGACCATGGTCATCCATAAAGCCAATTAGAGCGACCAACATCCCCGCTCCGCCTACAGCAATGAGCTGCGACCACGTAACTAACCCCGCATAACCAAGAACAGGTAGCGATACGAGAAAAGCGATTACGATGGCCACTCCACCACCGCGTGGGGTTGGGATGGAGTGAGAACTTCGCGCATTGGGGATATCGATAATATTTCGACTCAGAGCATAACGACGTAACGCCGCAGTCAGCCCCAAGGAAAGAACGGCAACAGCTGGTATGAGCCACAAGTAAATCATTGTTATTGATGTTCCCGAAAATGTAATGCAGTTGCTGCCAAAGCATCATCAGTACTGACTGGCGGCGTCCAGCATAAAAGAGTGCGAGTCTTGGTAATATCGACTTGCAGCGATCCACATAGACGCTGGGAGAGTGCTCTTTTACCCAATAAAGCGGCACCGCCCTGGAGCACCCAACTGGGTACCGGAATGAGTCGAGCCGGCTTGTGAAGCGCTTTCGCCATCTTGTTTAGCAGTGCGGTAGTGGATAAATCCTCGCCATCGCTCACGAGAAAGGTTTGATTGCCGGCGGCCGGGTGATCTATACAGGTCACTACCAGATCTACCAGGTTATCCAGCGCAACGAGACTCCGATTATTGTAAATCGCGCCGAAAGGCAACGGAACGCCCTTGTCCAACCAGCGCATCATATTCAGAAAGTTCGCTTTGACTCCCGGTCCATACACCAGGACCGGGCGGATAATAACCACCTCCATCGCGGTTTCCGCCGAAAGCTGGCGAAGTCCCTGCTCAGCCTCCATTTTCGAAATACCGTAGGGATCTACCGGAGCGGGAGTATCATCGCTTGTATAGGGAGTACCTGCGGCCGTCCCCTCTCCGTTGACCTTGATCGAACTTATAAAAATGAATCTTCGCACACCAGAGGCGGCCGCCTGACGAGCCAGGTTCAAAGTACCTTCAACATTCACTTTGCGAAACGCCGCCAACGGATCGGACTCGGCATCATTCATGACATGAACTCGTGCCGCAGAGTGAATAATCACATCAAAGTTTCTGAGATTTTCTTTCCACTGGGTTTCGCCATCAAAGCTGCCGATGCGCACCGTCCGAACGTCCTGAACCTCAAGCTGGGATTCGCCTCGGACAACAGCAACAACAGTATATTTTTTTTCGGTGTATAAACGCTTGAGAATAGCGCCACCGACGAAGCCCGTCGCCCCGGTCAACAAAATAGAATTCTGCATCAATAGCTGGCCTTTCTTAAAGTGGCGTTTCTGAAAAGATCTTCCAGCAGGGATAGAAGGCGAGATTTTGAATAATTACTCAAGTAATACTGCCGACCGAATTCACCCATCGCCCTCAATTGACTTGCGTCAGATTGCGCCAGCGCCAACGTGATCTCTGCCAAACCTTTCGAATCACCAGAAGAGCATGTGAGACCGGCCCCCGAGTCTCTGATCACTCTTGCTGCCTCTCCGTTGATCATCCCTAGCAGCGGCCTGCCGGAGGCAAGATAAGCCTGTACTTTTCCAGGTATTGTCTTCTCAAAAACGTCGTTGGTCTTCAGTGACACAAGCAAAGCGTCTGCACAAGCGAACAGAGCTGGCATCTCATCCAAAGGATGTCGACCTAGTAGCAGCACGTTATCAAGTCCTCTGGACTGGACTTGTTGGCTTAGCCAGTCGCTCATACGCCCGTCACCAACAATCACCCAGCGCACAGATACCTTGCCAACCAACGCTTCGGCCGCATCTAACACAGCAGGAAGATCTTGAGCTTCTCCGAGATTGCCCGCGAACAATACAGTAAAGACAGTATCGTCACGTGCCAACAACGTTGAGACTCGATTTTCGTCTGTAGAAAAATCATCTTCAGCCCAACTTGGAAAATAAACCAGTCGTTGGGGAGATATGTCTTTCGTGCAATACTTTTGAACGTTTTCAAAAAAACCATGCGATTGCAAAAGCAAATAGTCAGTACGATTATAAATCCATGAAACCATCTTACCGACCATCGACAGCAGCACAGGTTTCTTCAAAACGCCGACAGCTCTGAGCGTTTCAGGCCAGAGATCAAGAACCCACACAAAAACGGGTGCTTTTTTCAATCGACCAATCACCAATGCCGGAATAGCGGCCATGATCGGTGATACAGCATATACGAAGATTGCGTCGAACTGCTCGCCACGTAATTTGTAAGCGCCAAAAACTGAGGCGCTAGTAAAGAAACTGAGATAATTCAATACCAAATTAATGCTGCGCTTACCTCGCGGAAGCATCGGCACCCGGACAATTCTGGCATCAAAGTATTCACTGAAACGCTCAGGCACCGCCTGGAATTCATCGAATACTCTGCCTTCCGGATAATTTGGCAGACCAGTCAGTACAGTGACCGAATGTCCCTTCTCGGTAAAATCACGAACCAAATCGTTTATACGCATATTTTCTGGCCAAAAATATTGCGTAACCAGCAGGATTCTCAGTTTCTTCTCAGGCATGATAACAACTCAAATTAGTAGCGTTTCCAGACGATTCGATTTACATAATCGGTATAACTGTGAACAATCCGGGCTACTTTTTCTGACACATTGGGCATGCTGTAATCTTCGACCAGGCGCAGGGTACGCTCCGTACCGGAAGCTTGCGTATCCAGAACCATCAGTCCTTGCAGTACTCGCTCGACCTCGAGCCCCACCATCATCACCGCAGCCTCCTCCATTCCCTCTGGACGCTCGTGAGCCTCACGGATATTCAATGCAGGAAAATTGAGTATCGAAGACTCTTCGCTGATGGTACCGCTGTCAGAAAGCACCGCTTTGGATTCCAACTGCAGCTTGTTGTAATCTTTGAAACCCAAAGGTTTTAGAAGTTTCACATTTTCGTGAAATACAATTCCCATCGCATCTACACGCTTTTGAGTGCGTGGATGAGTGGAAACTATCACCGGATAACCGAAGGTTGCCGCGACGGTATTGAGGACATCAACCAACTTCAAGAGATTTTTGTCAGAATCGATATTCTCTTCGCGGTGTGCGCTTACTACAAAAAATTTACCAGCCTCAAGTCCCAAACGTACCAATACGTCCGAAGATTCGATCCCATGGCGATAATAATTCAGGACTTCGAACATCGGGCTACCCGTCTTGATCACCATATCAGGTGACAGACCTTCTTTGAGCAAGTAATCGCGCGCAATTGTGCTGTAAGTAAGATTAATATCAGCAGTATGATCGACAATCCGCCGATTGATTTCCTCAGGCACTCTCATATCAAAACAACGATTACCAGCTTCCATGTGGAAAGTTGGAATCTTGCGACGTTTGGCAGGAATAACAGCCATGCAACTATTGGTATCACCCAAGACAAGCAAAGCCTCTGGTTGAACAGACGCGAGTACTCGGTCCACAGAAATAATCACATTTCCTATGGTCTCAGCACCACTGCTGCCCGCGGCGTTGAGAAAATGATCCGGTTTGCGGATCCCGAGATCCTGGAAAAATATTTCATTCAACTCGTAATCGTAATTTTGACCTGTGTGGACCAGTACGTGATCGCAATACTTATCCAGCGCAGTGATGACACGCGACAAGCGAATGATTTCAGGACGGGTGCCTACTACAGTGACGATTTTCAACTTTTTCATTGTGATTCTCATTCCTAATACGATCAGGCTTCGGTGCCCACTGGCATAGTGTAGGTGTCCGGAAGCTCACGATCAAAAATCTCGTTCGCCCACAGCATGACGATCATTTCACTTTCACCAACGTTGGTAATGTCATGACTCCAGCCGGGCACGGTCTCTACAATTTTCGGGGCTTCTCCATCTGTGAATAATTCATAGAACTCACCCGATGTTATATGGCGAAATCGGAAGCATGCCTTGCCGGAAATAACCAGAAATTTTTCTGTTTTCGTATGATGATAATGACCGCCACGAGTAATACCCGGGTGCGCAGTGAAGTATGAAAACTGACCTGAATCCTTGGTCTTGAGCATTTCCACGAAAACGCCGCGAGCATCTCCGTACTTAGGAACTTCGTAAGTAAACTCTTCGGGTGGCAAGTAGCTGAGATAGGTCGAATACAAAGCCCGCACGAGGCCAGTGCCGACCCGCTCGGCAATCATAGACTGCCGACTCTCTTTGAAGGCATACAGTTGTGCCGATAGATCACCTACAGTTATCGAGTAATTTTGTTCTATTTTTACAAACGGATTACCTGTCTGCTTACCGTCCATAACAGAAATAAAACTGCTTATGACGTCGTCGATGTAAACAAGTGAAATTTTAGCGTTGGCGTCATTGATACTGACAGGCAAATTATTTGCTATATTATGACAAAAAGTCGCTACAGCCGAATTGTAGTTAGGTCGAGCCCACTTCCCAAATACGTTTGGCAGCCTGAACAAATGTACACTATTGCCAAATGTCGTAGAAAGGTTCAGCAGAGCATCTTCAGCTTCGCGCTTACTGTCGCCGTAAGCATTAGCCAACTCAGCTTGAATTGAGGAGGTATAAAGTATTGGAATTTTACGTCCACTCAGCGCGACCGCTGCGCATAACGCTTGAGTCAAATCGGTGTTACCAACCTTAAACTCTTCGACATCCTGAGGACGATTGACACCGGCTAAGTGGAAAACGAAATCCACCTCAGATACGAGCGAATGCAGACTGGCGATATTATCTTCGCGACAGAATCGCAGCACCTCGACGTCTTTTCGCTCACGCAGATGAGCTATAAGGTTTTTACCAACGAATCCGTTAGCACCGGTGATCAATACTTTCATGCTTTATTCCTCGGGTGTCGCATATTCGCCGCGCTGAATTGCACGCATAAAGTCAAGTTTCAGTAGCAAATTCTGCATCCCCTGAACATCCAGGCGCTCGGTGTTGTGCGAGTTGTAGTCCACCATGGTGGAAATTTTTTCTTCGCCTTGCTCGACAAATTTACTGTAATTCAAATCCCGAAGATCCGGCGGCACTCGGAAATAATCGCCCATGTCCTCTGCGCAGGCCATTTCTTCTCGGCTCAAAAGCGCCTCGTAGAGTTTCTCGCCGTGGCGTGTGCCGATAACCTGAATAGGATGCTCAGGCTGCCCTAGCATCGATGTCAGGGCGAGAGCAAGAGTCTCCACAGTCGCGGCAGGGGCCTTCTGGACGAATAGATCACCGTTGTTGCCATGCTCAAAAGCATACAGAACCAAATCAACAGCATCCGCGAGAGTCATCATGAAGCGTGTCATGTTTGGATCTGTAATCGACAGCGGTTGGCCAGCTCGAATCTGACCAATGAACAAAGGAATGACGGATCCACGCGAAGCCATGACATTACCGTAGCGCGTACCGCAAATCACCGTCTTGGTTTCATCCACATTACGGGATTTGGCAACCATGACCTTTTCCATCATGGCTTTGGAAATACCCATGGCATTGATCGGGTACACAGCCTTGTCGGTACTCAGACAAACTACCCGTTTGACTTGATTCTGTATCGCCGCCTCAAGAACATTCTCGGTACCAAGAACATTGGTTTTGACAGCCTCCATCGGGTGAAACTCGCAGGATGGGACTTGCTTGAGCGCTGCGGCATGAAAAATGAAGTCCACGCCACGACTAGCATTCAATATGCTCTGATAATCCCGCACATCTCCTATGTAAAATTTCAGCTTCGGACTGGCATAGCGCTTGCGCATGTCATCCTGCTTTTTCTCGTCGCGGCTGAAAATACGAATTTCAGTGATGTCAGTATCTAAAAATCGCTTGAGCACAGCGTTGCCAAAAGAACCTGTCCCCCCAGTTATCAGTAGAGTCTTATTATCAAACACGGCGTACCCTCTTTATTAAATAATATGAAAAATAGCCAACGACCAGATAAGCCGGGTTTTGATTTTATCGAAAAAACCACGGTTATTATTGGTCAGATTACTACCATGAATACGTCTTAACACAACCGTGTCGCTCAAATGAACGACCGAATTACGTCTATTTGCGACGAAAGCGATCCATATATCATGACTAATCACCTTCGAGTAAAAAGGGATCAGACAGGGTTTTATCTTCTTCGACAACAGCATGGCACAGCCATAGTAAGGAACGCTACGCCCGATAAAAATGTCAAATATATTCTTGTAAGGAGTACCATTCCTTGTATGATCAAAACCACAGAAAAACTTACGAGAGTCAACATCATCGACAAATGACTCCATAGAGCCCACTACCAGCAAACTATTCGAAAGTTCCATTGCAGAAATCATCTTGTCGACTCTGCCCGCAGGCCAGAGATCATCTTGATCACTTAAAAAAATATAAGCACCCGATGCTTCACTAATTAAATTCTCAAAATTACCTATATACCCAAGATTCGTGGTATTTCTGATAATCCTGATTCTGACATCGTGAAACTCTTCAACAATACGAATTGTCTCATCGCTCGAACCATCATCACCGATCAAAACTTCAGAATCTTCCGGAATTTGCTCGAGTATTGAACTCAGCTGATCCCTGATGAATTCAGCCCCATTGTAAGTAGCTATACAAACGCTAACCGAAAACATATTTATTCCTAGTTAACACCCAATAAAGAAACCAGAAAATCTACCCATTACCTTTAAAAAGCCGGGTCGGAAGAGTTACCTTTTTTTAAACTGGGCCTCACTGCTCTGATCAAATTCGCTACCGGGGGAAAGCTCACTATTTACCAACATTATAGCTATAAAATGCATGAACACAAACACAGGAGCCAATAGCAAGGGGTTTCCTGCTCCCGGGATCAGAAACGCCATTAACCCCAGGACCCAAGCACCTGCCCCATCTTACCGGCCACAAAGAAAAATTCTAAACCGTAGTAAACCACTGAAGCATATGACAAAAACAAGAGCATACTCCCACCACTAAGAATGCGCAGCACCAAGGAAGGAGGTTCGGCTGTCAAGTATCGAAAGAACGAAAATTAAAAACACACTTAGAAATATCATCCCTCATGCCCTCTCAACAACTTGAACATAAGAAAAAGATAACAAACTACCGCATAGACCACCCCAAAACAAACAACGATCCAAATCAAACGACTAAAATCACCTGCAGAAGAACTCCTCACGACAAAGATGAAGCAGGCCATGCATACACCATAAACGATCAGAGAAGCCATATATGTCCTTGCCAAACCAAGGAACACGAATATAAAATTCAACACAGCATGAAAGTAAAGTACGAAATAAAAAAATGCAAAACCGATAACAAGCTCAAAATAAACCAAATACTTAGCGCCTAGAAACACCCCCAGAAACAGCTTGGGTATGACAGCGCCCGAAAACAACAAATATGACAATAAGAAGCCGCCGAGAAATACGCCCATCGATACATTAAGAAACTTCATGGCTCCAGTTCTACCCGAAGCAATGAACTTAGGAAAAAAATAGTTATTAAAAGCCCCGTATAGCAGCCCTCCTCCCAGGACCAAGGTCAACATACTTGAATAGAAAGCTGCAAATGAAGCATCTTCACCAACAACAAAGTATCTGGGGATGTTTACGATGAGACTCGAAAAAAAAGCGGCCGCACCTAAAACAAATCCGCCCCATGACACCACCCCTGTGTCAAAGGCAACAGAGATGAACTTTAGAGTGAGTAGCAGGAACACTAGACCTACCACCATCAGCGCCATACTCAGACCAGCCCCAACGTATAACAAAATAAAGACAATTAGAGAAAATAGAGCAAATCTGAATAATGTCGACGCAAAAATATTACGATAATCGCCCGTTCTGATTCCCTCGCAAAGGATGGGCTCGTATAAAAACTCAGCACATCTATATAGAAAAAACCAAAATACAATTTGCGAGGAAAACAAAAGCGCACCAAGAAAGCCAAAAAGTAAAAACGGTATGACCAGCCAAATCCTCGTACGCAATGAATCTCTGTAACTTAATTTTCCGCTCAAAATGGAAATATTGTGCTGCATGGAAAAAAATAGCTGCACCGGGGCACAAATGGAGAACGCTGCCCCTAGCATTGCCGCATCATTGAAGCTTCCTAAGTGGGAACTGGCCACCACTAAAAATATAGAGGGCGCACTAAAAAAAACGTTAGCCAAAAATACAAAAACAAAATTAATCATTTGATACGGCCGCACTAAAACTTACTACAGGAATTTTTTTGTCACTCATGTCGCGCGATGTCTTAAGCTGTTGGGCATCCAAAATCAATTCACCCTTAAAAATTGATCCACAAGCTATTTCCAGGTAGTAACTCATTGCTTTTCAAGCACTCCGATTCATGACCCAAGCACGCACAATATCCCAAGCCACTAAAATCGACACCAAAAGCAAAGGAATAACATACGTCACACCGGCCTTTCAGTTCCCGACCCGCTGTCAGAAGAGGTTAGCAATAAATTACAACACGGTACCTCCTCAGAATTTACCGCTGGCTTCCTGAGAACACCATAACCACCAGCCCGATCAGTCCTGATATCAAGGCCAAGACACCTACCGCCGATGCTCCTTGTCCCCAAGCCCACCTGCCGAGGATTGAGAAGGGGCATCAACAACCCTATCACATCGACGATTCGTTGTTAGCGGCACCATGCGTTCTGATTTGACGTCGAATGCTGATCTTTGCTGAAAATGTTTTAAATAGCGGCTCACGATAACGCCCCTCCTCCGGTTTTCCAGTGCTTTGCTGATAGCTGATCAGAGACTCAATATTCAGCTCCCACCCATCACCAATAGAAAGGGACACTTACGGAGGCGCTCATGGCAATAAATACCACCCGCCGCAAACCTGGACCGACGATACTGCGCAGGCTTGCGTGATATTTGACTACCCGCCATCTCTACAGCTTCTTTATGTGGCGACAAACAAGTAAATAGGTGAAGGCTCAAGCACGACTTTTCCTGGTAATGACAAAATGGCGGATCAGCGCGATCATGAAACCAAGTACACAGCCCAGGAATAGCCCCAGCGATATGATGAGTTCCTTTTTTGGTTTGATAGGGCGGTCGGGCTGCTCGATTGGACCATCCTGACGATAGACAGAGACAGTGCTCGGGCTAACCTGTAGATCCTTGTAAAAGCTTTGCTTGATTTGAAGCGCTCTTAGTGAGCCTATGAAAGGATCATCAGATTTACGCGTTTCAAGGTTCTGAATTTCCGCCTTTAGCGCTTTACTACCGCGCATATATGTGAGCTGTCCATCCATACCGGCGGAGACCTCAGCGGAAAGATTACCCGAGATAATAGGAGGATTCTCTAGACCAATGGCCACGGCAACCGCTAGCGCCTCGCGCAATCTTGTGATGGAATCCTGGCGAACTCGGTTTTCGGCTTCTTGCAGCGTAGTAATCTGCTGACCAAGATTGCGTACCCGCACTTCAGCTTCACGGGTGATATTACTGATCATTTCTTTTTCCGCTGCGGCACCCGCCCGCTCTGCAAAATCCTTAACCCACGCGGTGGCATGTGCAGGATCCTCACCTCGAGCGATCACGGAATAACGATCTGGCTGTTCCTTGGTTGGTAGACCTATAGTCAATAATTTTAAAAAATCAGAGTACAGCAGATCTTGCGATCCATCGCGCTCGGACGGCGATAGTGAAGGTAGATAAACTTGATTGAAGAAAGCACGTCGTAAAGATTCACTCTGTAAATTACGGATGAATACTTCGTATACGTCTTTGATCGTAAATGGTGTCAGTTCTGCACCGAAAGTTCGGCCATAGTTGAAATCGGCGATTCCGTTCAAGGTAGGTGGCAGCAGGTAAACACGCGCCTCATACACCGGCTTACTTAAAAATGCATAAGTCGCTGCTGCCAATACTCCGACTAAAGCGACGCTGATTATCAATAGCTTCTGAGCCCATAACGCCGCAAACAGTTCAAACAGGTCAATCCCATCGGTGCGCTGCGTGGATGCCGGGGTGTTCGTCATATAAAATTTAGCCTATTCATTTTCATTGTAGATAGGACGCGAGCTTTATTTCTTTCGCATTCTATCGATACGAATCATCACAATAACCAGGCGATCCGCAGTACTACCAGCTATTAGCAGCGACTGAAACTCTCTGACGAGCCCGGGCCGAAGCGAACGATTCGCGACCATCTCACAGGGAAGGTAAGACCAACAGCCTTTGCAGGTACTGACCATAGCCAGTCTTCTTCAGTGCATCAGCTTGAGATCCCAACTGCTCAGCAGTTATCCAGCCACTGTTGTAAGCAATTTCTTCCAGACAAGCCACCTTCAACCCCTGACGCTGCTCGATGGTATGCACAAAATGGCTGGCTTCAAGCAGTGAATCATGAGTACCGGTATCCAACCATGCAAACCCGCGACCGAGCATTTCAACGTTGAGAGTCTTTTTCTCGAGATAGACACGGTTGACATCGGTTATCTCCAATTCGCCACGTTCGGACGGCTTGATATTTTTTGCTATCTCGACAACCTGATTGTCGAAGAAATACAAACCAGTCACCGCGTAGCTGGATTTAGGCGTGAGCGGTTTTTCTTCAATACTCAAGGCACGGCCTGAGGAATCAAATTCCACCACGCCGAATCGCTCGGGATCGGAAACGTGATACCCGAAAACTGTCGCACCATGAGTTTGAGCACTGGCGGAACGGAGTTTGTCCGAGAAGTGCTGACCGTAAAAAATGTTATCCCCCAAGATGAGGCAGCATGGATCTTTGCCGATGAATTCTTCACCTATGATGAATGCTTGCGCAAGACCATCCGGGCTTGGTTGTTCCGCGTAGGCAAGCTTGATGCCATAACGGCTGCCATCACCCAGCAACTTGCGGAAGCACGGTAGATCTTCCGGGGTGGAAATGATCAAAATTTCACGCATCCCGGCAAGCATGAGCACCGACAGCGGATAAAAAATCATTGGCTTGTCGTATATCGGCAGCATCTGCTTGGAAACACCAAGCGTCAACGGGTGGAGCCGAGTTCCCGAACCACCGGCTAGAATGATGCCTTTACGATTTGTTGTTGTCATTTGTTCAGAATTTCCATAAGCATTCGGGTTACGCCACTTTGCCAATCCGGCAAGTGCAGAGAAAAATTATCACGCAGTTTCCGAGTATTCAGCCTCGAATTCAAAGGACGGCGTGCAGGCGTTGGATACGCGGTGGTTTCTATGGGATCTACAGCTGTGACGGCGAGTTGCTCGGCATTGGCCTTGGCAAATTCGATCACATAGCGGGCATAACCGTGCCAGGAAACCTCACCGCTTGCTGCCAAGTGATATAGACCTGACAGCTCCGGACGCTGGACGGCTTGCTGGATGGCCAACGCCGTCACATCTGCAATCAGGTCGGCACCAGTGGGTGCTCCGATCTGGTCTGCAATGACGCTCAGTGTTTCTCGATCCTTGGCCAGACGCAGCATGGTCTTGGCGAAGTTGTTACCGCGAGCTCCATAGACCCAGCTGGTACGGAAAATCAGGTGCTTACATCCGGATGCAGCTATAGCCTGCTCTCCCGCGAGCTTGGTGACACCGTAATGATTTACCGGGGCGACAGCATCTGTCTCCTGCCAAGGGGTGGAGCCCTGGCCGTTGAAAACATAATCGGTGGAATAGTGAATCAGCCATACATTCGAGGATGCGGCCTCTTCAGCCATGACTTGGGTTGCCAGACTGTTCACTCTGTCTGCCAATTCAGTTTCGGACTCGGCCTTGTCCACGGCAGTGTAGGCCGCCGCATTGACGATGACATCAGGTTTGACCTTGCGGATTGTGGCGCGCAAGGCATCGAGATTGGAAATATCTCCTGTCAAACCATCATTCGAACGGCGGTCCAATGCGATCAGTTCACCCAAAGGTGCAAGGGAGCGTTGCAGCTCCCAGCCCACTTGACCATTTTTTCCCAACAGAAGGATTTTCATGCTTTGCTCGAGCGATCCGTGTAGTTCAAGTCGAGCCACTGCTGATAGCTGCCGCTCTTGACGTGCTCTACCCACTCGGTATTGTCCAGATACCATTCAACCGTCTTGCGGATGCCGGTTTCGAAGGTTTCTTCCGGAGTCCAGCCCAGCTCGCGCTGGATTTTGCTGGCATCGATCGCGTATCGCTGGTCGTGCCCGGGACGATCCTGAACGTAGGTGATCAGACTGGCATGCGGCCGGTGCGCGGAATCTGGACGAAGTTCGTCAAGCAAGGCACACAGGGTGTAAACCACTTCAATGTTCTGCTTTTCGTTATGACCACCGATGTTGTATGTCTCGCCAACAACGCCCTCAGTGACAACTTTATATAGCGCTCGGGCGTGATCTTCGACGTAAAGCCAGTCACGGACCTGGTTGCCTTGACCGTAAACTGGAAGCGGCTTGCCTGCCAGTGCATTGAGGATGATCAGCGGAATCAACTTCTCGGGAAAGTGGCATGGGCCATAGTTGTTCGAGCAATTGGTTACCAGGGTTGGCAAGCCATAGGTGCGCGCCCAGGCACGAACCAGGTGATCAGAACTGGCCTTGCTGGCGGAGTACGGTGAACTTGGCTGATAGGGCGTGGTTTCGGTAAAGAGGTCTTCGGGCCCTTCGAGGTCTCCGTAGACTTCATCTGTCGAAATATGATGGAAGCGAAATCTGGCTTTGCGCGCACCGTCGAGTGCTGCCCAATAGTGACGTGCTGCTTCCAGCAGGGTGTACGTGCCAATGATATTGGTCTGGATAAACTCCGATGGACCGGAGATAGAACGATCGACATGAGATTCTGCGGCCAAGTGCATGATGGCGTCCGGCTGGTGCTCGCGCAAAACTCGGTCGACTTGGTCACGGTCACAAATATCAATGTGTTCGAACAGGTATCGCGAGTCCTGGCTGACTCCTGCCAAGGACTCAAGGTTACCCGCATAAGTGAGCTTATCGACATTAACGACAGAATCGGAAGTGCTGGAGATGATATGGCGGATGACCGCCGAACCGATAAATCCGGCGCCGCCGGTAACTAGAATTTTCACGCGAAACCATACCCTTGAGTTACTGACAGGGCCGCCAAACCGAGCACTGTCTAATCCATGAATGCAAAAGCCGGCACCCGAGGCTGCCTGCAGAGTCAGTCCGGCCGACCTCGGAACCAGCCGTTTTCGGACAAGCAAAGCATTTTACAGCTTAATGACGTTTTTACTAATGGATGCAGACAAGCAGTGACTAACGCCAAACACGTTACCCAGCATGCGCCGCAATCAGCCTGGGTATTTGGACCTTGAAGATGTGCGACCCAGGAACCAATGCAACATAGGCCCGATCACCATACCCACCATAAGCGCCGACAGTACCGCCAATGAAACGGGTAGCTGCGGCCCCGACCAGCCAAGGAATAACAATGAAACAGACTGCTGGTTCTCGAGCACGAACGCAAGAATCGCCAATACCAGTAACAGTACGAATACCACGAGCATCACGCGCTTTAGGTTACGCATTGCCAACTCCTTGAAATCAAAGACCGAAATGCCCATCCTCTTCTTCTTCATTCACCCGGTCACGCAGCTCTTTACCTGGCTTGAAGTGAGGAACGAACTTGCCGTCGAGACTGACAGACTGGCCGGTTTTCGGATTACGGCCGACACGTGGTGCGCGGTAGTGCAGAGAGAAACTGCCAAACCCCCGGATCTCGATGCGATCCCCGGTAGCCAGACATTGGGACATTTGCTCAAGCATGGTCTTGATGGCCAACTCCACATCCTTGGATGAGAGCAGCCCTTGATGGGTGACAATTCGTTCGATCAACTCCGACTTCGTCATATTTTTCCCTTCTTTTTCAAGCAGCTAGGTCAGCGCTTCAAAGGTTTTAGCACGCCCGAACGTTTTTGAACAGCCTGAGTTTTGCCATCTGTCCCAGCCCCCCAAAATGCTTGATTCCCGGGACGGGAAGACTCTGAGCTATCACCACATCATCGGCAAATCACCAACATAGTGCGCGTCAGGAAACCTGCCGGGTTGAACCCGAAAAGCCCCCCTTCCTCATCCTCCTCCTTGAGATCATCAGACCTTGCCACAACCTGGTAGCCCACCCCCTTGCATTCCTTGGCCGCACGCTTGTAACACTTCTCCCATTTCGAACCGAGCCCCGAACAATCGACCTCAATACCGCTAACCCCACGCACTACGTGAGTCTTGGCGTTGGTGGTACAACCCGCCAATACCAGCACTGCGACTGCGACTGCGACAATGAGCTTGTTCATTCACGTCCTTTTGCCAGAAAGCCCACCGGGCGATCATTAGTCTCAGGCTAAAGACTAGCTGCAAATAAGCGCTTGATCCGACTAAACAATCAGACATTTTTTCAGCATCTTTGGTTCACGACCCGAGCAGCTAAAGCCAGGCGTATTTCACCAAACTCCAGGCACAAAAAAGGGCGACCGAAGTCGCCCTTTTTTACAGAAAGTCAGAACTTAGTTCTGCTTTTCCATTTGTGCACGCAGCAGGTCACCCAGAGTGGTGGCCACAGGAGCATCAGTAGCTACTGGCTTGTCGCGCAGGCTCTGGATTGCTTCTTTCTCGTCTTCAACGTCTTTCGACTTGATCGAGAGCTGAATTACACGGCTCTTGCGGTCAACGCTGATGATCTTGGCTTCTACTTCTTCGCCTTCTTTCAGAACGTTGCGCGCGTCTTCAACGCGGTCACGGCTGATTTCGGAGGCTTTCAGAGTTGCTTCGATATCGTCGGCCAGAGTGATGATGGCGCCTTTAGCGTCAACTTCCTTCACGATGCCTTTAACGATGGCGCCTTTGTCGTTCTCTTGAACGTACTCGGAGAACGGATCGCTTTCCAGTTGCTTGATACCCAGGGAGATGCGCTCGCGCTCTGGGTCAACCGACAGGATAACGGTGTCCAGCTCGTCGCCCTTCTTGAAGCGGCGAACGGCTTCTTCGCCCACTTCGTTCCAGGAGATGTCGGACAGGTGAACCAGACCGTCGATGCCGCCGTCCAGACCAATGAAGATACCGAAATCGGTGATCGACTTGATGGTGCCGGAGATTTTATCGCCCTTGTTGAACTGGCCAGAGAAATCTTCCCACGGGTTAGATTTGCACTGCTTGATGCCCAGGGAGATACGACGACGCTCTTCGTCGATGTCCAGAACCATAACTTCCACTTCGTCGCCGACTTGTACGACTTTCGAAGGGTGGATGTTCTTGTTGGTCCAGTCCATTTCGGAAACGTGTACCAGACCTTCAACGCCTTCTTCCAGCTCAGCGAAGCAGCCGTAGTCGGTCAGGTTGGTTACACGCGCGGTAACGCGAGTGCTTTCTGGGTAACGGGCTTTGATAGCAACCCATGGATCTTCGCCCAGCTGCTTCAGGCCCAGGGAAACACGATTGCGCTCGCGATCGTACTTCAGAACCTTGACATCGATCTCGTCGCCAACGTTGACGATTTCGGAAGGATGCTTGATACGCTTCCAAGCCATGTCGGTAATGTGCAGCAGGCCATCGACGCCACCCAGATCGACGAATGCGCCGTAATCGGTGAGGTTCTTGACGATACCTTTGACTTGTTGGCCTTCCTGCAGGGATTCCAGCAGAGCTTCGCGCTCGGCGGAGTTCTCGGCTTCCAGGACGCTACGACGGGAAACGACAACGTTGTTGCGCTTCTGGTCCAGCTTGATGACCTTGAATTCCAGCTCTTTGCCTTCCAGGTGCGTGGTGTCGCGCACTGGACGGACGTCAACCAGAGAACCTGGCAGGAACGCACGGATGCCGTTAACGTCGACAGTGAAGCCGCCTTTAACCTTACCGTTGATAACGCCCTTGACCACTTCTTCGGCTGCGAAGGCTGCTTCCAGAACAATCCAGCATTCAGCGCGCTTGGCTTTTTCACGGGACAGCTTGGTTTCACCAAAGCCGTCTTCAACCGAGTCCAGAGCAACGTGAACTTCGTCACCGACGTTGATGTTCAGTTCGCCAGCGTCGTTGTAGAACTGCTCAAGCGGGATGAGTGCTTCAGACTTCAGGCCAGCGTGAACGGTTACCCAGCGAGCCTGGTAATCGATATCAACGATAACACCGGTGATGATGGAGCCTGCCTGAAGGTTCAGGGTTTTTAGGCTTTCTTCAAAGAGTTCCGCAAAGCTTTCGCTCATTTTAATTCCTGTTGATGAGGGCGAAGAATACGCCCATCTCCACACCCCAGACGGTGTGGGTTAGTTTCATTTAAAAGAAGCCACCGCAGGACTATGACTGGTCCCCTGCGGCCTTCTTGGTCACCCGGCGATATCGCGAATGGCGATCTCGCTCATGATGCGTTCCAGCACCTGGTCGATGGATAATTCCGTGGAATCCAGCTGTATGGCGTCAGCCGCCGGTTTGAGCGGGGCTACCGCTCGCTGGGTGTCACGCTCATCGCGCGCACGTATCTCATCTAGCAGACTCGACAGACTAACACCCTCGACTTTGCCCTTCAACTGCAAATATCGACGGCGTGCCCGCTCCTCGGCGCTGGCGGTCAGAAAAATCTTCAGTGGCGCGTCAGGAAAAACCACTGTGCCCATGTCGCGACCATCCGCCACAAGGCCTGGCGCCTCCTGAAAAGCACGCTGGCGCTGCAGCAGCGCCTCGCGTACAGCCGGCAGCGCAGCCACCTGGGAAGCGCCGGAACCGACGCTTTCGGTGCGAATGACATCGCTGACTTCATCACCTTCCAGAATGATGCGTTGCAACTGACCGTCCGTCGCCGCGATGAACTGTACATCCAGATGAGCGGCGAGTTTCTTCAGCAGCTCTTCATTGGTCAGGTCGACACCGTGGTTATGCGCGGCGAAAGCCAGCAATCGGTACAACGCACCGGAATCCAGCAGGTTCCAGCCCAGGCGCTTGGCCAGTATCCCGGCTACCGTACCCTTGCCCGAACCGCTTGGCCCATCAATGGTGATGACCGGTGCAATGTTGATCACGACTGTGCCTCTTGTGCCACACGAATGCCGACCTGTGCGCACAGCGCCAGGAAATTCGGGAACGACGTCGCGACGTTGGCGCAATCATGAATGCGGATCGGCGCACTGGCGCGCAGCGAAGCAACGCTGAACGCCATGGCGATGCGGTGATCACCATGACCGTGCACTTCACCGCCGCCGATCTGGCCGCCGTCGATGATGATGCCATCCGGGGTTGGCTCGCACTTGACGCCCAGCGCCAGCAAACCATCAGCCATGACCTGGATGCGATCCGATTCCTTGACCCGCAGCTCTTCGGCGCCAGTCAGTACAGTGCGCCCCTCGGCACAGGCCGCTGCCACGAACAGCACCGGGAATTCGTCGATGGCCAATGGAACCAGCGCCTCGGGAATCTCGATACCTTTGAGTTTAGCTGCACGTACGCGCAAGTCTGCTACCGGCTCGCCACCCACTTCACGCTGCTTTTCCAGGGTGATGTCGGCGCCCATCAGGCGCAGGATGTCGATCACACCGGTACGGGTCGGGTTGATGCCGACGTGTTCCAGCACCAGCTCCGAACCCTCGGCGATCGATGCCGCCACCAGGAAGAACGCCGAGGACGAGATATCACCCGGGACTTCAATGTGGGTCGCGGTCAGCTTGTTGCCGGACTCGACCGATGCGGTCGCACCGTTGACCGTTACCGGGTAGCCGAAGCCACGGAGCATGCGCTCGGTATGGTCGCGGGTCGGAGCAGGCTCGGTAACCGTGGTCTTGCCTTCTGCATACAGACCGGCCAACAGCAGGCAGGATTTAACCTGGGCACTGGCCATCGGCATGGTGTAGGTCAGGCCCTTGAGCTTATGGCCACCACGAATGGTCATCGGCGGACGACCTTCAGCGGCGGTTTCGATCACCGCGCCCATTTCACGCAGCGGATTGGCCACGCGATTCATCGGGCGCTTGGACAGCGAAGCGTCGCCGGTCAGGGTGCTGTCGAAGTTCTGCGCGGCCAACAGGCCGGACAGCAGACGCATCGACGTACCCGAGTTGCCCAGATAGATCGGGCCCGGTGCCGGCTTCAGACCATGCAGGCCGACGCCGTGAATGGTCACGCGACCGTGGTGCGGACCTTCAATGACCACGCCCATGTCACGGAATGCCTGCAAGGTCGCCAGGGCATCTTCGCCCTCGAGGAAGCCTTCGACTTCGGTGACGCCTTCGGCCAGGGAGCCAAGCATGATCGAACGGTGGGAAATCGATTTGTCACCCGGTACGCGAATCCGACCGGACAGGCGGCCACCAGGTTGAGCCAGGAAAATCAGATCGTTGGAATTCATAGCGTCCACATAGGCCCTGCGGGCCAGGATTTTACTGAAATGCTCGCGGGCAACCCGGGCGCGAGTGAAAACGCCCAATAATTGGTGCCCATCCCCTGCATCGACCGCGTCGCGCAAGGCGTCGAGATCGCTGCGAAATGTATCGAGTGTGCGCAGGACAGCTTCGCGGTTGGCGAGGAAGATGTCGTGCCACATGACCGGGTCGCTACCGGCGATTCTTGTGAAATCGCGGAAACCGCCCGCAGCGTAACGGAAGATCTCAAGATTTTCATTGCGCTTGGCCAGTGAGTCGACCAAACCGAACGCCAGCAAGTGCGGCAGATGACTGGTCGCCGCCAATACTTCGTCGTGACGTTCGACCTGCATGTGCTCGACATCGGCGCCCAGTTCGCGCCACAAACGGTCGACTACTGCCAAGGCTGCCGGATCGGTCTGATCCAGCGGAGTCAGGATCACTTTGTGGCGACGGAACAGCTCGGCGTTAGAGGCTTCCACCCCGCTCTGCTCCGAACCGGCAATCGGGTGCCCCGGCACGAAGCATGACGGCATCCTGCCAAATGCTTCGGTGGCCGCACGCACCACATTGCCCTTGGCACTACCGACATCGGTCAGGATCGCTTGCCCCAGATCCATGCCGGCCAGACGCGCGAGCACTTTCTCCATGGCCAGGATCGGCACCGCCAGCTGAATGACGTCCGCGCCCTGACAAGCAACGCTCAGGTCTTCCTCGCAGCGATCCACCACACCCAACTCGACTGCAAGTTTGCGCGATTGTGGATCGAGATCGACCCCGACCACTTCACGGCAAATACCGCTTTCACGCAAACCCTTGGCAAACGAACCGCCAATCAACCCAAGACCGACCACCACCAGGCGACCGATCATAGGTTCAGCAGATTGCAGCGCAGTGACATCAACCACGAGCCAGAACCTTGGTCAGCGCTTCAAGGAAGCGACTGTTCTCTGCCGGCAGACCTATGGTGATGCGCAGGTGATTCGGCATGCCGTAATTGGCCACCGGACGCACGATCACGCCTTCACGAAGCAAGCCCTGGAACACCGGGGCCGCGACTTGACCGAGATCGACGCAGATGAAATTGCCTTTGGACGGAATCCAGCTCAGCCCCAGCTCACGGAAACCGGCTTCCAGCTGCTGCATGCCGGACTCATTCAACTGACGGCTTTGCGCCAGATATTCTTCATCCTTCAACGCCGCACAAGCAGCGGCCAGGGCCAGGCTGTTGACATTGAACGGCTGGCGTACACGGTTCAGCACGTCCGCGACCACCGCCGTGGACAAACCATAACCCACGCGCAACGCCGCCAGGCCATAGGCCTTGGAGAAGGTGCGGGAAACCAGCAGGTTCGGATAAGCCGCCAGGAAATCCAGGCCATCCGGCAGATCGCTGCCTTCGGCGTACTCGATGTAAGCCTCGTCCAGTACGACCAGCACATGCTCCGGAACATCCTGCAGGAATTCGTCCAGTGCCTCGGCGTCGAACCAGGTCCCGGTCGGGTTGTTCGGGTTGGCGATGAACACCACGCGAGTGTTGGCATCGATCGCCGCCAGCATGGCAGGCAGGTCATGCCCCCAATCCTTGGCCGGAACCACCTTGGCCTGCGCACCGACCGCCTGAGTGGCAATCGGATAGACAGCGAACGCATGCTCGCTGAACACGGCATTCAGTCCCGGCGCCAGATAAGCACGCGCGACCAGTTCAAGAATGTCGTTGGAGCCATTACCCAGCGTCACTTGATTCAGCTCGACACGGCACTGCTCGGCCAGCAGAGTCTTGAGCGCAAAACCGTTGCCGTCCGGATAGCGGGTCAGCTCGGCCAGCGCATCGCGGATGGCCGCCAGTGCCTTGGGACCGGGGCCCAGCGGGTTTTCGTTGCTCGCCAGCTTGACGATGCTGGCTGGATCGAGGTCCAGCTCACGCGCCAGTTCGTCCACGGGCTTGCCCGGAACGTAAGGCGAAAGTTGTTGCACGCCCGGCTGTGCCAGAGCGAGGAAATTGCCACTCATTTGCTACCGCCCCTTAGAGAACTGCTTTCGGGTAGGAACCCAGCACCTTGAGTGCCACTGCTTCCTGACTGATCTTTTCCAGCACACCTTTGACCAGCGGGTCGCGGTGGTGGCCGACGAAGTCGATGAAGAACACGTAGGTCCATTTACCGCTGCGCGACGGACGGGTCTCGATTCGCGTCAGGTCGATGCCATTGTCGTGGAACGGCACCAGCAACTCGTGAAGTGCGCCCGGCTTGTTGCTCATCGAAACGATGATCGAGGTCTTGTCGTCGCCAGTCGGCGGCACTTCCTGGTTGCCGATCATGAGGAAGCGCGTGGAGTTGTCCGGGCGGTCCTCGATTTTCTCGGCCAATCGGGTCAAGCCGTACAGGCCGGCCGCCATGTCTCCGGCAATCGCCGCCGAGTTCCACTCACCCTTGACCCGCTTGGCCGCTTCCGCGTTGCTGGACACCGCCACGCGCTCGACATTCGGGTAATGGGCGTCCAGCCACTTGCGGCACTGGGCCAGGGACTGGGCGTGGGAGTAGATGCGGCTGATGCTGTCGGTCTTGGTATTATCACCGACCAACAGGTGATGGTGGATACGCAGCTCGACTTCGCCGCAGATCACCATGTCATGTTCGAGGAAGCTGTCGAGGGTGTGGTTGACCGCGCCTTCGGTGGAGTTTTCCACCGGCACCACGCCAAAATTCACCGCACCGGCCGCCACTTCACGGAACACTTCGTCGATAGCCGCCATCGGCTTGCTGATTACCGCGTGGCCGAAGTGCTTCATGGCCGCCGCCTGGGTGAAGGTGCCTTCAGGGCCGAGATAAGCCACTTTCAGCGGCTGCTCGAGCGCCAGGCACGAAGACATGATTTCGCGGAACAACCGCGCCATCTCCTCGTTACCCAGCGGCCCCTGGTTACGCTCCATGACACGCTTGAGCACCTGAGCTTCGCGCTCAGGACGATAGAACACCGGCACTTCGCCTTCGGCCAGCGAGGCCATCTTTACTCGCGCGACTTCCTGGGCGCAGCGCGCACGCTCACTGATCAGCTCCAGGACCTTTTCGTCCAGGGCATCAATGCGCAGGCGCAGTGCCTTGAGTTCTTGCTCAGACATTAGCCGTGTTCCTTCTCGAACTCTGCCATGTACGAAATCAGCGCATTGACGGCGTTGATGTCGACGGCGTTATAGATGGAGGCGCGCATGCCACCCACGGAACGGTGGCCCTTGAGGTTCAACAGGCCACGCTCGTCGGCACCGGCCAGGAACGGCTTGTCCAGACGATCATCAGCCAGGCGGAACGGCACGTTCATCCACGAGCGGTCCGACTTGTTGATCGGGTTGCTGTACAGGCCGCTGGCATCGATGAAGCTGTACAGCGTGCGCTGCTTGACTTCGTTGAGCTTGCCGATGGCCTCGACGCCGCCCTGCTCTTTCAGCCACTCGAACACCAGGCCGGACAAGTACCAGGCCAGGGTCGGCGGGGTGTTGTACATCGAACCGTTATCGGCCGCGACCTTGTAGTTGAGCATGGTCGGGCAAATGGAGCGCGCATGACCCAGCAGGTCTTCGCGAACGATGTTGACCACGATGCCGCTCGGGCCGATGTTTTTCTGCGCGCCGGCGTAGATCATACCGAAGCGCGAAACATCCACCGGGCGCGACAGGATGTCCGAGGACATGTCGGCGACCAGCGGAACATCGCCGGTTTCCGGAATCCATTGGAATTCCAGGCCGCCGATGGTTTCGTTCGGCGCGTAGTGAACGTAGGCCGCGTCTTTCGACAGCTTCCATTCGTTCTGGCCTGGAATGGCGAAATAGTCGTAAGGCTTGGCGGTGCCGGCAACATTGACATGGCCGTAGCGCGAAGCTTCTTCGATGGCTTTCTGCGACCAGATACCGGTGTCGATATAGTCGGCCGAGCCGTTTTCCGGCAACAGGTTCAGAGGAATCTGAGCAAATTGCTGGCTGGCGCCACCTTGCAGAAACAGCACTTTATAGTTCGAGGGGATATTCAGCAGATCACGCAGATCCTGCTCGGCCTTGGTGGCAATGGACACGAACTCATCACTGCGATGGCTCATTTCCATGACCGACAGACCCTTGCCGTGCCAGTCGAGGAGTTCACCCTGGGCGCGCTGCAGGACAGCTTCGGGAAGCGCCGCAGGACCGGCACAGAAGTTATAGGCTCTCTTGCTCACATCCAATCTCGCTCTGATTTGGTGGTATCACGCAATAAATCGGTCGACCCATGACCCTGTAGGAGCGAGCTTGCTCGCGAAAAACCCGAGAACACAAGGGTGCACCAGACACCCTGCGTTATCGTTGACGACCATCGCGAGCAAGCTCGCGCCTACAGGAGGTATCGATTTTTTCAACAGGGACAAACAACAAGGGGGCGAATTTTCATCCGCCCCCCATTTACCCGCTTATTCCTGTGGTTCTTCGTCAGCGGCAGCGTCGAGTTGCTGGTCTTCGGCAACGTCGTCGATCACAACTTCGCCGACAAACCCTTCACCCTCTTCACCTTCCAGCTCTTCACCTTCGACTTCCGACGGCTCCTGAACCCGCTCCAGCCCGACCAGTGTTTCATCGTTGGCCAGCTTGATCAGGGTCACGCCCTGGGTGTTACGCCCCAGGCTGGACACTTCGTCGACACGGGTGCGTACCAGGGTGCCCTGGTCGGAAATCAGCATGATTTCCTCGCCGTCGAGCACCTGGACTGCACCGACCAGACGGCCGTTACGGTCGTTGCTGACCATGGCGATAACGCCCTGACCGCCACGTTTGTACTCAGGGAACTCGGTGATCGCCGTGCGCTTGCCGAAACCACGGGCCGAAGCGGTCAGGATCTGGCTGCCTTCTTCCGGGATCAGCATGGAAATCAGCTTCTGGCCTTCCGGTAGACGCATGCCGCGGACACCGCGAGCGGTACGGCCCATGGCGCGAACGTCGGTTTCCTTGAAGCGAGTGACCTTGCCGCCGTCGGAGAACAGCATGACTTCGCGCTCGCCATCGGTAATGGCGGCAGAGATCAGTACGTCACCTTCGTCCAGCTCCAGCGCGATCAGACCGACGCTGCGTTGACGGCTGAAGGATTCCAGCGGGGTCTTCTTCACGGTGCCTTTAGCAGTGGCCATGAAGATGAAGTGACCTTCGGTGTATTCCTCGACCGGCAGCATGGTGGTGATGTATTCATCACTGTCCAGCGGCAGCAGGTTGACCAACGGACGACCACGGGCAGCGCGGGACGCTTCCGGGATTTCGTAGGTTTTCAGCCAGTACACTTTGCCTTTGCTGGAGAACAGCAGCAGCGTGGTGTGGCTGTTGGCGACCAGCAGGTGAGCGATGTAGTCCTCATCCTTGACGCCGGTTGCCGACTTGCCTTTACCGCCACGACGCTGAGCCTGGTACGCAGCCAGCGGCTGGGTCTTGGCGTAACCACCGTGGGAAATGGTCACGACGCGCTCTTCTTCCGGGATCATGTCACCCAGGGTCAGGTCGAGACGGGCATCGAGGATCTCGGTGCGACGTACGTCGCCGTATTCGGCGCGAATCACTTCCAGCTCTTCGCGGATCACTTCCATCAGGCGCGTGGCGCTGTTGAGGATGCGGATCAGCTCGCCGATCTGGTTGAGGATCTCTTGATACTCGGCCAGCAGTTTTTCGTGCTCCAGACCGGTCAGGCGGTGCAGACGCAGTTCCAGAATGGCTTGCGCCTGTTCCGGCGACAGGAAGTACTTGCCGTCGCGCAGACCGTATTGCGGATCGAGGTTTTCCGGACGGCAGGAATCGGCACCGGCACGCTCCACCATCGCCACCACGGCCGAGGACTCCCAAGGGGTGCTGATCAGCGCTTCCTTGGCTTCCGACGGCGTTGGCGAGGCTTTGATCAGGGCAATGACCGGGT
Organism: Pseudomonas sp. P1_F7; assembly: GCF_056405655.1. Taxonomy (NCBI): domain Bacteria; kingdom Pseudomonadati; phylum Pseudomonadota; class Gammaproteobacteria; order Pseudomonadales; family Pseudomonadaceae; genus Pseudomonas; species Pseudomonas sp. P1_F7. The sequence goes on from NZ_JBFUBR010000004.1 coordinate 232,222, forward strand.
CGATGTTCGACAGGGCAACCGCTTGACCTTCAAGGATGTGACCACGCTCACGCGCCTTGCGCAGTTCGAACACGGTACGGCGAGTGACGACTTCGCGACGGTGACGAACGAAGGCTTCCAGCAGGTCCTTGAGGTTGAGGATCCGCGGACGGCCGTCGATCAGCGCAACGATGTTGATACCGAACACCGCTTGCAGCTGGGTCTGGGCGTAGAGGTTGTTGAGGATCACCTCAGGCACTTCGCCACGACGCAGCTCGATCACGACGCGCATACCGTCCTTGTCGGACTCGTCGCGCAACTCGGTGATGCCTTCGAGCTTCTTCTCCTTGACCAGCTCGGCGATCTTCTCGATCAGACGCGCCTTGTTCAGCTGGTAAGGGAGTTCGGTGATGACGATCTGCTGACGGCCACCGACCTTGTCGATGTCTTCGATCATCGAGCGGGCGCGCATGTAAATGCGTCCGCGACCGGTGCGGTAGGCTTCGATGATGCCGGCGCGACCGTTGATGATCGCGGCGGTCGGGAAGTCCGGACCGGGGATGTATTGCATCAGTTCATCGACGGTCAGCTCGGGGTTGTCGATGAGCGCCAGGCAACCGTCGATGACTTCACCGAGGTTGTGCGGCGGAATGTTGGTCGCCATGCCCACGGCGATACCGCTGGAGCCGTTGACCAACAGGTTGGGAATACGGGTCGGCATGACCGCCGGGATCATTTCGGTGCCGTCGTAGTTCGGCACCCAGTCCACGGTTTCCTTGTGCAGGTCAGCCAGCAGCTCGTGCGCCAGCTTGGTCATGCGCACTTCGGTGTATCGCATGGCCGCGGCATTGTCGCCGTCCACCGAACCGAAGTTGCCCTGGCCGTCTACCAGCAGGTAGCGCAGGGAGAATGGCTGCGCCATCCGAACGATGGTGTCGTACACCGCGGTATCACCGTGCGGGTGATACTTACCGATCACGTCACCGACAACACGGGCAGATTTCTTGTACGGCTTGTTGAAGTCGTTGCCCAGCTCGCTCATCGCGAACAGCACGCGCCGGTGCACGGGCTTCAAGCCATCGCGCGCATCCGGCAGTGCCCGCCCGACAATTACGCTCATCGCGTAGTCGAGGTAGGACTGCTTCAGCTCGTCTTCGATATTGACCGGGAGGATTTCTTTGGCCAGTTCGCCCATGAGAAGCCTGATTCCTTTTTCTGGTGAAACTTCGTCACATCCATATGGGACGAACGAAGCTCGCCGATACAGGCTGAGTGCCATGCACCGACTTACGACAAATCAACGAGTTATGCCATGGATCTGCGCAGTACGGGTCGCCACTTCGGGCAACCCTGGAAACCGCGGGATGTTATCACAAGAGCCGCCACGCACCTATCCCCCAGATGCGCATGGAGAGTAGTTAAGTTGACCGGTGACAGGCTTGAAGGGGACCAGAGGGGCTTAGAGCTGTATTGAAAGGCGAATTCGGGCTGATTAGGGCAGCTTCATTGGCCTTTAGGGTCTCATCGCGAGCAAGCTCGCTCCCACAGGTTTCGCGTACGCCACCGAACTATGTGGGAGCGAGCTTGCTCGCGATGGCTATCTTTCAGACGCCAGAAACTATTAGTGCAGGCGCTTGCGGCACATCAACTGCGCCATCTTCGCCGCATCCGGGCGCTCGACGATGCCTTTTTCGGTGACGATCGCATCGATCAGATCTGCCGGCGTCACGTCGAACACCGGGTTGAAAGCATCGACGTCAGCCCCGACGCGCTTGCCACCGACCTCCAGCAACTCGCGACCATCACGCTCCTCAATCGGAATGTCATCGCCGCTGGCCAGGTTCATGTCAATGGTCGAACTCGGTGCCACCACCATGAAGCGCACGCCGTGATGCATGGCGTTGACGGCCAGTTGATAGGTGCCGATCTTGTTGGCCACGTCGCCATTGGCGGTGATCCGGTCAGCGCCGACGATGACCCAGGTAGGGCCTTTGGTCTTCATGATATGCGCCGCGGCGGAATCGACATTGAGGGTCACGGGAATGCCTTCATTGGCCAGTTCCCACGCGGTCAGCCGTGACCCCTGCAGCCATGGGCGGGTTTCGTCGACATATACCCGCTCGACCATACCCTCGATGAATGCACCACGAATCACTCCCAGCGCGGTGCCGAAACCGCCCGTGGCCAGCGCGCCGGTGTTGCAGTGGGTGAGGATCGCCTGGGCGTTGCCCTGATGCTTGCGGATCAGGTCCACACCCAGCTGGGCCATGGTCAGGTTGGCTTCGCGATCACTTTCATGAATGGCGATGGCCTCGGCCTCCAACACCGCCAGCGGATCGGCATTGTCCTTCAGGCGATCAAGCCGGTCGTGCATGCGGCCCAGCGCCCAGAACAGGTTGACGGCGGTAGGACGGGAGTCGGCCAACAGCATGAAGTCCTCTTCCAGTGCAGCGTACCAGTCACCACCTTCGGCAATCCGGGCACGAGCTGCCAGTACAATGCCATAAGCCGCACTGATACCAATCGCCGGCGCACCGCGCACCACCATCGAGCGAATGGCCTCGGCCACGCCAGCGGCGCTGGTGTAGGCAATCCAGGTTTCCTCGAACGGCAAAATGCGCTGATCCAGCAGATGGAGAGCGCCATCACGCCAATCGATGGCCTTTACTTTTTCCGCAGCCAACAGTCGATCGCGCATCCCTCACCCCGCACTCATGAACAAAAGCCGCCGATTATAGCGATCCCCCCGCGAAGACGCTCGGGTATACTTCGCCATCCTTTACAAAAGCACTGGAACCGACCCTCGATGCCGAACACTGCCGTTGCGCTCGACCTGTTATTGCTGCCGACCTGGCTGGTACCCGTCGAACCTGCTGGTGTTGTCCTCAAAGAACATGGCGTAGGCATCCGTGATGGACGCATCGTGTTTATCGGCCCACGTTCCGCCGCGCTGAAGCTTAACGCAACCGAAACCCGCGAATTGCCCGACATGCTGCTCAGCCCCGGCCTGATCAATGCCCACGGGCACGCGGCGATGACACTGTTCCGTGGCCTGGCCGATGACCTGCCATTGATGACCTGGCTGGAAAACCACATCTGGCCCGCCGAAGCCAAGTGGGTCGATGAAGATTTCGTGCGCGACGGCACCGACCTTGCCATCGCCGAGCAAATCAAAGGTGGCATCACCTGTTTCTCTGACATGTACTTCTTCCCGAAGGTTGCCAGCGAGCGCGTGCACAACAGCGGCATTCGCGCGCAGATCGCGATTCCGATCCTCGACTTCCCGATTCCGGGGGCCGCCACGGCGGACGAAGCCATTCGTCAGGGCATCGAATTGTTTGGCGATCTCAAGCACCACGAACGCATCAAAATCGCCTTCGGCCCCCATGCCCCCTACACCGTAGGCGACGAAAACCTGGAAAAAATCCGGGTGATTGCCGAGGAACTGGACGCCTCGATCCACATGCACGTGCATGAAACCGCCTTCGAAGTGCAGCAATCGGTCGAGCAGCGCGGTGAACGACCGCTGGCCCGACTGGCGCGCCTGGGTTTGCTGGGGCCACGCTTCCAGGCGGTTCACATGACTCAGATCAGCGAGGAAGACCTGGCACTGCTGGTAGAAAGTAACAGCAATGTGATTCATTGCCCGGAGTCGAACCTGAAGCTGGCCAGTGGGTTCTGCCCGGTCGAGCGTTTGTGGCAGGCCGGGGTCAATGTCGCGGTCGGCACCGATGGCGCGGCGAGCAACAATGATCTGGACCTGCTCGGCGAAACCCGCACCGCGGCCCTGCTGGCCAAGGCTGTCGCTGGCTCGGCCACCGCGCTGGATGCCCATCGTGCCTTGCGCATGGCCACCCTCAACGGCGCCCGGGCACTGGGTATCGAGGCCGACGTCGGCTCACTGGAAATCGGCAAAGCGGCGGACATGGTGGCATTCGACCTCTCCGGCCTGGCCCAACAACCGGTCTACGATCCGGTTTCGCAGCTTATATACGCCACCGGCCGGGACTGCGTGAAACACCTTTGGGTTGCCGGCAAGCAACTGCTCGACGACCGTCGCCTGACACGCTTGGATGAACAACAGCTTGGCACTGTCGCAAGGGCCTGGGGCCAGCGCATCAGTGGCCGTACCGAATCGTAAGCACCCTGGAACGCATTCCGGGGCAACAGGATTTTTCAAGTTTTAGAGGACTTAAACCATGAGCAACGTCGACTACGCCGAAATCGCCAAATTCGAGGCCCTGGCCCATCGCTGGTGGGACCGCGAAAGCGAGTTCAAACCACTGCACGACATCAACCCGCTGCGGGTCAACTGGATTGACGAGCGGGTCAATCTGGCCGGTAAAAAGGTCCTCGACGTCGGTTGCGGCGGCGGCATCCTCAGCGAAGCGATGGCTCAACGCGGCGCCACCGTGATGGGCATCGACATGGGCGAAGCGCCGCTGGCAGTTGCCCAGTTGCATCAGTTGGAGTCAGGCGTCAACGTCGAATACCGGCAGATCACCGCCGAAGCCCTGGCCGAAGAAATGCCTGAGCAGTTCGACGTGGTCACCTGCCTGGAAATGCTCGAACACGTGCCGGACCCGTCGTCGGTCATCCGCGCCTGCTTCCGCATGGTCAAGCCCGGTGGCCAGGTGTTCTTCTCCACCATCAACCGCAACCCGAAGGCGTACCTGTTCGCCATCGTCGGTGCCGAATACATCATGAAGCTGCTGCCGCGCGGCACCCACGACTTCAAGAAATTCATCCGCCCTTCCGAACTAGGCGCCTGGAGCCGCATGGCCGGCCTGACCGTCAAGGACATCATCGGCCTGACCTATAACCCGCTGACCAAGCACTACAAGCTGGCCTCCGACGTGGACGTCAACTACATGATCCAGACCCTGCGCGAGGAGTAAGCCGATGCCTATCAGAGCAGTTCTTTTCGACATGGACGGCACCCTGCTCGACACCGCGCCGGACTTCATTGCGATCTGTCAGGCGATGCGTGCCGACCGTGGTTTGCCACCAATGAACGACAAGCACATCCGCGACGAGATTTCCGGCGGCGCCCGGGCAATGGTCGCTGTGACCTTCGCCATGGACCCGGAATCGCCGGGGTTCGAGGCGTTGCGCCTGGAGTTCCTGGAGCGCTACCTCGTCGGTTGCGCCGTTCACAGCAAGCTGTTCGACGGTATGGCTGAATTGCTCGCCGACATCGAAAAAGCCAACCTGATCTGGGGCGTGGTCACCAACAAGCCACTGCGATTCGCCGAACCGATCATGCAACAGCTGGGGCTGGCCGAGCGTTCGGCGCTGCTGATCTGCCCGGATCACGTGAAGAACAGCAAACCCGATCCTGAGCCGCTGATCCTGGCCTGCAAGATGCTCGACCTGGACCCGGCCAGCGTGCTGTTCGTCGGCGATGACCTGCGTGATATCGAGTCGGGCCGCGATGCCGGCACCAAGACTGCCGCCGTGACCTTCGGCTATATCCACCCGGATGACAACCCGCGGCATTGGGGTGCGGACGTGGTGGTCGATCATCCGCTGGAGTTACGCAAGGTGCTCGATAGCGCGCTTTGCAGCTGCTGATTAAAGTCAAGAGATCGCAGCCTGCGGCAGCTCCTACAGGGGACCGCGATCGACGTAGGAGCTGCCGCAGGCTGCGATCTTTTCCAGTTTTGTAATGGATTGAGGTTTTTTATGTTTGATTATTCCGCCCGCCCCGAACTGCTCAAGGATCGGGTCATTCTGGTCACCGGCGCAGGACGCGGCATCGGCGCTGCTGCGGCAAAAACCTACGCGGCCCACGGTGCAACCGTACTGCTGCTGGGCAAGACCGAAGCCAACCTGACCCAGGTCTACGACGAAATCGAAGCCGCCGGCCATGCACAACCGGCGGTCATCCCGTTCAACCTCGAAACCGCCCTGCCCCATCAATACGATGAGCTGGCCGCCATGATCGAGAGCGAGTTCGGGCATCTCGACGGCCTGCTGCACAATGCTTCGATCATCGGCCCGCGCACGCCGATCGAACAGCTCTCCGGCGAAAACTTCATGCGGGTCATGCAAGTCAACGTCAATGCCATGTTCATGCTCACCAGCACACTGTTGCCGCTGCTCAAGCTGTCGCAGGATGCCTCGGTGGTGTTCACTTCCAGCAGCGTCGGCCGCAAGGGACGTGCGTATTGGGGCGCTTACGGCGTCTCCAAATTCGCCACTGAAGGCCTGATGCAAACCCTGGCTGACGAAGTCGATACCGTGGCCCCGGTGCGCTCCAACAGCATCAATCCGGGCGCTACCCGCACCAGCATGCGCGCCCAGGCTTACCCGGGTGAAAATCCACTGAACAACCCGACGCCCGAGGAGATCATGCCGGTCTACCTTTACCTGATGGGCCCGGACAGTACCGGTATCAATGGTCAGTCGTTCAACGCCCAGTAACGACCGTGCGTCGCTTTTTGGTGCCGCGCCGGCTTCCCGTCGCGGCACTTGAAGGCTCTCGAATTCAGGCCAGGCACCTGTCAAACAAATGTCACACGCCGCGCTCTGCAGGTGGCAGATAAACAACAACCAATTGATTTAAAACAAATTTTATTCGGATGAACCGAATGGCACGACTTTCGCTCTAAGTTTGCTCAGACACGCAACGTGAAAGCAGACGGGGTGAAGCATGAGTGCAGAAGTTACTCATCTTTTACAAAGCGGATTAAACTTGTACGAAATGTCCTACGGGACTGACGGACCAGTACGACGCGCAGCCCTAAGCCGCTCTCACCCTGCTTGTAAGACAGCCTTACTGCTTAGGGGCGCACGCCTTATGAAACCACCTTCCCAGACCAACGCAATTGACTTCGATAGCGCCAAATTGCAGCGCCTGGGCTTTGGTCAGCAGCCACCCCTTCTGGAAAGGCCCGTCAGCCTTGCGCAATTGCGCCAGCAACTGAGCCTGCAGCTGCAAACCAGTCTGGAGCCGCAACGCATTCTTGGGACGTTCTATCGCGAGATTCAGCGATTGGTGCCGTTGGACGCCTTGTGCTACCAGCACAAGAGCAGTGACTTGCGTCTGGAGTTCGGCCAGCGCGGCCACCATTCCATCAGTTACAGCCTCAGCCACGAAGGCGAACACCTGGGTGAACTGATTTTCCGCCGCAATCAGCGTTTCAGCGAACAGGAACAGGGCAATCTCGAATCACTGCTGGCCGCGCTGCTTTTCCCGATGCGCAACGCGTTGCTTTACCGTACCGCCACCCAAAGCGCACTGCGCGACCCGCTGACCGGCACCGGCAACCGCATCGCCATGGACCAGACACTGCAAAGGGAAATCGAGCTATCCCGGCGCCATCTGCAACCGTTGTCGGTGCTGATGCTGGACATCGATCATTTCAAGCAAGTCAATGATACCCATGGCCACAGCACAGGCGATGACGTGCTCAAGGCGGTCGCTGCCTCGATCAAAAACCAGCTGCGCAATGTGGACATGGTGTTTCGCTATGGCGGTGAAGAGTTCCTGATCCTGCTGTCGAACACCAGCCGCGAGGCCGCGGCCATGGTCGGTGAACGACTGCGGTTCGCGGTGCAGTCGCAAGAGTACCTGGCCGATAGTCATATGATCGTGCTGACAGTCAGCCTCGGCTGTTCGACCCTGTTGCCCGGCGAATCTGCCGAAAGCCTGTTGCGACGAGCAGACAGCGCGTTGTATGTGGCCAAGCGCGAAGGTCGTAACCGACTGGAGATGGCGGGCTGAGTCATCAACCGCGACACAAGACAGTGTGGGAGCGAGCCTGCTCGCGATGACCTGCTTACATTCAACACTTCTGGTGAATGTTAAGGCGCTATCGCGAGCAGGCCCGCTCCCACAGTTGTTTCAAGCAGACGTTGAATCAGCCTTCGGCCAGTGCCATCCGCTCACGCACGACCGGTGCCCGCTCTACGTGCTCCATTTGCATGCAACGTTCGAGAAACAGGTACATGTAGTCGTAACTCTTGCAAACAGCCTGGCGTAACTCCACCTGCAGGGATTTGCTCGGGTTGGTGCCCGCCAATGTGCAGATAATTTCCAGGGCTTCCCATGGATGGGCATCGTCGTACTGGGCATGCATCTTCAGCCACTTCATCGCCCGCTTGCGATCTTCCTCGGGGAACGAGGCGGCGTAGATACCGTTGGAACAAACTACCGCCGACCATTCCCCGGTCGCCCCTTCGATGGCGTAGTTGGTAGCGGCAATCGCAACGATCAGCGAGTCGGCTGAACTGGCGTGCCAGCACCAATGGCTCAAGGCGTGAAGCTCCGGTGCAACCTGCTGTGCCTGCAGGTCTTCCAGGCTGACACCGTGCGCGCGGCTCCAGTGCACCCAGTAGTCGGCGTGGTTCAATTCGACGCGGATATTGCGCATCAGCCAGCGACGAGCCATGTCTTCGCCGGGATGACGGGCAAAGCGTGTCTTGGTGAGGTTTTGTGCCATATACAACGCGAACTGTTCGACCACCGGCCAGCCACCGATCAGGTATTGGCGCATGGTCTTCGCACTGAGCTTGTTGTCTCGCATGCGTTGGTACAGTTCGTGTTCGACAACCCGGCGCTTGCTCTCGCTGCAATCCCGGATCAGGCGCTGGGCCCAGGCAGGATAACTTGCAGCTTCCATGAGCGGTCCGGTTCGGTTGAATGTGTCGATCACTGTCGAGCTCCTTTTGATTGTGATTGTAAGACCGGCAGGAGTTTCAACGGAACGTGCCAGGAGCCTTGAACAACAGCGGCTGAGGCCTGGCAGGACGACTTAGCAAGCTATCGCTGGTAAACAGATGCGGGCGTTCAATCACATACCCTTGAGCGTAATCTACCCCGATCTCCAGCAATGCCTGCTCGATCTGAGGCGTTTCGACAAACTCGGCAATCGTGCGCTTACCCATGACATGGCCGATGTGATTGATCACTTCGACCATGGCCCGGTTAATCGGGTCGTCCAGCATATCCTTTACGAAACTCCCATCGATCTTCAGGAAGTCTACAGGCAAATGTTTCAGGTACGCGAATGAGGACATTCCGGCACAAAAGTCATCCAGTGAAAAATGGCATCCTAAGCCTTTGAGTTCATTAATGAATCGAATGGCGCTGCCAAGATTTGAAATGGCACTGGTCTCAGTAATTTCAAAACAAATCATTTCAGGCGGAATCGAATACGTCACAAACTGTTCGCGCAAGAAGTCGAGGAACGCCTCATCCCCGATCGTCGTGCCTGACAGATTGATCGCACACATGGCCAGCGGCCCGTGGCCTTGCTCGGCCCGGCATTGGGCAATGATCTTGAACACGTTCTGCACAACCCAACGATCAAGTGAGCTCATCAGCCCATAACGCTCGGCAGCCGGAATGAAGCTATCGGGCAAGATCATCCGCCCGGCTTCATCATGCAATCGCAGCAGGATCTCAATGTGCCCGCCGTCCTGATCGATATGGCCCAAGGGGGCAATTTCCTGGGCGTACAGGCAGAAGCGGTCCTCCTCCAGCGCCATGTGCAAACGCTGCACCCAGGCCATTTCGCCGAAGCGCAGGGACAGTTCCGAGTCATCCGGATGATAGACCTGAACCCGGTTGCGGCCCTTTTCCTTGGCCATGTAGCAAGCCATGTCGGCAGCACGCAGCGAGGCTTCAAGCGTCGTCGGATTCTGCGCGACATGGACCAGCCCGATACTGACAGTGGTCACGAAAGGCCGGCCCTTCCAGACAAAATGCAGGTTCTGCACAGTCTGACGCAGGCTCTCGGCAATTTTCTCCGCCGCTTCCGGTGCGCAGTTTTCCAGCAGAATGCCGAACTCGTCGCCGCCAAGGCGCGCCAGGGTATCGCCTTCGCGCAACCCGGATTGCAACAAGGCACAGATATGCCGCAACAGTTCATCGCCCGCCGCGTGACCGCAGGTATCGTTCACCAGCTTGAACTGATCCAGATCGAGGAACATCAGGGCATGGCGACCCGAATAGCGAGTCAGGTTGTGCAGCGCCTGTTCCAGGCGATATTCGAATTCGCGGCGGTTGGCAAGGCCGGTCAAGGCGTCGTGGGTGGCCTGCCACGACAGATTGGCGATGTATTGCCGCTCCTGGGTCATGTCATGCAGCACCAGCACCGTCCCGCTGACTTTGCCGGCATTGCGGATCGGCGCGCCCACTAGCGTGACCGACACCGTGCTGCCGTCCAGGCGTTGAATCAGCTTGGAGTGCTCACTGCCGCCACTGAGTTGGCCGCTGAGAATATGCTCGATCAGGGTGAAACCATCGGTTTGGGCGTTTTCATCCAACAGGTTGAACAGCGCCGCCAGCGGCAACCCCGTCGCCTGCTCGGCCTTCCAGTGGGTCAACGCCTCGGCCGCCGGATTCATGTAGGCAATCGCACCGGAAACATCCGTGGTGATCACTCCGTCGCCAATCGATTGCAGGGTGATCTGCGCCCGTTCTTTCTCCAGTTGCAGCGCATCGGCGAAGGCATGGCGCTGCTTGAGCAGTTTATGGGTGCGCATCAAGGCCAATGCAATCAGGCCCAGGGCGGTGGCCAGATTCGTCACCAGCAACAAACGCAGAATCACCCGCGAACCTTCACCCAGGGCATCGCTGAACGCTTTCGCCGCCGGCGTCACACCGTCGTTGATGGCGAAAATCTGCTCCTTCCAGCGCTTGATGTCGGGCTCTGAGACGTGATTGGCGGTGATGTGTTGGTGCATCTGCCGTGCAACGTCATCGAGTTGATCCAGATACGAGTCACCTACCGTCCATAGGTCAATGGCCTTTTCGAGATAACTGAAGTGCCGGAAGTTGAGGTACAACCAGATCAGGCTGGAGACATCGTCCGGGTGGTTGCCGCCTTTGAGGATCGCCACTCGCGCAGCTTCGATATTCGGTGGCTGATGATCCAGCGCCACCCGCAACTCATGGCCACCTTGAGGTACGGCGATAGCGTTCTGATATTTGACAAAGATCGTCTCGTCGCGGCTGTCGGCGTAGAGATTGAGGTAGTAGATGGCGTCTTTCTGGCCCTTGGACCACAAGCTTTCGCCGGCAACATAGCCACGGACCGCCGACAGCACATAAAGACTAACGCCACCCAGCAAGGCCTGAAATAACACAACGGCGATGAATGGCCAGACAATGCCCAACAACCGTGGCGTTCCGAGAGTCCGCGTTTGATTCATGTGGTCCCTTGCATTATTACCGCCTGCTCGTCTTCCGGACGAAATCGCTATAGCTAGACTAGGGGGCGTTCGTGATCCCGGCAAGTAAGAACTGCCGCCCACCGTGAGTGGCGTTCTTTAAGCAACGCCAGCGCCGTACCGCCCCAGCCATAGACCTTGTACAGAAATCGACTTCTTCAAAAACGCTGCATTAACTATGTACCGCACAGCCTGTGCCATGAACCGTTGTAATCGGCGGCGAAACGCCAACGCTCGTTCAATCGAGCGAAGGCCAACCGACGCAACGAAAAGAGAAGCAGGCTTATGCAAATTACCCCTTTAACTAGCACATCAACTGAAACTTCAAATTCAGCCACGGCCACGGCGCAGATCTATCAGAGCCAACTGGACGACTATGAATTATTGCTGTCTTTCCTACGCGCAGAAGTCGGCTCTATCTCTCATTTCGCGCAAACACTGCTCAGACCCCGCACGCTCTCGCCGCTGGATCAAGAAAATGAAGCCGGTCAAACCGCTTTGCAAGACTTGATGAAAGACAACGAGTACCAAGCGCTGTGTAGAAGTAAAAACGTGTCCCCTCATTATTTGATTGTCACTGCAATAAACGGAACCTACGTCTACGAGACGTCGAATCGCGATGACCAGAACAAAGTAGCTCTGGCATTGACCGGATCTGAAAAATGGACAGAACTTAAAGCCCGCATCGAAAAAGCGGCCAAGTTGCTGAGCGGGCAGATCCGCTACGACCGCCTTATCAGCCTTCCCAGAATGGCCACTTTTTACGGTCTTGCCCCCTGGGATCCGACCAATACGACTGAACACCAAGCCGCCATCAATGCCCTTGAGGAAAAAATCGCAAGCTATCGTCTGAAACTGGAAGACGACTTCAACATTGTCGACTTGAAGCGCCCTCCCAGCGAAAAAGATCGCAAAGTGTTTAAAGCTGTCCAGGCAGCTTCATCCGATCCTTCCAGTGTCACTATGCAGAAAGTGCAAGAGCAGATCATCGGTGCGGAAACGATCGAAGCGATAAGAGCGTTTCTGCCCGAGGCCGGCATTTCTCCATTCACCCATCTGGCCAATGACATTCTTATGTCGGCTACCGTTGAACAAATCCGCACTACTCCTACCGTTTTTCTTGAAAAGATCCTGCAAAACCCTGAAGCCGAGAGACTGGCAACCAGCTTACTGTCGACCTTGAATTGGTATGGAGGAACAACTGGCGAAGAAACGTCGCCGCACATCCGTATCAAAGTCATAGCCAATGCATTGCAAATATGGTCTGAGGCACCGAGCCGAAACCCGGAAGAGGTTGCCGGTTTCGATTGGCAGGCGCGTTCGCACTGGGGCAAAAGTTATCAGACCATTCGGAGCGAATTCGAAGCCCATCTACTCTCGTCAAAACGGGCCGCGTCGGAAAAAGAAGCGATTGTTATGGCCCGATTATTTCTGCGCCAGTTTACGGTCGAGTTCCGTGTCGCCGATATTCCGACCGCGCTTCCATACAGGAGCTCACTTGTTTGGGTGAATTTCCTGAATGGCGTGAACCTGATAAACGCTACCGACCCTGGGGCGTTGTGCAGAATGACCTTTCAGCAATTGGTTAACCTGGCCCTCGATCGGGCCGAGGGAGAGACAGACGAGCAACTGAAAGAAGTAAGCCTGGCAAGGCTGCTGCCAACACTGGACTGGGCAGTGACCCAAGGCATCATCCTGGCTAAACGTCGTGAGGATTACACAGAGTCCGAGATCGAACTGGCGCTATCGGAGCTCGATAAACACACCAAAGCGCTCAGCACTGCCATCACCCGAATCAACGAAATCCCGCCCAACCGACTTTTAATGGCTAAAACGGTAGCGGAAGAGTTCTTTGGAAAACGCTTTGTCGCTGAAAACAGGAAGCTGGCGAGGAAAGAACGCGAGATCATCCGATGGAATAGCGTTCCGACCCTCCCTGGCAAGGAGTACGACCACTATTCGCTCATCGACATCCTCGCTTCAGATGAATTCGACGAGCAGACACGGTGGTATTACACGCTGACTAATGGCGCCGTCAGTCGATACTATTTCAGGATCGACAGTGACCGAGAGGTAACGTCGCCCTTTTATTGGGAGACATCAGGGATACCGGCGGTATATGGCACCTTGCCAGAAGTCAAATCAATGTTCTATCACGGCTTCCAGGATTACCTTGAACGACAGACAACCGCTTACAAAACGCTGATTCGCAGTCAACTGGCCTCACTCCCATTCGAGGATCGCCAGGCCATTGAATGGGGTGAACTCAAAATCCATAGTCTGAGAAAGGAAACCAGCGGTGTAGAAGCCCAAAACGAAACACCTGAAATAATCCTGCCGCTACGAGCCCGTAATGGCCTGATTTTGCAGACGACCTACGCTGATGAAACAAGAACTTACGAACTGCTACCCCGAGCAGGGCTGATACGCTGCGTAGAAACCCTCGACTCGGAACAATTCGGGGGTGCCAAAAAAACCGAGAAGTGGCGGATGAGAAATGGGACCGTTTCAGTTTCGGTGTTGCGCAACCAGACATTACCCTTTGACTGGGATGCTCATTCGACCGGGAGCGCACCCAAAGCAGGAGCGGTCTGTGAGGCAATCATCGAACAGCTAGGTGATTCGTTCACCGCACCTTCCAACGATGTACAAGCCGCAAACAGTGCTCCACTGACACTTTCCTCACCCCGTTGCCTGGCAATCAGTCATTTCATTGCCAGCCAGCTGTTGTTTGTGGACCCCAAACAGCTTTACAAGGACTGCGCCGGGCAGACCGCATTCGAACGCGAAAGGGCCAAAAAAGATAAAATCCTAGACGTTATCAAAATCTTCGTGCCGTTCTGGAAAAGTATCGAAGATCTGGCCTCAGGCGAAAAGACGCGCCTTATCGATGGCGTGTTCGGGGTATTCGTCGACGTATTGTCATTTGCACAACCGATCGGCAAGTTTGCTTCGGGCTCCACGAAACTAATCAGCAATGCTGGCCGACTGACCTTACGCGCCAGACTTCCGGCATTTAAATTGCTGACCAAAGAGTTTTTGGTTTTGAGCTTGCAGGCACTGAACCCGCTTGACGGCATCGGAGCGCTGCTCAAGGCATTGGGATCAAAAGGGCTGAACATCGGCAGAGCCGGTATTTTTCGCATCAAGGAACTGGCGGACAGAGCCGGTCATTATGATTTCTCCCGCAGCCTGCCACAGATCACTGGTGCGGGTCGCTGGAAGCCTTTGGTTAACGGTGACCAGTTAGCGTCTCTGAGAGGTTTGGACGATGTGCCAGTACGTAACCTGTCGTCCTCAGGCAAGGCCCAGCGTTACCTGGTCGACCCATTGTCGTCCAAGCCCTATGGCCCCTTACTGCCCACCCGCTCAAGTGAGCTTGCGCTGGGGCGATCTCACTACACCACCCTGGAAAAAACCAACAATAACGTCATTGTCGAGCTCGCTGACAACAGTTCCGTACGTGAAGTGCTTGAAGTCGATGGCCGGACGACGCTCTTCATTGACGACCAGCCTTACCGACTGAAGGACGATGTGTTACGACGCGCCGACCTGATGGACCTGGAGGACAGCTACAAGGCGGCTCCTTGCAGAATCCGTCGCATGCCCGGTTCCGCGCTGTGTAAAACCAGCTATGTCCTTCGCGACCCTGCCCCCACACCTGACATCGGCAGTTTTGATACTGCCAAGGGTTGGGCGCCCTGGTTCGGCGACATAAGTTATCTGCCTGCTACCAACAGGGCTGCGATGCGAGTGAGCGCGCTTCGCACGCACTCAACCCTACAGGGCACGATGGAGTTTCAAAAAGGTATTTATGGGCGGGTCATGGTCAGTGTCCACGTTCCGGGGCAGGAGCTCGTCGATAACTTCCACGTCGGCAGCATCATTGTCGAAGCAGCAGACGGCTCAAAACACTACGTTTTCACGCGGTTGAACGCCGGGGACTTTTACGTTGCCGAGCGCGCACCTGGACAAAGCGTGCACGACATCCTGACGTTCAAGAAAGCCGGCACCCTTCCCGATGAACTGAAAAACGAGCTATTGGTGGTGTACACCGGCTCTCTGAATGCCAACAACATGGTCAGAATCCATGGCCAGGTGTCGGTAGAGCGAGCATTGAAAGCAATGGATGACATTGCGATCCCGATCGGCGGCCATGCCAATCCGCCCGAAACACTCAAATGGCTCAAGGTTGATACCAGCCCGGGCGAAGCGGCTTTGTTCGATCACTCCACACGAATGATCATTCGGTCTTCCTCCGACGGTGCTGCAACCTGGTCGCTGTCCAAGGCTGCCCCCGACAATGCCCGTGAAACGACTGCGGAAATTTTCAACAACCTGTTCGGAAAAGAGGTCATCACCGTCGCATCGTCGACGCAGGCGGGGCCCAAGGCATTAAAAATCGATGACACGATGATGCAACTGCAACGCCTCATCAGCCGGAAAACACGACGTCCCCTGCACAACCCCCGGAACATCGCGTTCGCCGAAATCAAGACCAAGGCCGGGGGGCACGAGGTGTATGTCAGCGTTTCCGGCAACCAGGGTGATACTGGTTTCCTGCCATTGTTTGCCCAAAACAGACATACGAATGAGGTCAAAGTCGGCAGCACCAGCTACTTCAATATCGATCATAAAGTCCGCTTCCCGCAGACCGCACTTGAGGTATCGCCCCAAGGCAAGTTGCAAGCGATCCCGCACACTATCGACAACATTGAAACCTACACGCCTGCACTCACGTCTCGTCCCACCTCGCTGGACACCGAGAGCAAACTCATCAGTGTCATCCGAGGCAAATACCCGGACCCCAGGGACCTGGACTCCATCACGATCGCCACCACCCTGGCACCGTGCGACTCGTGCTCGGTCGTGATGAAGCAGTTCGGCTATGACGGCAGCGCCAATGCACTGGAGGTGATCTGGAGGTAATTGCTTGCTGGTCAGTGCTGCTGCAAATGCCCATACAGCTTGGCGTATAACCCACCCTCGGCGATCAGTTGCTGGTGGTCGCCGTCCTCGGCAATTTGCCCGCCGTCGAACACCAGCACGCGGTCAGCCTGTTTTACCGCCGAAAGGCGGTGGGCAATGATCAACGTGGTGCGGTTGCTCAGAAACCGCGCCAGTGCCTGGTGCAGGTTGTATTCGGTGGCGGCATCCAGCGCGGAGGTGGCTTCGTCGAGGATCACCACTTTGGGCTCCGCCAGCACCATCCGGGCGATGGCCAGGCGTTGGCGCTGCCCACCGGACAAACGCACGCCTGAGCGCCCGACGATGCTGTCCAGGCCATTGGGCAAATCCCGGACCGTGCCGTGCAACTGGGCGATTTCCAGTGCCTGCCAGCAAGCCTCGTCACTGCGCTCACGGCCCATGGTCAGATTGGCCCGAATGGTGTCGTTGAACAGCGCCGGATGCTGCAGGACCACGGCAACATTTTCCCGCACGGTTTCCAGGCCGATCTCTTGCTGGGTCGAACCGCCGAAGCGAATGGTTCCGGCCAACGGCGTGTACAAGCCCAGCAGCAGTTGCACCAGCGTGCTCTTGCCGCCGCCACTGGCGCCGACGATCGCGACCTTTTCGCCGGGGGCGATGGACAGGTTCATCTGGTTCAGGACCAGTTCATCGCCGTAACCGAAGCTCAGCCCTTGTACTTCCAGCCCGACCGTCTCGCGCCCCATGAACGGGTCGACCCCACCAGGGTATTCAGGCTCATCGGCTCGGGACAGCAGCTCATTGATCCGCGACAGCGCACCGCCGGCAGCGTAGTAGGCATATTGCAGATTCAGCAACTGTTCGACCGGACCGATCATGAACCACAGGTAGCTGAACACCGCGAGCATCTGGCCGATGGACAGGTCTGAGAACAACACCGTGAGCATCGCCGCTGCCCGGAAAATATCGATGCCGAACTGAAACAGCAAACCGCTGGCCCGGTTCGACGCATCGGTTTTCCATTGCGAATTCACCGCATAGTCACGCACGTCCCGGGCGCGCTGCCCCAAGCGACCGAGGAAAAACCCCTGGCGGTTGCCGGCGCGAACTTCCTGGATCGCATCCAGCGTTTCGGTCAGCGCCTGGGTAAAGCGTGAAGTGCTGTCGTTCTCGAGCTTCTTCAGGTGCTTGACCCGCTTGCCCAACTGCACCGTGGCGTAGATCACCAGCGGGTTGAACAGCAGAATCAGCAATGCCAGCTTCCAGTGCATCCACATCAGAATGCCCGCTGTGCCGACCAGGGTAAGCATGGCCACGAGGAAACGGCTGAGGGTTTCACCGACGAACTTGTCCAGTGTGTCCAGGTCGGTGACCAGATGCGTGGTCACTGTGCCGCTGCCCAGGCTTTCGTATTCACCCAGCGAGATACGCTTGAGCCGTTCGATCAGGCGTATGCGAATGCGATAGACGATGTCCTTGGCCAGCCCGGCGAACAATTTCGCCTGCACCACGTTGAACATCAACGCCGCGCACCGCAGGGTCAGGGTCACCAGCAGCATCAGGCCGATGTAGCCTGCGGCTTTCTGCCAGCCTTCGGGCAGCGCGTGGTTCATGATCTTCAGCGCGGCATCGCCGTGGCCCAGCAGCACTTCGTCCACCAGCAACGGCAGGAGCAAGGGAATCGGCACGCTGCATAAGGTCGCCAGCACGGCCACACCGTTGGCGATCCACAGGGATTTCTTGTGATGCAGGGCCAGGCGACGGATTTCCGCCCAGCTCAGACGGTCGACACGTTTAGCGGGTGCGACATCATCAGGCAGGTCATGCACAGGCAGCACGCTCCAGCCAGCGGCCGAGCAGCGCGGACAACTCGCTCAACGGCTGATAGCCATTGGTCAACAACGCCAGTTGGCCGTTACGCTCGGCCAACAGAGTGGGGAAACCGGCAATGCCCAGGTCCTGGACCCAGGTGAAATCGGCTTCAGTCGCAGTGTGCATGTCGGCACGGTCGAAAGCGGCGGCGAACTCGATGCGCGGCACGCCGGCCTGCTCGGCCAGTTCCACCAGCACACTGGCGCGGGTGACGTCCCGGCCTTCGACATAAAACGCACGCTGGATCAACCCGAGCAGCTTCCAGGCGCAATCCGGCGCCAGTCCGCGCGCCGTCACCAGTGCCCGGCAGGCAGGCTCGGTGTCGTAGACAAAGCCATCGGGTAATGCGCCCTCGAACTTGAAGGGCTGGCCGGTGGCCTCGGTGACCGCCTGCCAGTGTTCAAGGATGTAGCGTCGGGTGGTCGGCTCCAGCGCCGCACCGCTACCGGTGCGCAAACCACCCACGATCAAGTGCACATCCACACCCGCGGCTTGCGCCTGCTCGACCAGTGCGTTGGCCACCGGGGCAAACCCCCAGCACCAGGAACACATCGGGTCCATCACATAGAGCAGGCGCGCAGACATGGTTCAGGCCTCGGAAGATGCTTGCTTGTAGTTGAAGCCGATCGGGTGAGGCTGGTTACGAGCCTTGGCCAGTTCGATCTGCTTCTGCCGGTCGATCGCGCTGCGACGGGTCTTCTCACTCAGCTTATCCCAGCAATGCGGGCAACTGATGCCGGCCACATAATGCTCGGACGCGCGGTCTTCGACGCTGACTGGCGTGCGGCAGGCATGACATTGATCGTAGTCACCTTCGCTCAGGTCGTGACGAACGGTCACGCGGTTATCGAACACGAAGCAGTCGCCCTGCCACCTGGTTTCTTCCTGCGGCACCTCTTCGAGGTACTTCAGGATGCCGCCCTTGAGGTGGTAGACCTCATCGAAACCTTCGCTGAGCATGTAGCTCGATGCCTTCTCGCAACGGATACCGCCGGTGCAGAACATCGCGACCTTCTTGTGCACGGCCGGGTCGAAGTTGGCTTTGATGTAGTCGGGAAATTCGCGAAAACTGGTGGTTTTCGGGTCGATGGCGCCTTCGAAGGTACCGATCGAGACTTCGTAATCGTTACGGGTGTCGATCAACAGCACTTGCGGGTCGCTGATCAGCGCGTTCCAGTCCTGCGGATCAACGTAGGTGCCGACCTTTTTGTTCGGGTCCACGCCTTCCACGCCGAGGGTGACGATTTCTTTCTTGAGTTTGACTTTGGTGCGGTAGAACGGCTGCTCGTCGCAGTACGACTCTTTATGGTCGATGTCATCCATGCGCGGGTCGTTCTTGAGCCAGGCCATAAGCCCGTCGATACCTTCGCGGCTGCCGGACACGGTGCCGTTGATGCCTTCTTCGGCAATCAGCAGGGTGCCTTTGATGCCGTTGTCGACCATCGCTTGCAGCAGGGGCTCGCGCAGGGCGACGTAATCTTCCAGGGTGACGAACTTATACAGTGCCGCCACGACAATCTGTTGTGTCATGGGTAAATCTCCAGGTGGCTACCCTCGTAAGGGGTGAACCGGATGCGAAAAAAAACGCGCCGAGTGAGCGGCGCGTTGGGCATTCTAACAAAAAACCGCTGTTTAGTGCTTGCTGCCGCCGGCACAGGTTGGCGAAGCCGGAGCCGCGTCGATCTGTGCCCATTCCTCTGGCGTGTAGGTATGCAGCGCCAACGCATGGAACTCGCCCATCAGCTCGCCGAGCGTGCCGTAGACCTTCTGGTGGCGCTTGACCCGGTTCAGGCCTTCGAACTGCGTACTGACCACCACAGCCTTGAAATGGGTTTGCAGCCCGCGGCTGTGCATGTGGCTTTCATCCAGCACTTGCAGATGCTCGGGCTGAAGCAGGCCCAACGTCGATTCGATGCGTTGTTGCATGGTCATACCGAACTCCGCTTAAGGCTTTTTCTTGGCTGGAGCGGCCGCGTCTTTCGGCGTCAGCTCGGCGGTCATGTCAGCCAACAGTTTGTTGACCACCGGCACCGCGCTTTCCAGCTTGGCCTGGGTCATCTGGGCCGATTGTTGAGTCAGCTGAGGCATTTTTTCCAGGACTTTCTTGCCCAGTGGCGACTGGTAGAACGCAACCAGGTCCTTGAGCTCGGATTCGGTGAAGTTGGTGGTGTAGAGCTTGACCATGTCCGGTTTCAGCTTGTTCCAGCCAATGGCCTGGTCCAGAGCGGCGTTGGCCTTGGCCTGGTAGGTTTCCAGCACGGCTTTTTTCGACTCAGGGGCTTTGGTCTGTTCGAAACGCTGGGCAAACATCTGCTGTACTTGCATGTACACCGGGGTGCCCAGTTTGTCAGCGTGCGCCATGGTCAGGAAAGCCTCGGCACTGGCGTTATGGCTGGCGGTGTCGGCAAGAACCTGGCCGCTGGCGCAGACCAAAGCAACGGCGGTACAGATGGCACGAAGACGAGTCATCGAGTTTCCTTTTCTAGCTGGCGAGGTAAAACCCCAAGGGCGTCCATTCTGCGCCTAAAAAAGTGTGTCGCTCAACCCCAAGCCTTGTCGCACCTGATTTAGAGGGGTTGAATGGTCAAATTCAGACTGATGGAACCACGGCCGTCGATCACGGCCTAAACTGCGCAATCGGACCTACAGGAGTGAGCAAGATGAGCCGTATCGAAACCGACAGCCTCGGCCAGGTTGAAGTCCCGGATGAAGCCTATTGGGGCGCTCAGACGCAACGCTCCCTGATCAACTTCGCCATCGGCAACGAACGCATGCCGCTGGCTGTGTTGCATGCTCTGGCGCTGATCAAGAAAGCCGCGGCACGGGTCAATGATCGCAACGGCGACGTACCCGCCGATATCGCCCGCCTGATCGAGCAGGCAGCCGACGAAGTGCTCGCCGGCAACCACGACGACCAGTTTCCGCTGGTGGTCTGGCAAACCGGCAGCGGCACCCAGAGCAACATGAACGTCAACGAAGTGATCGCCGGTCGCGCCAATGAACTGGCCGGCAACCCCCGTGGCGGCAAGTCCCCGGTACACCCCAACGATCACGTCAATCGCTCCCAGAGCTCCAACGACTGTTTCCCCACCGCCATGCACATCGCAGCCGTCCAGGCGGTGCAACAGCACTTGCTGCCGGCGATCAGCGAACTGTCCGGCGGGCTGGCCGAGCTGGCCGCCCGCCATATGAAGCTGGTCAAGACTGGCCGAACCCACATGATGGATGCGACACCGATCAGCTTCGGCCAGGAAATCTCGGCCTTCATCGCGCAACTCGATTACGCCGAGCGAGCGATCCGCAGCGCACTGCCCGCGGTCTGCGAACTGGCCCAGGGCGGAACGGCCGTCGGCACCGGGCTCAATTCACCCCACGGCTTCGGTGAGGCCATCGCCGCAGAATTGGCCGCCCTCTCCGGGTTGCCGTTTATCACCGCGCCGAACAAGTTCGCCGCACTGGCCGGTCATGAGCCGCTGACCACGCTGTCCGGCGCGCTGAAAACCCTCGCCGTGACGCTGATGAAAATCGCCAACGATCTGCGCCTGCTGGGTTCCGGTCCGCGCGCCGGCTTTGCCGAAGTCAAGCTGCCGGCCAATGAACCGGGGAGTTCGATCATGCCGGGCAAGGTCAACCCGACCCAGTGCGAAGCGCTGTCGATGCTGGCCTGCCAGGTGCTGGGCAACGACGTCGCCATCGGCTTTGCAGCCAGTCAGGGCCACTTGCAGCTGAACGTGTTCAAGCCGGTGATCATCCACAACCTGCTGCAATCGATCCGTTTGCTGGGTGATGGCTGCAGCAACTTCCAGCAGCATTGCGTGGCCGGTTTGGAGCCGGATGCGGAAAAAATGGCTGAACACCTGGAGCGTGGCCTGATGCTGGTGACGGCGCTCAACCTGCACATTGGCTATGACAAATCGGCGGAGATCGCCAAGAAGGCCTACAGCGAAGGGCTGACCTTGCGTGAGGCTGCTTTGCAGCTCGGGTATCTGACTGACGAAGAGTTCGATGCGTGGGTAAGGCCGGAGAACATGCTGGAGGCTGGGGCCAAGGGCTGAGATTTGCAGTGAAGCGAAAAGATCGCAGCCTGCGGCAGCTCCTACGGGAATACGCGTTTACATGTAGGAGCTGCCGCAGGCTGCGATCTTTTGATCTTCAGGCCACCCGCATCTTCCTTGCCTTGAGCCCGGCAATCAGCGAAGGCCCCAACGCCACCAGCGCCGACCCCAGCACCACCAGCACCGCACCGCCATAACCCAAACCATTGATCGTCTCGGCATGCACATAGTCGGGCCACAACCATGCCGCCATGGCAACCGCGGCAAAGGTCACCAGCGGCGTGATGGCCAGCGTCGCGCTGACCCGGGAGGCTTCCCAATGGGCCAGGGCCTCGGCAAACGCGCCATAGGCAATCAGGGTGTTGAGGCAGCAGGCCAGCAGCAACCAACCTTGCAACGGGTTCAATTGCAACGCTTCGAGCGGATGCACCCAAGGCGTTAACAGCAGCGCGCAAAACAGGTAGATCACCATCATCACCTGCAGCGAATTCCACACCGTCAGCAATTGCTTCTGCCCCAGGGCATAGAAGGTCCAGACCGTGGACGCCAACAGCACCAGCAGCACGCCGGCGGTGTAGTCGGTCAGCGACGTGAGCAGCTCACTCAAGCGCTGGTTGAAAAACAGCGCAAAGCCGATCAGCAGCACCAGCAGACCAATCCCCTGCCCCAGGCTGAAACGTTCCTTGAACACAAACAGACTGGCGATCAGCAGCATGATCGGGCCCATCTGCACCACCAGTTGCGCGGTGCCGGGGCTGAGCAGGTTCAGGCCCATCAGATACAACACATAGTTGCCGACCAGGCCGAGCACCGCCATCAGCACCAGCCAGCTGCCACGAGGACCGAGCACTTTGCGGCTGGGCAGACGCCTGGTGGCCGCCAGGTAAATGAACAGGCAGCCGCCGGACACCATCAGGCGAAACCAGGTCACCGTCACCGGGTCCATCACCAGCAATACCTGCTTGAGCTTGATCGGCAGGATTCCCCACAGCAACGCGGTCAATAAGGCCAGGAACAGACCGTAACCCCAGCGACCCGATGAAATGTGCATGTGAACCCCAACGCCAACTGACAGGAGTCGTCATTCTAGGCCTGCAGCGGTGGCGTACACAGGCACAGTTTCGGTCTGGCCGCGAATGAAACTGTGCGGGTCGCAATACCGTGGCGCGCCCATCGCGAGCAAGCTCGCTCCCACAGGTTTTGTGGCGTACACAAGATTAGTGATCGCAGCGGAACACTGTGGGAGCGAGCTTGCTCGCGATGGCTATCTTACTGACAACGAGAAATATCGAGGCTTACCGCACCGCTTCAAACAGCCCGGTTGCCCCCATCCCGCCACCCACGCACATGGTGACGATGCCGTAACGCAGATTGCGTCGCTGCAATTCACGAACGAGATGCCCGACCTGGCGCGAGCCGGTCATGCCGAACGGGTGGCCAATGGAGATCGAACCGCCATTGACGTTGTACTTGTCGTTATCGATTTCAAGGCGATTACGCGCATACAGGCACTGCGAGGCGAACGCTTCGTTGAGTTCCCACAGGTCGATGTCGTCAATCCGCAAGCCTTTGGCCTTGAGCAGTTTCGGTACCGAAAACACCGGGCCGATGCCCATCTCGTCCGGCGCGCAACCGGCCACGGTAAAACCGCGGAAGAACGCTTTCGGCTTGAGCCCCAGTTCCAGCGCTTTTTCCAGGCTCATCACCAAGGTCATGGACGCGCCGTCCGACAGCTGCGACGAGTTGCCGGCCGTGACCGAGCCATCTTCGGCGAACACCGGTTTCAACCCGGCCAGGCTTTCCAGGGTGGTATCCGGGCGGTTGCAGTCATCACGATCAACGACACCGTCGAGGATCTGTGCTTGACCGGTGGCCTTGTCTTCGACGCGGTACTTCACCGCCATCGGCACGATTTCATCAGCGAACAGCCCGGCGGCCTGAGCCTCTGCGGTACGCTGCTGGCTTTGCAGGGAGTACAAATCCTGCTCTTGGCGACTGACGTTGTACCGACGCGCAACGATTTCAGCAGTCTGGCCCATCGGGAAGTAGATGCCCGGCACCTGTTCCTTGAGCAGCGGGTTGATCAGGTTGTCGGTATTGACACTTTTCATGGTCAGGCTGATGGATTCGACGCCGCCGGCGACGATGATATCGCTGCAACCCGAAGCGATCTGGTTGGCGGCGATAGCGATCGCCTGCAAGCCCGAGGAACAGAACCGATTGAGGGTCATGCCGGCGGTACCGATGCCCAGACGCGACAACACCGCGACGTTGCGACCGATATTGAAACCCTGGGCGCCTTCGTTGGAGCCGGCGCCGACGATGCAGTCCTCGACGCTCGCCGGATCGATACCGGAGCGCGCCAACAGCGCATCGACACAGTGTGCCGCCATGTCGTCCGGGCGGGTCATGTTGAATTTACCGCGAAAGGATTTAGCCAGGCCGGTCCGCACGCTGTCGACGATCACCACTTCACGCATGACATACCTCATTGTTGTTATCGGTTGAGAGTGGACCGAGCATAAGTCCAGCTCTTCACCGACCGCGACAATCATTCACCTCGCGTATGCGTAACCATCGCTTCAATCCTTGTCCTTACGCTTCTTGTTCTCATGCCGGTCGGATTTTTCGAAAGCCTCCTCCAGTGCCCGATTGATGGTGCGCAAGACTTTGACCCGAGCCCAGCGCTTGTCGTTGGCTTCCACCAGGGTCCATGGCGCAATTTCGGTGCTGGTACGGTCGACCATGTCGCCGACCGCCGCGCGATAGTCATCCCATTTTTCACGGTTGCGCCAATCGTCTTCGGTGATCTTGAAGCGTTTGAAAGGAATCTTTTCGCGCTCCTCAAAGCGCTCCAGTTGCGTCTGTTTGTCGATGGACAGCCAGAACTTCACCACGATCACACCTGCATCGGTAACCTGTTCCTCGAAATCGTTGATCTCGCTGTAAGCGCGCAACCAGTCTGCCGGGCTGCAAAAACCTTCGATGCGCTCCACCAACACCCGGCCATACCAGGAGCGGTCAAACA
Source organism: Pseudomonas sp. P1_F7 (assembly GCF_056405655.1). NCBI lineage: Bacteria > Pseudomonadati > Pseudomonadota > Gammaproteobacteria > Pseudomonadales > Pseudomonadaceae > Pseudomonas > Pseudomonas sp. P1_F7. The sequence continues at coordinate 257,266 of NZ_JBFUBR010000004.1, forward strand.
CGGTGAACTTGCCCCGGGCCGGAAGGTGCCGCCAGAAGCGCCACAGATACGGTTGCGCCCGTTCTTCTTCGGTGGGCGCGGCAATCGGCACGATGCTGTACTGGCGCGGATCAAGCGCTGCCGCTACCCGGCGGATCGCCCCGCCCTTGCCTGCCGCGTCGTTGCCCTCGAACACCGCCACCAGCGAATGGCGGCGCATGCGTTTGTCACGCATCAACCCGGAAAACCGCGCCTGCTCGGTGATCAGCTGTTCTTCGTAATCATCCTTGTCCAGGTGCAGGGTCAGGTCCAGGCTGTCGAGCAGGTTCACTTGATCGACACTGGGGAACACTGGCGCGGCGCTGACCTTTTCAGGGTGGATCGTCGGCCGCTGCAATGCGCCGTGCAGCCCTTCCAGCAGAATCCGCCCCACAGCCAGACTCCGATAATGTGCATCCGCCCCGGCGATCACATGCCAGGGTGCATAGTCGCGGCTGGTGCGGCGCAGCACCCGCTCACCATACTTCACGAACCTGTCGTAGGTTTGCGACTGTTGCCAGTCCAGCGGGCTGATGCGCCAGCTGTGCAGCGGGTCGTCGGCCAACGCCTTGAGGCGTGCCTTCATTTGCTTCCTGGAGAGGTGAAACCAGAACTTGAAGATCAGCGCACCTTCATCGCACAGCATCTTTTCCAGGCGCTCGGCGGCATTGATCGCCTGGTCCAGTCGCGGATCCTTGAACTCGCCATGGACCCGTCCCTGCAACATCTGGCTGTACCAGTTGCCGAAGAAAATCCCCATGCGGCCCTTTGCCGGCAGCATCCGCCAGTACCGCCAGGCCGGCGGCCGCGCCAGCTCTTCGTCGGTTTGCTGATCGAACGTGCGAACCTCGATCAGGCGCGGGTCCATCCACTCGTTGAGCAACTTGATCGTCTCGCCCTTGCCCGCACCTTCGATGCCATTGATCAAAATGATCACCGGAAAGCGGCGTTGCTGCTGCAATTCGAATTGCGCTTCGAGCAACGCTTCGCGCAGGGCCGGGACTTCGGCGTCATAGGTGTCTTTGTCGATGGCGTGATCGATTTCGGCGGATTCAAACATGAGCGGCTCCCTTCCAGATTGAGCAAGACTAGCGGATTGAACTGAAGGCCAGCAGAGATTTTCCCGGTCTCGGCCAATGCATACCTTGCCACGGATCAAGCACCGCGCCGTCGATCGGCTAGAATGGCGGCCTTGCCGTTGCCGAGCCTGCCATGAAACCTGTATTGCCTCACGCCCAACTCGACTGGGACGGCCAAGGTCGCCCGTATTCGCGAGTGTTCGACGACGTGTATTTCTCCGATCAGTCAGGGCTGGATGAAACCCGCTATGTCTTTATCGAGCAGAACCGCTTGGCCGAACGCTTTGCGGCCTTGCCCGAGGGCGGGCGGCTGGTCATCGGTGAAACGGGGTTCGGCACCGGGCTGAATTTTCTGTGTGCCTGGCAGGTGTTCGAGCAACACGCCGCGGCCGGTGCGCGGCTGCATTTTGTCAGCGTCGAGAAGTACCCGCTGAGCCCCGACGACTTGCAACGGGCCCTGGCGCTGTGGCCGGAACTCAAGGTGTTTGCCGATCAACTGCTTGAGCAATACGTGGCCATCCATCAGGGCTTTCAGCGCCTGACGCTGGACCACGGCCGCGTGACCCTGACGCTGCTGATCGGCGATGCACTGGAGCAACTGCCGCAACTCGATGCCCGAATCGACGCCTGGTTCCTCGACGGTTTCGCTCCGGCGAAAAACCCCGACATGTGGACCGCCGAGCTGTTTGCCGAGCTCGCACGCCTGGCCGCCCCCGGTGCTTCCATCAGCACCTTCACCAGCACCGGTTGGGTGCGGCGACTGCTCAACGCCGCCGGCTTCAAGATGAAACGCACCCCCGGTATCGGCCATAAATGGGAAATCCTGCGCGGCGAGTTCCTCGGCTGGCCCCAGGACGTGCCCGCCCCGGCGCCCGACAAACCCTGGTTTGCCCGACCGGCACCGCCGAGCGGCGAACGCCGGGCGCTGGTAATCGGCGCAGGGCTGGCCGGTTGTGCCAGCGCCGCCAGTCTCGCTGCGCGGGGCTGGCAAGTGACTTTGCTGGAGCGCCACGACGACATCGCCCGGGAAGCCTCGGGCAACCCGCAGGGCGTGCTCTACCTGAAGTTATCCGCCCATGGCACGGCGCTGTCGCAAATGATCGTCAGCGGGTTCGGTTACACCCGACGCCTGCTCGAACACTTGCAACGGGGTCGCGACTGGGACGATTGCGGCGTGTTGCAACTGGCCTTCAATGCCAAGGAAGCCGAACGCCAGGCGCAATTGGCCGCGGCGTTTCCAGCGGACTTGCTGCACCTGCTGGATCAACCCGAGGCACAGGCCGTGGCAGGTATCGGGCTGGCACAGGGGGGGCTGTTCTATCCCGAAGGCGGCTGGGTTCACCCACCAGCGCTGTGCCAGTGGCAGGCTTCGCATCCACAGATTCAATTGCTCACCCATCACGATGCGCTGGAACTGCGCAAGGTCGAGGGCCGTTGGCAAGCCTGGGACGGTGAGCGTTTGCTTGCCAGCGCCCCCGTGGTGGTGCTCGCCGGTGCGGCGGAAATCCAGCGTTTCCCCGAGAGCGCCGAGTTGCCGCTCAAGCGCATTCGCGGACAAATCACCCGCCTGGCGCAAACCCCGCAAAGCCAGGCCCTGAGCACCGTGGTGTGCGCTGAAGGCTATGTCGCCCCTGCCCGTTTGGGCGAACACACCCTGGGGGCCAGTTTCGATTTCAAGAGCGATGACCTGGCGCCGACCACGGCAGAACACCTGGGCAACCTGGCCATGCTCGAAGAGATTTCCCACGATCTGGTCGAGCGGCTGGAGATCGAACGCCTCGACCCGGAGAACCTCCAGGGTCGCGCTGCATTTCGCTGCACCAGCCCCGACTACCTGCCAATCGTCGGCCCGTTAGCCGACACCCAGGCGTTCACTCAGGCGTATGCGGCGCTGGGCAAAGACGCCCGGCAGGTGCCGGACGTCGAATGCCCGTGGCTTGACGGTTTGTACATCAACAGCGGTCACGGCTCGCGCGGCCTGATCACCGCGCCGTTGTCCGGAGAACTGCTGGCAGCCTGGCTGGACAACGAACCGCTGCCGTTGCCCAGAAGCGTGGCCGAAGCCTGTCACCCCAACCGGTTTGCCCTGCGACGCCTGATCCGGGGCAAGTAGTCGATACAGCAGCCGAAGTCGCCCTCGCGGGGCGATTCGGCCGTGATTTGTCGCGCATATAACTCATCGATCTAAAACTCCCCTTACCGAGGAGGGTCACTTTCTGAGTACCCGCCGTTGCGGCGCGGTATCGATCGACCCTCCCCAACGGAAAAACCGGTAAGGAATTTATGTGCGGATTAGCTGGCGAGTTACGTTTTGATCAACAACCTGCAGACCTTGCAGCCATTGAACGAATCACCCATCACCTGGCCCCCCGCGGCCCCGACGCCTGGGGATTTCATAGCCAGGGGCCGGTTGCCCTGGGCCATCGGCGCCTGAAAATCATGGACCTGTCGGACGGCTCGGCGCAGCCGATGATCGATCCGCAACTGGGCTTGTCCCTGGCCTTCAACGGGGCGATCTACAACTTTCCGGAACTGCGCGCCGAGCTTGAAAGCCTGGGTTACGCCTTCTATTCCGGTGGCGACACCGAAGTGCTGCTCAAGGGCTATCACGCCTGGGGCGAAGCCTTGCTGCCAAAACTCAACGGCATGTTTGCCTTTGCCGTTTGGGAGCGCGATGCCCAACGCCTGTTCATCGCCCGCGACCGTCTCGGCGTGAAACCGCTGTACCTGTCGCGCACCGGCCAGCGCCTGCGCTTCGCCTCGGCGCTGCCGGCGTTGCTCAAGGGCGGCGACATCAACCCGATCCTCGATCCTGTGGCGCTCAATCACTATCTTAATTTCCACGCCGTGGTCCCGGCACCGCGCACCTTGCTGGCGGGCATTGAAAAACTGCCGCCGGCCACCTGGATGCGCATCGAGGCCGATGGCCGCACCGAACAGAAAACCTGGTGGGCCCTGCCCTACGGCCCACACGACGATGAGAAAAAACTGACCCTCGAAGACTGGCGCGACCGTGTGCTCGACAGCACCCGCGAAGCGGTAGCGATTCGTCAGCGTGCGGCGGTGGATGTTGGCGTGCTGCTGTCCGGTGGTGTCGATTCAAGCCTGCTGGTGGGCCTGTTGCGGGAAGTCGGCGTGGACAATCTGTCGACCTTCTCCATCGGCTTCCAGGATGCCGGCGGCGAGCGTGGGGACGAGTTCCAGTATTCGGACCTGATCGCCCGACACTACGGCACGCAGCACCATCAACTGCGCATCGACGAAAAGGAAATCATCGAACAGCTGCCCGCCGCGTTCCGCGCCATGAGCGAACCGATGGTCAGCCATGACTGCATCGCCTTCTACCTGTTGTCCCGGGAGGTGGCCAAACACTGCAAAGTCGTCCAGAGCGGCCAGGGTGCCGATGAACTGTTCGCCGGTTACCACTGGTATCCGCAAGTGGACGGCGCGAGTGATCCGTATGCCGCATACCGCGAAGCGTTTTTCGACCGCAGCTACGACGACTACGCCGCCACCGTGCAACCGAAATGGCTGACTGCGTATGACGCCGCCGGTGACTTCGTCAAAGCCCATTTCGCTCAGCCCGGTGCCGATGCGGCGGTGGACAAGGCCTTGCGTCTGGACAGCACGGTGATGCTGGTGGACGACCCGGTCAAACGCGTCGACAACATGACCATGGCCTGGGGCCTGGAAGCGCGCACGCCGTTTCTCGACTACCGCCTGGTGGAGCTGTCGGCACGAATTCCGGGGCGTTTCAAACTGCCGGACGGCGGCAAGCAAGTCTTGAAAGAAGCCGCGCGACAAGTGATTCCCAGTGAAGTGATCGACCGCAAGAAAGGTTACTTCCCGGTGCCGGGCCTCAAGCATTTGCAGGGCGATACGCTGGACTGGGTGCGCGAGTTGCTGCTCGATCCCAGCCAGGATCGCGGCCTGTTCAACCCCGCGATGCTCGACCGCCTGCTGACCGATCCACAAGGTCAATTGACGCCGTTGCGCGGCTCGAAGCTATGGCAACTGGCGGCCCTCAACCTGTGGCTCAGCGAACAAGGAATCTGACCGATGAAACCTCACGCCACGGCTATCAGCCAACGCCTGTTGCGCGGCCAGTCGCCTTCCTACGAACGCTTGCAGGCACGTCTGGCCGAGGATGGCAGTGAACTCGGCGGGGCGCCGATTGCCGTGCACTGCGGCTGGGGCCGCTTGCTGATCGGCCACACCTTTGCCGATGCCGCGAGCCTCGCCGGCGAGTTGCTCAACGAGCAGCCCGGCGAGCGGGACATTGCCCTGTACGTCGCCGCGCCTCAGCAAGTGCTGGGGCTGGAGCCGACGCAGCTGTTCCTGGATCCGTCCGACACCTTGCGCCTGTGGTTCAGCGATTACCGCCAGGCGACCCGGGTGTTTCGCGGTTTCCGTATTCGACGCGCGCAGAGCGATGCCGACTGGCAGGCGATCAATCATCTGTATCAGGCCCGCGGCATGCTGCCGATCGACGCCACCCTGCTCACTCCGCGTCACTTGGGCGGCCCGGTGTACTGGCTGGCCGAAGACGAGGACAGCGGCGCGGTCATCGGCAGTGTCATGGGCCTCAATCATGAAAAAGCCTTCAACGATCCGGAACACGGCTGCAGCCTGTGGTGCCTGGCGGTCGACCCGCATTGTGCGCGGCCGGGTGTCGGTGAAGTGCTGGTGCGGCATTTGATCGAACACTTCATGAGTCGCGGGCTCGCCTGCCTCGACCTGTCGGTGCTGCACGACAACCGCCAGGCGAAAAGCCTTTACGCCAAACTCGGTTTTCGCAACCTGTCGACCTTCGCCATCAAGCGCAAGAACGGCATCAATCAGCCGCTGTTTCTCGGACCCGGCCCGGAAGCCGCGTTCAACCCGTACGCGCGGATCATTGTCGAGGAAGCTCACCGTCGCGGCATCGACGTGCAAGTCGATGACGCCGACGCCGGGATGTTCACCCTCAGCCATGGCGGGCGCCGGGTACGTTGCCGTGAGTCCCTGAGCGACCTGACCAGCGCCATCAGCATGAGCCTGTGCCAGGACAAAAGCCTGACCCACAAAGTGCTCAAGGCTGCCGGCTTGAACCTGCCGGCGCAGCAACTGGTTGGTAACGCCGATGACAATCTGGCGTTCCTCGATGAGCACCGACGAGTGGTGGTCAAACCGCTGGACGGTGAACAGGGCCAGGGCGTGGCGGTCGACTTGCAGACCATCGAAGAGGTGCTGCACGCCATCGAGGCCGCCCGCCAATTTGACAGCCGCGTGCTGCTGGAAAGCTTCCACCAAGGCCTCGACCTGCGCATCCTGGTGATCGGTTTTGAAGTGGTCGCGGCCGCCATTCGCCGGCCGGCCGAGGTGGTGGGCGACGGCCAGCACTCCGTTGGCGCGCTGATCGAAGCCCAAAGTCGCAGACGTCAGACGGCCACAGCTGGCGAAAGCAAAATCCCCCTGGACCATGAAACCCAACGCACGCTGCAGGCCGCCGGTTATGACTACAACAGTATTCTGCCGGCCGGCGAGCATCTGTTCGTACGACGCACGGCGAACCTTCATACCGGCGGCGTGCTTGAAGACGTCACGGCGATCCTGCACCCGACGCTGGTGGACGCCGCCATCCGCGCGGCCCGGGTCCTGGACATTCCCATGGTCGGCCTCGACCTGATGGTGTCCGCCGCTGATCAGCCGGACTATGTATTTATCGAAGCCAATGAACGGGCCGGGCTGGCCAACCACGAACCGCAGCCCACGGCGGAGCGGTTTGTGGATTTGTTGTTTCCGCATAGTCAGCCGGTGGTCTCTTAGTTATGCGGTGCCAGCACTGACGCCATCGCGGGCAAGCCCGCTCCCACATTTGATCGCATTCCCCTGTAGGAGCGAGCTTGCTCCGGGCGGCGTTCCGACGATGGCGGCCGTACAGGCGATAACTCATCAGGAGTTTCCATGACCAGCAAAATCCCTGAACCGGACCTCGGTTACCTGCAAAAAGTCCTGCTGGAAATGCTCGCCATTCCCAGCCCCACCGGGTTCACCGACACCATCGTCCGCTACGTCGCCGAACGCCTTGAAGAACTGGGTATTCCCTTCGAACTGACCCGTCGCGGCACCATCCGCGCCACGCTCAAGGGCAGGAAAAACAGCCCCGACCGCGCCGTCTCCGCCCACCTGGACACCATCGGCGCCGCGGTGCGCGCGGTGAAAGACAACGGCCGCCTGACCCTCGCGCCGGTCGGCTGCTGGTCCAGCCGCTTTGCCGAAGGCAGCCGGGTCAGCCTGTTCACCGACAACGGCGTGATCCGCGGCAGCGTCTTGCCGCTGATGGCGTCCGGGCACGCGTTCAATACCGCCGTGGATGAAATGCCGATCAGTTGGGATCACATCGAGTTGCGCCTGGACGCCTACTGCGCCACCCGTGCCGACTGCGAGTCGCTGGGCATCAGCGTCGGCGATTTCGTCGCCTTCGACCCGTTGCCGGAGTTCACCGAAAGCGGCCACATCAGCGCCCGCCACCTCGATGACAAGGCCGGGGTGGCCGCACTGCTGGCGGCGCTCAAAGCCATCGTCGACAGTGGCGAAGACCTGATGATCGACTGCCATCCGCTGTTCACCATCACCGAGGAAACCGGCAGCGGCGCGGCGGCGGCGTTGCCCTGGGACGTCAGTGAATTCGTCGGCATCGACATCGCACCGGTCGCGCCCGGCCAACACTCCAGCGAGCACGCGGTGAGCATCGCCATGCAGGATTCCGGCGGACCGTATGACTATCACCTGTCGCGCCATCTCCTGCGCCTGGCCAGCGACAACGAGTTGCCGGCACGCCGCGACCTGTTCCGCTACTACTTCAGCGACGCCCATTCAGCGGTGACCGCCGGCCACGACATTCGCACCGCCCTGCTCGCCTTCGGCTGCGACGCCACCCACGGTTATGAGCGTACCCACATCGACAGCCTCGCCGCCCTGAGCCGTCTGCTCAGTGCGTACATCCTCAGCCCGCCGGTGTTTGCCAGCGATGCACAACCGGCCACGGGCTCACTGGACCGCTTCAGCCATCAACTCGAACACGACACCCAGATGGAAAGCGATACGCGGGTGCCGTCGGTGGACAGTCTGGTGGGGCAGCGGTCGGAGAACTGATCCGGTTTTTTTGTTGCTGGAGAGATCGCCATCGCGAGCAAGCTCGCTCCCACAGTTGATCGGTGGTGAACACAATTACCCGGTTCGCCACTGAACCCTGTGGGAGCGAGCTTGCTCGCGATGGCATCAGAGCAGGCGAGATCAAATCCCAGGCTAGCCGATACCGGTCATTCGCCGTAGCATCGCGCCATTGATCCAACCGAGGTGCCTATGCTGATCCCCCACGACCAACTTCAAGTCGACACCCTCACCCGCCTGATCGAGGATTTCGTGACCCGCGACGGCACGGACAATGGTGACGACACGCCACTGGAAACCCGCGTACTGCGCGTGCGCCAGGCCTTGACCAAGGGGCAGGCACTGATTGTCTTCGACCCGGAAAGCGAGCAATGCCAACTGATGCTCAAGCACGACGTGCCCAAGCACCTGTTTGACTGAGGCCTTCAGCGTCCCTTGGTTTTCACCGGTTTTTTCTGGATGCGCTCGTAGATTTCCGAGCGGTGCACATTGACGTCCTGAGGCGCTTCGACGCCAAAGCGAATGTTGCTTCCGTTGATCGCGAGAACGCGCACGGAAATGTTTTCACCGATGGAAATGGTTTCGCCCACAACGCGAGTGAGTACGAGCATGAGGAGTGTCCTTCAGGGGTTACTGGCCCTTGAAGATGCCCGGCCCGCGGTACGCCTACAATGCTCCGACAGCAAACCAGACCGGACTGACAGCCATGACGCACCACGCTTACGGAAAGGTCTGACAGGCCGGTTGATTGTAGGGTCGATCTGTCAGGACGCGGAGAATCGTGGCCCGAACAGGATGATGCTCGCGCCGATCACACACAGCGCCACGCCAAGCCAGTCCGAACCCAGCGGACGAATCCGCTCGACCACGGCCAGCCAGCCGATTGACGCAATGATGTAGATGCCACCGTAAGCGGCGTAGGCGCGGCCGGCGTAGGTGGCTTCGATACGGGTCAGCAGCAGGGCGAACAGAGTCAGGCTAAGGAGCGCCGGCACCACCCACCACATGCTTTTACCCTGGCGCAGCCACATCCAGAAGGCGAAGCAACCGGCAATTTCGAACAGCGCTGCGAGAAAAAACCACAGGTAATTGAGCATGCAAGTGTCTCGCGAGGATGGCCGATGGCGGCCACCCTAACCACAGCGTCGCCTGCGGGCAAGATCAGCTTGCCGATTGCCTGGCCTTGGCGCGCATTTTGTCGGCCATGACGGTCATTTCGTTGTAGAGCAATTGCGGGTTCTTCTGCTTGATCGCCCAGGCCATGCGGCCCTGTTCGTGGGGCAGGATCATGAACTCGCCGGCGGCGACCTGCTGATAGATGTAGTCGGCGATGTCGGCAGCGCTGATCGGCGAGCTTTCCAGCAACTTGCCGACCTGGGCTTTCATGGCCGGGGTCGGACCGCGGAAGGAGTCCAGCAGGTTGGTCTGGAAGAACGACGGACACACCACATGCACGCCGACTTCCTGATGCGCCAACTCGATCAGCAGGCTTTCGGACAACGCCACCACGCCCGCCTTGGCCACGTTGTAGTTGCTCATCGCCGGGCCTTGCATCAGCGCGGCCATGGACGCGATGTTGATGATCTTGCCTTTGCTTTTTTCCAGCAGCGGCAGGAAAGCCTTGCAGCCCTTGACCACGCCCATCAGGTTGATCGCGATCTGCCAGTCCCAGTCCTCCAGGGACAACTCACTGAAGAACCCGCCAGACGCTACACCCGCGTTATTAACGATGACGTCGATGCCGCCGAGTTTGACTTCGCAGGCCTGGGCGAACGCCGTCAACTGGCTGTAGTCGCGCACATCGCAGCGCTGGATGAAACCGTCGCCACCGGCTTCGCGGACCAGCTTCAGGGTTTCCTGCAAGCCGGGCTCGCTGACGTCCGACAAGGCCAGTTGCCAGCCTTCACGCGCCCAGCGCAGCGCGATTTCGCGACCCAGACCAGAGCCTGCACCAGTGATCATCATGCGATTTTGCATAGCAAACAGCCTTGTTGTTCTCGGAAGATGCATCGAGTGTAGCGAAGGAAATTCTCCGATCCACGCTCCATCAGATTGCTGAATGGCCCGAGCAAACCGCGGGAGCGCCTGAAGTAACTAATGCAACAAAAAAAGATAAAGACCCGTTCGAAATACTTGAAAAAAACCTGGAATTTTCCTGCAAGCGCAAGAGTCTGAATTTTTAAGCAGCGCGAATTTACTTCATTCCCGTTGACCTTGATTGGCATGGTCAATCCACTGCATTTTCGACAAGGAAACAGACATGGGCACAATACTAATCATCATTCTGATCCTGTTACTGATCGGTGGTTTGCCGGTCTTCCCCCACTCCAGAAGTTGGGGTTATGGCCCGTCCGGAATCTTCGGCGTCGTATTGGTGGTGCTGTTGATCCTGCTCTTGCTCGGCCGAATATAAAAATCCGCCAAGCAAAAAAAAGAGGCTCTTGAAGAGCCTCTTTTCTATTGCGTCACAACTTAGTCCGGCTTGCCATCAACTACACCAGCGGTGTTGTCCAGCAGGCTCTTGGTCGCTGTTTGCAGGAACGCTTCGAGCTTGAGTTTCAACTCGGCGGTACGCGGCGCATCAGGAATGACTTCGGCGTGAGGGTTGGCACCCAATTCATACTGATACAACTTCGGCGCCATGTCCTTGTCCTTCGGCAGGACCAGAATCTGGTCTGCGGTGAGGATGGCCGTGGTCTGCTCGCTGCCCGACGGCTTGATCACACCAACACCGGCGTCGCCTTCCGGCAGGTTGAGCAGGTCGCGTCCCCAGCACTGATGACGCACTTCGCCACCGATGCGGCCCATGATGGTCGGCACGATGTCGATCTGAGTGCCCACGGTGTGGTCACGCTGGCCGAACTTTTCCTGGATGCCCGGCGCAATCATCAGCATCGGCACGTTGAAGCGGCCCAGGTCCATTTCGGTGATCTGCTGTTCGTTACCAAAACCGTGGTCGCCAACGATGACAAACAGGGTTTCCTTGAAGTACGGCTCCTTGCGGGCTTTTTCAAAGAACTGGCCCAGTGCCCAGTCCGCGTAACGCATGGCGGTCAGGTGTTCGTTCAGGCTGCCACGATCGGTCACGCGCTCGACCGGCAATGGCGTCGGCAAGGCGTAAGGCGTGTGGTTGGACAGGGTTTGCAGCAAGGCATAGAACGGCTTGCCGTTTTCCCGTGCCTTGAGCTCGACCAGGCCACGGTCGAACATGTCCTGGTCGGACACGCCCCAGGTCGGATCAGAGAACACCGGATTCACGAAATCGTTACGGCCGATGAAGTTGGTCATGCCCTGGTTGCTGAAGAAACCCGACTGGTTGTCCCAGGCGAAATCGCCGTTGTAGACATACACGTCGTCGAAGTCACGGGTGCTGAGCAACTGCGGCAAACCGGACAGCTTGTGGCTGCCTTCCGGGGTCTGCATCAGGTATTCGAAGCCCGGCAGGTTCGGGAAGCAGGCCATGGTGGCGAACATACCCTGGTGGGTATGGGTACCGTTGGAGAAGAAGCGGTCGAACAGCAAGCCTTCCTTCGACAGTTTGTCGAGGTACGGCGTGATGTTGCCTGGTCCACCCAGCGCACCGACCGAGTGGCCGGCCATGCTTTCCATCAGGATCACAACGACGTTCTTGATCGGCAGGGTCTTGTCGGCTGGCGGGGTGTAATCGCGACGTACCGCTGCGGTGTCGGCATCCACCAGTTTGTCGGCCGGCGTCACCAGCATGTCACGCACCACTTGCTGGGCTTGTGGCTGTGGCAGGGTCGCCTTCCAGATATTGTCGCGATCTTCGGACATCCGGCTCTTGGCTGCGGCAACCAGCGACAGCGTGCCGTTGAGGCCCAACTGGTTGGCGAAATTCGAGTCGGTGGTATAGACGTCGCCCCAACGTAGCGGCGGGCCTTGACGCAGAGTGCCACGCGCGGCGACCACGCAAACAAGCAGGCACACCACAAACACAGCGATACGCGCGTACCACGGCGCAACCTGGCGCGTGCCGATGCTGCCGCCACTGAACGGGCCACGGGGACGGGTCGCACGATCGGCGCCCTTGAATGCCAAGCTCAGGATCCAGGTGCCCACGGCCCATGCCAGCAGGTAACGGACCACCGGGAAACCGTACCAAAGCATGCTCATCACGGTTTTCGGATCTTCCTTGACGTACTGGAAGACCAGGCCGTTGAGGCGCTGGTGGAACTCACGATAGAAGTCCATCTCCATCAAGCCCAGGAACAGCGCAATGCTGGAGGCGATCGTCAGCCAGAGACGGAACAGCCCGCGTGCGGCCATGGCCCGGGCGCTGAACAATGCCAACAGCAACGGAATACTGAGATAGACCACCAGACGCAGGTCGAAACGCAGACCGTTTGCGAATGCCTCGAGGAAGGTCGAGGCCGGTGTGTCGAGGATCATCGAGCGGTTGTAAACCAGCAGCGCGACGCGCAGCAGGCTGAACATGACCATCATGACCAGGGCACACAACAGCGTGTAGGCCAGATGCGATTTGACGGTCGGTTGCAGCAGGCGACTAGAAGCTCGCTGCTGATTCAGGGCGTCCGGGATTGCCATGTCGTTTTAGGACCCATTGGAAGTTGAAGTTTCAAAAATACAGCTGCGCCTTGCCCTCTTTTCGGCCCGTACCAGGCCCGGGGGTTTGCGCGGTGCGCAAATGTTGCACGATCAACGGCAGCATTGCCATTGATAACTACCCTCATTCCGACTGTTTCATCCTGCATTCAGCAATACGCAGCGCGTTACGGGAGAGCCGGCGAATTGTCTTGGAGAGTGGGTGAAAATTTCGTGCAACGCATATCCGGAAACAATTTAAAGCCTGCGCACCGGTCAAAAACGCAAACGCCCCGATCGAGTCGGGGCGTTACGAAGTCACCTCAAAAGAGCGATAAAGTTACTTCTCGGCGCGCTCCTTGAGGGCTTTCAAGGTATTGAACGGGGCATCCACCACGAACTTGTTGGCCACCATCGACGGCACGCTGCCACCCGGTTCGGTGTGCACCTGATAGGTCACTTCGACCTGGTCGCCCTTGGGTACGAACTTCCAGAAACCGTCGACCTTGGCGACCCGGACGAAGCCTTTTTCTTCAGGAATGTATTTCGGTACGCCTTCGAGCTTGCGGGTCAGGCTGCCATCGGCGCCTTCGATGGTGGTGACGTGCAGCACCGAATCACGCGGAGTAACCGGCCACGGCGTGTTGAACTGAGTGTAGGTCCAGCTCTGGTCACCTTCGTGCTTGAGCAGCTTCTGGGTTTTGCATTCGTGAATCCAGGCGCAGGCTCCGGGCACGTCTTCCTGCAACGCACGCAGCTTGGCTATGGTGGTTTTCATCAGCGTGACGCCCTGGTAGGCCTTGTAGTCGGAGCCGGCCACTTCACTCAGGGAGATCTTGATGCCGTCTTCGTCTTTTTTGACTTTCCAGTCTTCGGCCTGGGCCGTCGAGGTAGCCAGCACAACCGTCAAACCACACAGCACAGCCATACGATGCAGCGAACCCATAGTCTTATTCCTTATTGTTGAAGTTACGTTCGTTGGGCTTGCACCTCCGATCACCTTCAGGTTTTTCGGAGGTGATCGGACCTCCGGGTCGGCCTCGAAGGCAGAACACACCGCCGGCCGTTCTGGCTGGCCGAAAATACGGCACAGGTTATCGGAGGAAAGTTGCAGGCAACGCTCCCCCGCGGCTTTGCCGTTGGGCATACCGGGAATCGGTGAACTGATGGAAGGGGCAATGCAACAAGCGCCACAGCCCTCACGGCATTTCATGACGACAAGCTCCTCGCGACGAACAATGTGTTAAAGGACGGGGCACAGAGTACCCGCTAAAACAGTTGTTTTAAATTACCTGCGAGCGGGTTTTTCAATGCAAACGAACATGACCGACCAGTCTCCGACAAAGCGTCTGGTCTGCGGTTCGCGGATCCTGGTGAGGTTACTGCTTGAACTCGAAATCCAGTGCCGCGCCTTCGACCTCGCGGCGTTCTTCATTTCGCAGTTGCAGCTGCATTTCATTGCTGAGCAGGCGGCCGTTGAGCTGGAACGGGCTGCTGCCGCTTTTGTCACCGAACATCTGGGGTAACAACTGTTCGCGCCTGGTTAACGGCACCGTTCCGACCGGCTTCAGCTCTTGAACCATATCCTTGGGCAGGCTCAAGTCCAACTTGGCGGATGGAAGCTCGGTCTTTACCACCTCACTGGCCGGTTTCGATTTGGAGGCAATAGGCGGATGCTTTTTCACGGGCGTCGCCGATTTCCTGGCCGGCGAAGTTTTTTTCACAGGTTCGGGTTTTGTCGGCGCGATGTGGAAACTGCCAGTGGTCTGCTGATCTTGCTCGGTAGCGGCAACGACGGATGCCGGCTGAATACTCGCAAACAGGCAGAGCCAAAGCCAGGCGGCAGGAAAAGTCGGTTTCATGTTTCCAACGGTGGGTGCAAACGGCAGAGGTGCATATGCTCCCCTGTTGCAGCCCACATGACAAGCACAGTCGCAGCCTGTTACAAACCGCCAGCCATCTCCTGGCAGAGTTGGGTGGCCAGCATGCCCAGGGTCATCAACGCACGCTCGGCTTCACGATTCCACGGGATGCCGCAATTGAGGCGAATGCAGTGATTGAATTGCTCGGTATTACTGAAGATCAGTCCCGGCGCAATACTGATGCCCTGCTGCAATGCCCGCACGTGCAACTCTTGCGTGTTGACCCGCCCCGGCAGACTGACCCACAGAATGAAGCCGCCGGTAGGCCGGGTCATCTGCGTGCCTTCCGGGAAATACTGCTGCACGGCCAGCTGGAAGGCACTGAGGTTTTTCCGGTATTCCTGACGGATGAAGCGCAAATGCCGGTCATACCCGCCATTTTCCAGGTAAGCGGCGATACCCATCTGGGTGACGCTGCACGCAGAATGCGTACTGAAAGTCTGCAAGCGCTGGATTTCCTGCTGATACTTGCCGGCAATCATCCAGCCGATTCGCACGCCAGGCGACAAGGTCTTGGAGAAGCTCGAACAATAGATCACCCGATCCAGCCGATCGTAGGCCTTTAGGGACTTGGTGCGCCCCTGCTCGAACATCAGCTCACCGTAGATATCGTCTTCGACAATCTGGATATCGAAGTCCGACGCCAGGCGCAGCAATTGTTTCTGCCGCTCTTCGGGCATGGTACCGCCCAATGGATTACTCAGTCGGGTGGTCAGCACCAACGCCTTGATCGACCATTGGTTGGCCGCCAGTTGCAGGGCTTCCAGGCTCATGCCCGTGGCCGGATCGCTGGGGATCTCAATGACCTTGAGGCCCAACAGATCGGCCAGTTGCAGCAACCCGTAATAGGTCGGTGATTCGGCGGCGATCAGATCGCCGGGACGGGTCAGCACGCGCAAGGACATCTGCAGCGCATCGACGCAGCCGTGGGTGATCACCACTTCCGACGGATCAACCACCACGCCTGCATCGCGCATGCGGATCGCCACCTGTCGGCGCAACGGCTCGAAACCGGGGCTGAACATGTAACTGAAGGCCCGCGGGCTATGGAAACGGGTGACTTTGGCCAATTGCTGATGCAGTGCCCGCACCGGCAAATAGTCGACACTCGGCACCGCAGCACCCAGCGGGAAGACACCTTCACGACGGGATTCGACCAGAACTTGTTGAATGATGCTGCTGCGGGTGACCAGGCCGGGGCGCTCGACCCGGGCGATGTCCGGCGTCGGCGCGGTGAGTGCCGGCGTCTGGTGCACGTAGTAACCCGACTGCGGCCGGGCGCGGATCAGCCCCTGATCCTCGAGATTGGCATACGCCTGCAACACCGTCGCATGGCTGACATTGAGCTGCGAGCTCATCTTGCGCACCGAAGGCACGCGCTCTCCCGGCTGATAGACCCCACGGCGGATGTCTTCGGCCAGTTGTTGAGCAATACGTTGATAGAGCAAAAGATTGGTCATGACGCAGCACTCGATTTCACGGGCATTTTATTCTTGTGTGAAACAATACCGGAACAGTTTAGAAGTGTACGGGGACAGTTGCCACAATAGTCGACCGTACAGTGCAGTGTCAGCAAAATCTGTACTGTTTTGTGCGGTAATCGGCGGACATAAAAAAACCCGGCGCTGCATGGCATGCCGGGCTGCAGGAGCTGTCGAGTGAAACGAGGCTGCGATCTTTCCAGGCCCGATTGAGTATCAAGAGCAAGATCAAAAGATCGCAGGCTCCGCCAGCTCCTACCGGGCTGCGCCGAGCTGGCCCTTTTCGTCGGAAAACACAATTTCCACCCGACGATTCTGCGCTCGGCCCCGTTCCGACGCATTCGCGTCCACCGGATACTCGTCGCCATAACCCTCGACCTGGATGCGCTTGTCGTCAATCCCCAGGTCCATCAGCACGTCAGCCACCGATTGCGCGCGGTCGCGGGACAGCTTGAGGTTTTCCTGCTTGCCCCCGGTACTGTCCGTATAACCTTCGATCCGCACCACACGCTTGGGGTTGAGTTGCAGGAACTGCACGATCTTCAACACCACACGGTTGGCCGACGGTTTCAGCTCCGCTTCGCCCGTGTCGAACAGCATGTCGCCCAATGTCATCACCAGCCCGCGGTCGGTCTGGCTGGTCGTCAATGCCAGGATCTGCTCCTCGAGCCATTTGCCTTGCTGCTGCACGCTGAACAGTTTGGATTCACGCAGTGCCAGTTGCAGACGCTGCCGCTCCAGTTCGAGCTTCGCCGCCTGCTCTTCGTTGAGCACCTGATTGGTGTGTTCCCGAGCAATGGCGCTGTAGCGCTGGCTCAGGTAGGCGTAATGCACCACGTCCGAACCACTGCCCCAATAGCTGGACAGGCGATCGGCACGGGCCAGGGACTCTCCGGCGCGAATCACATCCTTGGGGGCGATTCGCAGCACATTGGAGTCTTCCTTGACCTTCTGAAAGTCGGCACCGGCCTGCTGCAACGCGGTTTCGCTGTGCTGACTGGCGCAACCAGACAGGCTCGCGCAGCCTGCCAGGATCAAACCGCCGAGGGCTTTGCTCTTGAGGCTCATTCGGCATCTCCCAGTTGCTTGTGCAGGCGGGCGATGCGGGTGTTCAGCACGTTCAACTGTTCCTCGCTCTTGGCCGTCAACACCTTGGCTTCAGCCAGACGCGCATCGAGTTCGGCCTGTTCGGCCCGCATGCGTGCGTTTTTGAAGGATTGGTCAGTCATGTTGCCCTTGGCGCGGTTGTACTTGTCTTCGGCCAGTTTCATTTCCGGCACATCGTCGGCGGTGGCGCCCACGGCCTTGGCCTGTTCGAGTGCCTGTTCGGTCAAGCGAATCTGTTCATTCGGCGCAGGATCGGTTGCACAACCCGCCAGGACCACAAAGGCCACGGCAGCAAAAAGAGGTCGAATACTCACTAAATATCCCTACTGTTTTGGGGCACTGACGGGTTGTTGCGAGGGTTGCTGCGGTTGTGAGCGTTGTGCCTTCCAACGCTCGATATTGCGCATCAGCACGGCTTCCGTCAGTCCGGACGCAGGCAATTCTGTCATCTTTTTGGCCAACTGTCCGCGCAACCACGGATCGTTGCAGGCCGAGTCATGGGAAATCGCCAGGTACAGGCCAGGCTTGTCAACCGGTTGCGAGCGAGCGACCAAATCACCGGCCATGCCCAGTGTCTGTGCGGTCGCCATGCCCGAGTAACGTCCTGCCAGCACAAACTCGACCTCTCCCAACAGCAGTTTCTGAAAGGCCTGGGTCAGGTTGGACGTGCGCGTGAGGGTCAGTTGCTGTCCGGCAAAGGTGCTGAATTGCGGGGTCAATCGGGCCTTTTCCGACACGGCACCGGGATGGCCGTGCAGGTCTTGTGCTTCGTTGTAGACCAGTGTCGAGTCCTTGCGAGTCCAGACCAGATAGTCGTTTTCCAGCACCGGTGGATGGATGTAATCCAGGGTTTCCAGCTCACTGACGGTCAACGTCGCGTCCGCCAGCATGTCCATGCGCCCGCTACGCACTTCGTCCAGGGCCTGGGCGCGTTTGCCGGCATAAAGCAGTTCGACCTTGAGCCCCAACTCCCCCGCCACTTGCTGCAGCAAATCGGCACTGGCACCGATCAGGTGCTTGGGATTCTGCGGGTCTTGCCACAGGTACGGCGGCGCGTCCGGGCTGCCGGTGACCACCAGGCGTTCGCATTTACCTGCGGCGACCGTCAGCGTCGGCAATAACGCCAATCCCAGCAAGCTCCACACACAGCGCAGATCCATGGCTTCACACTCCACTCATACCCGATTATGCCCCCCCTGTAGGAGCGAGCTTGCTCGCGATGGATTCAAAGGCACCGCGTTTATCCAGGATCAACGCGTCATCGTTAACGTCCTTCGCGAGCAAGCTCGCTCCTACAGAAGAGCAAAAAAAAGCCCGACCAAAAGGCCGGGCTCTTTATAAGTGAAGCAGCCGGATTAGACCAGCTTCTCCAGCTCAGGGATGGCTTCGAACAGGTCCGCCACCAGGCCGTAATCGGCCACCTGGAAGATCGGCGCTTCTTCGTCCTTGTTGATCGCAACGATCACTTTGGAGTCTTTCATGCCGGCCAGGTGCTGGATCGCGCCGGAGATACCGACGGCGATGTACAGCTGTGGCGCAACGATCTTGCCGGTCTGACCGACCTGCATGTCGTTCGGAACAAAACCTGCGTCAACCGCGGCGCGGGAAGCACCGACGGCAGCGCCCAGCTTGTCGGCCAGGGCGTACAGGTGTTTGAAGTTGTCGCCGTTCTGCATGCCGCGCCCGCCGGAAACGACGATCTTGGCAGCGGTCAGTTCCGGACGATCGGACTTGGCCAGCTCTTCGCCAACGAAGCTGGAGATGCCAGCGTCGTGAGCAGCACCAACGGCTTCAACGGCAGCCGAACCACCTTCAGCAGCTACCGGGTCGAAACCGGTGGCACGCACGGTGATCACTTTGACCGCAGCGTTCGATTGAACGGTAGCGATGGCGTTACCGGCGTAGATCGGACGCTTGAAGGTGTCAGCGCTTTCGACCGAGATGATCTCGGAGATCTGGTCAACGTCCAGTGCAGCAGCAACGCGCGGCAGGATGTTTTTGCCGTTGGAGGTAGCGGCAGCCAGGATGTGGCTGTAGCCCTTGCCCAGCTCTGCGACCAGCGGAGCAACGTTCTCCGGCAACTGGTGAGCGTAGGCAGCGTTATCGGCTACCAGCACTTTAGCCACGCCAGCCACTTTCGCAGCGGCTTCAGCCACGGCGCCAGCGCCCTGGCCAGCGACCAGAACGTGGATGTCGCCACCGATTTTGGCGGCAGCAGCAACGGTGTTCAGCGTGGCCGGAGCCAGCACTTTGTTGTCGTGTTCAGCAATAACCAAGATAGTCATTTAGATTACCTTCGCTTCGTTTTTCAGTTTCTCGACCAGTTCAGCCACCGACTTGACCTTGATACCCGCGCTGCGTGCAGCTGGCGCTTCGACTTTCACGGTCTTGTTGGTGGAGGCGGTGGAAACGCCCAAAGCATCCGGAGTCAGCACTTCGAGAGGCTTCTTCTTGGCTTTCATGATGTTTGGCAGAGACGCATAACGCGGCTCGTTCAAACGCAGGTCGGTGGTGACGATGGCCGGCAATTTCAGGGAAACCGTCTGCGCGCCGCCGTCGACTTCACGGGTGACAGCAACGCTGTCGCCGCTGATTTCGACTTTCGAAGCGAACGTGCCCTGACCATAACCGCTCAATGCAGCAAGCATCTGGCCAGTCTGGTTGTTGTCGCTGTCGATGGCCTGTTTACCAAGGATCACCAGCTGAGGCTGTTCCTTGTCGACAACAGCTTTCAACAGCTTGGCAACGGCCAGGGAAGTCAGGTCTTCGGCGGACTCGACGAGAATGGCACGGTCGGCACCCAGAGCCAGCGCAGTGCGCAGTTGCTCTTGAGCGGTGGACGGGCCTACGGAGACGACGACGATTTCAGTCGCAACACCCTTCTCTTTCAGGCGTACGGCTTCTTCCACGGCGATTTCGCAGAACGGGTTCATCGACATCTTGACGTTGGCAAGATCGACGCCGGAATTGTCCGCCTTGACGCGAACCTTGACGTTGTAATCCACAACGCGTTTGACAGCTACAAGAACCTTCATGGATTCCTCGTTACTCTCCGGTGAAAAGAAAATCGCCTAGGCGAACCTGGCGGTTGATGCTCATCGGGCGCAAGGGCACCTCCAAAAACGCCGGCAAACGTGTCAAGTGACCATCGCTCATGATCTGGATGACCGTTCGTCAGTGGTGACTGACGAGTCATTCAACATCGCGGCGTGTAAACTGTGCATCAAACCCGCGCAGCGCATCACTCTCTACTGCCATCGCCCTGTCTTTAGAGGTGCTCTTGAAACCAACAGTCAGCCTACGGCGAGCGCAAAACCGCCCGTATCTTGACCGGAACGCCTATTCCGGTCAATACGCCAAAATGGCCGTTCATAAGGCGCGTGACTTTGATTTCTCTGGCTTTGAGCCAATTCAAACAAACGTTTGTATTGGACGCTGAGAGTGGTGTAGATATAATGCGCCACCCAAAGAGAAAGGTGGTCAATCGATTGTCCGCTCCCGGCGTTGCGCTGGGATTCATGGATGCGACACCCAACCTCCAAATTAGAAAAAAAACTGTTGAGCCTTGAGTAGGAGATAACCTGTGGAACGCGAATACATGGAATTCGACGTTGTCATCGTCGGTGCCGGCCCCGCTGGTCTTTCCGCCGCCTGCCGCTTGAAGCAGAAGGCCGCCGAAGCCGGTAAGGAAATCAGCGTCTGCGTGGTCGAAAAAGGCTCCGAAGTCGGTGCTCACATTCTGTCCGGTGCCGTGTTCGAACCACGCGCCCTGAACGAACTGTTCCCGGACTGGAAAGAACTCGGCGCGCCGCTGAACACCCCCGTCACCCGCGACGACATCTTCGTTCTGAAGAACGCTGAAAGCGCGCAGAAAGTTCCAGACTTCTTTGTGCCCAAGACCATGCACAACGAAGGCAACTACATCATCTCCCTGGGCAACCTGTGCCGCTGGCTGGCCCAGCAGGCCGAGAACCTGGGCGTGGAAATCTACCCGGGCTTCGCTGCTCAGGAAGCGCTGATCGACGAAAACGGCGTGGTGCGCGGGATCATCACCGGTGACCTGGGCGTCGACCGCGAAGGTAACCCGAAGGAAGGCCTGTACACCC
This sequence comes from Pseudomonas sp. P1_F7, assembly GCF_056405655.1. Lineage (NCBI taxonomy): Bacteria > Pseudomonadati > Pseudomonadota > Gammaproteobacteria > Pseudomonadales > Pseudomonadaceae > Pseudomonas > Pseudomonas sp. P1_F7. The sequence goes on from NZ_JBFUBR010000004.1 coordinate 278,697, forward strand.
CGGGCATGGAACTGCGTGGCAAGTACACGCTGTTCGCCGAAGGTTGCCGTGGCCACATCGGCAAGCAGCTGATCAAGCGTTTCAACCTGGACACTGACGCTGATGCCCAGCACTACGGCATCGGCCTCAAGGAAATCTGGGAAGTCGACCCGGCCAAGCACCAGCCTGGCCTGGTGGTCCACACCGCCGGTTGGCCGATGGACATCATGGGCACCGAGAACACCGGTGGTTCGTTCCTCTATCACCTGGAAAACAACCAGGTAGTGGTTGGCCTGATCGTCGACCTGTCCTACAGCAACACCTACCTGTCGCCGTTCGACGAGTTCCAGCGCCTCAAGCATCACCCGGTGCTTGCTCAGTACCTGGAAGGCGGCAAGCGCATCAGCTACGGCGCCCGCGCCATCTGCAAGGGCGGCCTGAACTCGCTGCCGAAAATGGTCTTCAAGGGCGGCGCGCTGATCGGTTGCGACCTCGGCACCCTGAACTTCGCCAAGATCAAAGGCAGCCACACCGCGATGAAGTCCGGCATGCTTGCCGCTGAATCCGTGGCTGAAGCCCTGTTCGCCGAGAAGGATGGCACCGAAGAGCTGACCACTTACGTCGACGCGTTCAAGAACAGCTGGCTCTATGAAGAACTGTTCGCCAGCCGCAACTTCGGCCCGGCGATCCACAAGTTCGGCGCCATCGTCGGTGGCGGTTTCAACTGGCTCGACCAGAACATCTTCGGCGGTAAACTGCCGTTCACCCTGCACGACACCAAGCCGGATTACGCTTGCCTGAAACTGGCGGCCGACTGCAAGAAGATCGACTACCCGAAACCGGACGGCAAGATCAGCTTCGACAAACTCAGCTCGGTGTTCATCTCCGGTACCAACCACGAAGAAGAACAGCCTTGCCACCTGAAGCTGGCCGATCCGAGCATCCCGATCAGCAAGAACCTGCCGCTGTACGATGAGCCTGCCCAGCGTTACTGCCCGGCCGGCGTATACGAAGTGATCACCAAGGAAGACGGCGAGAAGCGCTTCCAGATCAACGCCCAGAACTGCGTTCACTGCAAGACCTGTGACATCAAGGATCCTGCACAGAACATCACCTGGGTCGCGCCGGAAGGCGCTGGCGGCCCGACTTACCCGAACATGTAAGCCGAACCGCGAACATCAAGGCTCCCGAAATGGGGGCCTTTTTGTTGTGTGCGATTCAAGCCACAACACCGTCCCCTGTGGGAGCAAGCTCGCTCCCACAGGGGACTTGCGGTGGATCAGGCTGCGCGTTCATCTCCCGGATTACGCTCGAAGTACCGCTTGTACTCGCGACTGAACTGCGACGTGCTCTGATACCCCACCCGATGCGCCACCTGCGCCACGCCCAGCCCCTCGCCCAACAACAACTGCTGCGCCCTGAGCAAACGCAATCGCTTCAGATACTGCACCGGCGACAACAAGGTGCTGCGCTTGAAATGCTCGTGAAACGTCGACGCACTCATGTTCGCGCAACTGGCCAGGGTCTCGACGTTCAACGGTTCGGTGTAATGCGCATGCAGATGACTGAGGGATGCCGCGATCCGGGCGAATTGCCCCTGCTGCTCCACCAGCGCCCGCAACACATCGGCTTGCGGGCCGCGCAAGGCGACGAACAACAACTCGCGCAAACGCGCTTGCCCCATGATCTGGCATTCCAGCGGATCGTGCAGGCAGCGCAACAGTCGTTCGACACAACCGCGCATGGCGTCATCGAGCACCGCGGATGTCATGGACTCAGGCGTTTGCGCCGGGATATGCCGCCCGGGTGCCAGGCCCATCGCCAACACCAACTCGCCCAGCATTACCCGGTCGATCGCAACCGACACCCCGAGCATCGGCCCGTCCGGCGCGGCAAAGGTTTCGCACTCGAACGGCACCGGCAGCGCCTGAATCAGGTAGTGCCCTGCCCCATATTCCAGGGTGCGCGGCCCCAGGTACGCGAGTTTGCCGCCCTGGGCAATGATCACCAGGCTCGGCTCGTAGATCTGCGGTCCACGAGCCACATCGCAACTGGCCCGCAGAACCTGCACGCCCGGCAACGCGGTCGGGACGAAACCGTCGCGAGTGGACAGCGGCTCGATCAGCGAAACCAGAGTGGCATTGGCATCAAGATGACGGGTCAGCAACATCGGAGCTCTTCACAAAAAAGTCACGGAAAAAGGGACGAAAGCATCATCGCAGGTCTGATCACCATTGCGATCAATCAAAGGCCGATGCCGGAGGAATAGGCATGACACCCGGAGGAATCGCCATGGCCGGTACAGGGTTCGGCGCCCAAAATGCGCCACCTCACCCGTCAGCGCTTTTGCGAGSTTCACCATGTACACCGCCATCGGATACGCCGCCCAGTCCGCCACCACTCCCCTCGCCCCCGTGAAATTCCAACGTCGCAGCCCAAGGCCGGACGACGTTGCCATCGAGATTCTCTACTGCGGCGTCTGCCATTCCGACATCCATCAGGCCCGCAACGAGTGGGGCATTGCTGTTTACCCGCTGATGCCTGGCCACGAAATCGTAGGCAAGGTGACCGCCGTCGGTGCGAATGTCACCCAACACAAAGTCGGCGATCTGGTCGGTGTCGGCTGCATGGTCGATTCCTGCCGAAGCTGCGAAGCCTGCCAGGCCAACCTCGAGCAATACTGCCTCGAAGGTCCGACCATGACCTACGCTACCCCGGACCGCGTGGATGGCAGCAACACCATGGGCGGCTACTCCGACAGCATCGTGGTCAGCGAACACTTTGTGGTGCGTATCCCGGAAAAACTGCCTCTGGCCAGCGCCGCGCCGATCCTGTGCGCCGGCATCACCACCTACTCACCGCTCAAGCACTACGGCGTGAAGGCCGGTGACAAAGTCGGGATTCTCGGCATGGGCGGCCTGGGCCACATGGGCATCAAGTTCGCCAAGGCCATGGGCGCCGAGGTGACGTTGTTCACCCGTTCGGCGAGCAAGGCCGAAGAGGCTCGTCGTCAGGGCGCGGACCATGTGATCGTGTCCACCGATGACGCCCAGATGCAGGCTGCGGCCGGGCACTTCGATTTCCTGCTCGACACCATTCCGGTGCAGCACGACCTCAACCCTTACCTCGATACGCTGCGATTCGACGGCGTACATATCCTGGTGGGGTTGATCGAACCGGTGGAGCCACCGGTACATGCCGCCAAGCTGGTGTTGGGGCGTCGCGTGCTCGCCGGCTCGCTGATCGGCGGCATCGCAGAAACCCAGGAAGTGCTGGATTTCTGCGCCGAGCACAACATCACCTGCGACATCGAGATGCTCGACATCCGCCAGATCAACGAGGCTTACGCCCGCATGATCGCCGGTGACGTGAAGTACCGCTTCGTCATCGACATGGCGACCTTGAAAATCTAAACCTTCAAGCCAAGCTCCGCCGACAGCCGGGTCGTGACCCCTTTGATCAGGGGAATCAGCTCGGCCATTTTTTCCAGCGGCATGTAAGGCACGGTACTGGCAATGCTGATGCCGGCGACGATACGCTTGCTGGCATCACGGATCGGAGCGGCCACACAGCGGATCGACGGTTCGTTGTCTTCCAGGTCGAACGCATAACCGCCGGCCACATACTCGACCATGCGCTGCTGAAACTGCTCCCAGGATTGCTCCGGGTGCTGCGGCCAGAACTGGTTTTTCCCACCCACCGGCAGGCTGACTTCGTACAGGCGCTGCCACTCTTGCGGCGAATCATCGAGCATCAGCGCCTTGCCGATCCCGGTGCGCGCCAACGGCATGCGATGGCCGACCCGCGAACGCATTTCCGGACCATTGCGCCCCGGATTCTTGTGCAGGTACAGCACTTCGTCGCCTTCACGAATCGCCAGGTGAATGGTGTCGCCGGTCAACGCCGACAACTCATCCAGATACGGCCCGGCCAGGGTCACCAACGGCAGTTCTTCACGGGCCTGAAAGCCCAATTCGATCAGCTTGGGCCCCAACAGATAACCGACTTGCGGCACCACCCGCAGATAACGCTCGTCCACCAGGCAACTGGCCAGGCGATGTGTGGTGCTGCGCGTGGTGCCGATCAGCCGGGCGATTTCCTTGAGATCGCGGGCGCCGCTGGCCACGGCCTGAACCACACCCAACCCGCGAAGCAGGGTCTGGGTGCCGGTCGGCGCGGCGTCCTTGGCGATTTTTGGGGCGTCTTCCTGCATATCCAGCCTTTACCGTTGAGCGAGTGAACGGGCGGCATTATGGTCGCCCGCGTGCCACGACTACAACTTGATACGCTCGACCTTGCCCACCAGCAAGATGTAGGACAGTGCGCCAATCAATGCCAACACCGAGATGTAGGTGATCGCCGGGGCAAAGGAATCACCCGTCGCGAGGAAGCCGATCACGATAGGCGTGGCGATCGCCGACAGGTTACCGATGAAATTGAATACCCCGCCGGTCAGCCCGAGCAAACGCGCCGGAGCCAAGGTCGACACCAGCGACCAGGTAATCGAAGCCAGGCCGTTGCCGAAAAACGCCAGCGCGAGGAAGGCAATCACCAGCGGCGTCGACTCGACGAAGTTGGCGCCGATGATCGAGGTGGAAATCAGCAAACCGCTGATGATCGGCAACTTGCGGGCGAAACCCACCGTGCAGCCGCGACGGATCAGAAAGTCCGAGAAGAAACCGGAACACAGCACGCCAATAAACGCGGCGAGAAACGGCAGCGATGCCAACAGGCCGGACTTGATGAAGTCCATGCCGCGGTACTTCACCAGGTAGGTCGGGAACCAGGTCAGGAAGAACCACAGCGTCGAGTTGAGGCAGAACTGCCCGAGGTAGATGCCCCAGAGTTTGCGCTTGGTCAGGACAATCCCCAGGTCGGTCCAGCTGAATTTGGCTTTGACCCTGGCCTGTTCGGCCTGGATATCCACCAGCCCGCCGCCCTCGCGGATCAAATCAATCTCTGCGTCATTGGCGCCTTTGAAATCCCGCGGCTCGCGATACACCGCGTACCAGATCACCGCCCACAGAATGCCCACCGCACCGGTGGTGACGAACACCATGTGCCAGCCGAATTCGTGCTGAAGCCACGCCAACACCGGCGTCAGGAAGGCCAGGCCGACGAACTGCCCGGAGGTGTAGAAACCGATGGCCGTGGCGCGCTCGCGCTCGGGGAACCAGGTGGTGACCACACGGCTGTTGATCGGATAGGCCGGCGCTTCCAGGGCACCGACCGCCATGCGCAGCACGAACAACGCAATGAAGCTGGCGGCGAAACCGAGCATCACTGTGGCCACCGACCACAGCAGCAAGGCGACGCTGTACAGAATCCGTGGCGGCACGCGGTCCACCAGCCAGCCACCGGGGATTTGCATGGCGGCGTAGGTCCAGCCGAAGGCGGAGAAGATCAGGCCGACGTGGATCGGGTCGATGCCCAGGTCACTGGTCAATGCCGGGGCGGCAATCGACAGGTTGCTGCGGTCCAGGTAGTTGATCACAACGGTGATGAACAACAGCACCATGATGAAAAAACGCTTGCGGCTGGGCGTCACCAACGACGCCTGCCCGGTGAGGGTTTGCGGTTGCATGGGGGGTGCCTCTTCTTATGGTTATTGAGGTCGTTCTTGAAGACTTCCACTAAACCCTGTGGGAGCGGGCTTGCCCGCGATGACGGCGGCACATCCGGCATTGATGTGACTGACAGGACGCTATCGCGGGCAAGCTCGCTCCCACAGGAATAGGTGGTGGATCAGAAATCACTCACCACTCGGCAAAACTGCCATCGGCATGGCGCCAGATCGGGTTGCGCCAGCGGTGGCCGATGGCGGCGCGTTCGATCACGTATTCCTCGTTGATCTCGATACCCAGGCCCGGGCCGTTCGGGATCTTTACGAAGCCTTTGTCGTAGTCGAACACCCGTGGGTCTTTGACATAGTCGAGCAGGTCGTTGCTCTCGTTGTAATGGATGCCCAGGCTCTGTTCCTGGATGAATGCGTTGTAGCAGGCCGCATCCAGTTGCAGGCAGGCCGCCAGGGCAATCGGACCCAGCGGGCAATGCAGCGCCAGTGCCACGTCGTAGGCTTCGGCCATGTTGGCGATCTTGCGGGTTTCGGTGATGCCGCCGGCATGGGACGCATCGGGCTGGATGATGTCGACGTAGCCTTCGCTGAGCACACGCTTGAAATCCCAGCGCGAGAACAGCCGCTCACCCAAGGCAATCGGCGTACTTGTCAGCGGCGCCAGCTCTTTCAGCGCTTCGTAGTTTTCGCTCAGCACCGGCTCTTCGATGAACATCAGCTTGTACGAATCGAGTTCCTTCATCAGCACCTTGGCCATGGGCTTGTGCACCCGGCCATGGAAGTCGACGCCTATGCCGACGTTCGGGCCGACGGCATCGCGCACGGCAGCGACGTTGGCCAGGGCCTGGTCGACCTTGTCGAAGGTGTCGAGGAATTGCAGTTCTTCGGTGCCATTCATTTTCACCGCGGTGAAACCACGCTCGACCGCTTCTTTCGCCGCACGCGCGGTGTCTGCCGGGCGGTCACCGCCGATCCACGAATACACGCGAATCTTGTCCCGCACCTGACCACCCAACAGATCGCTGACCGATACGCCCAGCGCCTTGCCCTTGATGTCCCACAAGGCCTGGTCAATACCGGCCAGGGCGCTCATGTGGATCGCGCCGCCACGGTAGAAGCCGCCGCGATAGAGCACAGTCCAGATGTCTTCGATGTTGCGCGGGTCTTTGCCGATCAGGTAGTCGGACAATTCTTCAACGGCAGCGGCAACGGTGTGGGCGCGACCTTCGACCACGGGCTCGCCCCAACCGGTGACGCCCTCGTCGGTTTCGACCTTGAGGAAGCACCAGCGCGGCGGAACGATGAAGGTGGTCAGTTTGGTGATTTTCATCTTTTGGCTCTCTTATTAGATGCAGCGCGCTCGGCGCTCAAAGAAGTCTTAGCGAAGGGCTTTCCAGGCAGCGACGTAGGCCTTGGCATTGGCCGCCACTTGCGCAGGCGTCATGCCCGGTTTGAACAGACCGGAGCCGAGGCCGAAACCTTTGACGCCCGCGTCGATAAACACCTGCATGTTGTCCGGCGTGATCCCGCCGACCGGCACAAGAATGGTTCCGGCCGGCAACACCGCTAGCCAGGCTTTGACGACTGCTGGTCCCATCTGCTCGGCCGGGAACATCTTCAGCACGTCCGCGCCTTCGGCCAGCGCAGCAAAGGCTTCGGTCGGTGTGGCGACACCCGGCGACAGGTACAGCCCTGCCGCTTTCGCCGCGCGCAAGACCTTCGGATCGCTGTGGGGCATGACGATCACCTGGCCGCCCGCGGCTTTCACTTGCTCGACCTGCTCCGGGGTCAACACCGTGCCGGCACCGATCAGGCAATCGGCGGGCAAGGTACTGCGCAGGATGCGGATACTTTCGTACGGCTCAGGGGAATTGAGCGGCACTTCGATGACGCGAAATCCGGCGGCGTACAGGACTTCACCGATGGCGGCCGCTTCCTGCGGGCGCAGGCCACGCAGGATCGCGATCAGGCCGTTTTGCGCCAGGGCTTGTTTGAGCATGTCAGGACTCCAGTCAGGTTTAACGGGATGCGGTGCACGTGACCAGGCCGGCAGCCAGTGCCAGTTGCCACAATCCGCGTTCGGTGGCCTGTTCGGCCAGGGTCACCCGGGCAAAACCGCAGGCGTCGAGCGCACGGCTGTAGCGGGCACAGAGTTGGGTGTTGCCGATGAGGATGATCGAAGGCAGATGCACGCTGTTTCGCCGGCGCCGCTGAACGCTGGCCAGGGCTGACAGTTCATGTCCAATCAGCAGGCCGGACAGATAATCCGCTTGCGCCGCAGCGCTCAGTTCACCGGTCAGCCCGAGACTGCGGGCACTGAACATCGTCGACAGTGGGCCGATTTCACCGTCCGCCGACAACGCGATCTTCACGCCGCGATCAAACGCATAGCCATCGAAAGACGCGCCACGTTGTTGGGTGCGTCCGAGAATGCTGTGTTCGCTGAGCACAGCGAAGACTTCGCCGGTCATGAAAGTATCGAAATGCACAATGCAGCCGTCGGCCACTTCCACCCATTTCGAATGGCTGCCCGGCAGGCCGATCAACAGATCAGCGCCCGCCTCGCTAGCCAGGTCTTGCAGCACACCGAGCACCTGGGTTTCTTCGCCGCGCATCACGTTCGGCAAACGCGAACGCTGGATAACGCCGGGCACAATGTGCACATCGACCCCGCGCAGGCTGCACACGGTTTGCAAGGAAGTACCGAGTGTGGCGACGTTTGCCGGCGTGTCCCGGTAAGCCGCTTCGCACCAGCCCTGGGCGCTGCCGACCATGCCGCAGGCAATCACCGGCAAATCCGGCTGGGCATCGAGCCAGTCGCCGCAAGCCTCATCGAAGGCCAGTTCGAAACCATTGGTGCATTCCCGGCCAGCAATGATTCGCGGCGCCTTCGGTAACTGCATGATCCCCGACGACAGCGAACGCTGTTCGAGCACCTGCCCGCCTTCAGCCAGTTTGTAAGCACGTAATGAGGTTGTCCCCCAGTCGAGCGCGATCAATTGCGCCTGCATCGCTTCACCTGTTTTGGTTTTTGGCAGTGAGTGAGCGGGACTATAAACCTGCGCAGGGATAAATCTCAATATATAAATATCAATCCCATATTATGAGACAAAACAAAAAAGATCGCAGCCTTCGGCAGCTCCTACAGGGAAACGCGAATTCCTGCGTAGGAGCTGCCGAAGGGCTGCGATCTTTTAAGAAGTTTCAGTTACCCGAAGCAAAATCCCGCAATACCGCCCCATCCATCCGATAGCGAACCCACTCTTCCTGCGGCTGCGCGCCCAGGGATTTATAGAATTCGATGGCCGGGGTATTCCACTCCAGTACGCTCCACTCGAAACGGCCGCAGTCGTTGGCGCAGGCGATTTTTGCCAGATGCCGCAGCAGGGTCTTGCCCGCTCCACCGCCGCGCTGTTGCGGGGTGATGTAGAGATCTTCGAGGTACAGGCAGTTGCTGCCAAGCCAGGTGGAATAGCTGAAGAAGAACACCGCGAAACCGATGGGTGCACCGTCGCGCAGGCAGATCAGGCCATGGGCGGTGGCGCCTTCGCTGAACAGGCTGCGCTCGATATCGGCAACACTGGCGATGACTTCATGGCGGGCACGTTCGTAGTCGGCCAGTTCAGTGATGAACGCGAGGATTTGCGGTGCGTCACTGGGGGTCGCCGGGCGGATTTCGATCGTCATGGACGTGCCTTGTCAAAAGTGGAAAACGCCATACTAAGTCGGCGCGTGACGTGTGGCGAGAGAGCTTGCTCACTGGCCACAAATGCGCTCATTACTCCGGCCAACACTAACCCTGGAATCGATAACCTCGGACCTAACATTTTGGCACTGCATGGTTAGATAGCCGCGCTGCTCATTTAGCCGGTCAAGGAACCGCGTCATGTCTACCGCAACACCCCCAGTTTCAAGCAAGTTGTTCGGCCTGTTCTGCCTCGCCAGTTACCTGTTGTCGTTGTCCTACGGTTCGACGTTTTTGCTGTCGTTGTTGATCGGTTCGCGCGGCGGTAACGAACACGACGCCGGGAGTGTGATTTCGGCGGCGATGCTCAGCACCTTTGCGGCGGTGATTGTTTCCGGTCATTTGTCCGACCTGCTCGGTGCCGCCCGCTCGGTGGCGCTGTTCGGTGTGTTGCTGGTGGCGGCCAGCCTGGGCTTCGCCCTGACCCCGGGCTTCGGTCACCTGCTGTTGTTTTTCGGGCTGCTGCTGGGCCTGGGCTGGGGTGTGTTCTACACCCTGGGGCCGATCATCGTGGCAAGCCTGGTGACACCCGCACAGCGCGCCAAATACTTCGCCCTGCTGTCGGGCAGCATGATGACCGGGATCGGCAGCGGCCCGTTGCTCGGCCGCGCGGCGAGTGCGCTCGGTTATCCGGTGACGGCGGCGTTTTACCTGGCGGCGCTGGCCAGCCTGATTGGCGTATTGCTGTTCTGGCGCCTGGATCGGCAATTGAAACAGGCGCCCGCGCAATCTGGCAGCGTGTCGCGGATATCCTGGCGTGCAGCGGCTCAGGTGCTGTCGTCCAGGGCCGTGTTCCCGATCATCATGGTCGGTCTCGGCGGCTGCGTGTTCGGTGGTCTGTCGAGCTTTCAAACCAGTTACGCGGCGGCGCACTCACTCGACTATTCGCTGTTCTTCCTCGGCTTCATGAGCGCCGCGATCAGCGGCCGCATGCTGGTTGCCGGTTTCGTGGTCAAGCGCGATCCATTCCGTGCGTCGTGCGTGCTTTCTGGGTTGATGCTGGCATCGATCGTGATGTTCGGTTTTGTCGTCGACAGCAGCTTCAGCTACGTGCTCGCGGCGGCGATGCTGGGGATCGGTTACGGCCTGACCTACTCGGTGATCAACGGCCTGGCCGCCAATGAAGCGCCGAACGGCAGCACCGCGCAATCCTTGCTGCTGTTCAGCCTCTCGTATTTCATTGGCGTGTTCGGCTTTCCAATGCTGGCCGGGAAAATCATCGTCGAGCAAGGCATGGCCACGCTGTTGCTCACGGTGTTGGCGGTTGCCTCGCTCAACTGGCTGATCACCTTGGGCCGGTTGATCTGGCGCAGGGCCACAGCGGTTAGTGCATTGGAGCAAGCCTGAGCCGTTCGTCGCTAACAATGCACCCATCCGGATCGAGGGCGTACTAATCAGGTAAGGACTCTACTCGTTGGAGACAACACCATGATCCTGTCCAGGTTGACCGCCCTCGCCCTCGCCGTCCTGCTGTCTTCTGTCGCGTTCGCCGGGACCATCGGCTCGAGCACCGGCCCGACCAACCCGGTGGAAAAGCCCAGGGCACCGGCGATCCAGAGTGCCCCAGGCATGAACACCGATGGCACGACGATCGATAAAAACCTGCCGCCCTACACCGGCACCGACCCGCGGGTTCAACGCAATGATGCAGGACGTCAGGGTGGTATGAGTTTGCCAGGCAGCAAAACACCCAACAGTGGTGGACTTGGCTCGACCACCAGCGGCAGTTCGGATGATGACGACGGCGACAGCCAATAATTTCCAGTTTGAGGACAGAAGCTCGGGTGAAGAATATTGCGCGACGGTACCGAATGGCGGTGACGAGTGGCATGGTGAAGACAGTTGCTCCCACAGGATCTGTGCCAGACCACACAATACGATGTGTGAGCGCAGAACCCTGTGGGAGCGAGCAAGCTCGCTCCCACAGGTAATGTAGATGTCAGCGCTGTTTCAGGCGGTCAATTACCACCGCCAGCAACAGAATCGAACCCCGGATCACATACTGATAAAACGTATCGATGTTCTTCAGGTTCATCGCGTTCTCGATGATCGCCAGAATCAGCACCCCGGCGATCACGTGCCGGATCATGCCGATCCCGCCACTCAACGACACCCCGCCCAGCACGCAGGCCGAGATCACCGTCAGCTCGAAACCCTGACCGATCATCGGTTGTCCGGAGGTCATTCGCGAGGCCAGGATTACCCCGGCCAACGCACCGATCACGCCATGCACGGCAAAGATGATGATCTTGGTCCGGTCGACATTCACACCGGCCAGCAACGCCGCTTCCTGATTGCCGCCGATGGCCATGGTGTTGCGCCCGTAGGTGGTGTAGTTCAGCAGCCAGCCGAAAAACAGGAAGCAGACGATGGTGATCAGGATCGGCACCGGCACGCCAAACAACTGGCCGTTACCGAAGACGAAGAACGATTCCTGGGACACCCCCACCGCTTTGCCATTGGCGAAGATGTAGGCCAGGCCGCGCACGATCTGCATGGTCGCCAGCGTGGTGATCAGCGCGTTGACCCGCAGCTTGGCAATCACGATGCCGTTGATCAGCCCGACGATCAGCCCCATCACCAGCGCCGCACAGACACCGAGAAACACACTGTTGGTGTCGCGCATCACCACCGCCGCGACTACCCCGGCGCAGGCAATCACCGAGCCCACCGACAAGTCGAAATGCCCGGACGCCAGGCAATACAACATGGTGCACGCAGCGATCCCGGTGGTGGAAATCGCCAGGCCCAGGCCACGCATGTTCAGCGGCGAAAGGAAGTTGTCGATCATCAGGGTACAGAGCACGAAGATTCCGACGGCGGCCAGCAGCATCACCCAGTCATCGAGAAAACGCCGCATATCCAGGGGCTTGCGCGTGGTCGGCAGGGTGTTGTCTTGGGTTGTCATCATAGTCACCTCTCAGTTCGCCACGCCGTCGGCGCGCTGGCATGGCAAAGCCAGTTGCAGCAGGTTGGATTCATTGGCCTGGTCGCGGCTCAGCTCGCCACGCAGGGCACCTTCGCACAGCACCAGAATGCGGTCGGAAATGCCCATGACTTCCATCAAGTCACTGGACACCACAATCACTGCGATACCCTGGGCTGCCAGGTTATGGATGATCTGGTAGATCTCGGCCTTGGCACCGATGTCGATACCGCGGGTGGGTTCGTCAAGCAGCAACACTTTCATCGGCATCGACAGCCAGCGGCCGAGAATGGCCTTCTGCTGATTACCGCCGGAAAGAAACTTGATCTGCTGCCCGGCGTGGGGCGTTTTCACCTTGAGCGCCTTGATCTGCTGGTCGGCGTTGGCCTTTTCCCACAGGCCACGCAACAGGCAACCGAAGGTGGAATGGGCGCCGCGTGCGCTGATGTTGATGTTCTCGGCGACGCTGGCCAGCGGCAGAATGCCCTCCTTCTTGCGGTCCTCGGGACACAACAGGATCCCGGCGGCAATCGCGTCCCGGGGTGAGCGCAGCTTCAGTTCATGACCACGAAGTTCCAGCCGTCCGGCGCTGTTGCGCGCCAGGCCGCTGAGCAGGCGCAACAGCTCGGTGCGACCGGCACCGACCAGCCCGAACAGCCCGAGAATTTCGCCTTTGTGCACCTCGAAACTCACCGGCTCGCGCAACCCCGGCCCGAGCAGGCCATCGACCTTGAGTGCCACCGCGCCGCGCTGGCGTGGGCGGTAATCGTAGATGTCCTGAATGTCGCGCCCGACCATGCAGGTGACCAGTTGATCGTGGGTCAGCTGGCTCATGTCGTCGAAGGTGCGCACGTAACGGCCGTCCTTGAACACCGTCACCGCGTTGCAGATGCGGAACACTTCTTCCATGCGATGGGAGACATAGAGCACCACTTTGCCCTCGTCCCGCAGCCGGCCGATAATCGCCATCAAGCGGTCGATCTCCCGCGCCGAAAGGCTGCTGGTGGGTTCGTCGAAGGCAATCACGTGGGCACCACGGGACAACGCCTTGGCGATTTCCACCAATTGCCGCTGGCCGAGGGACAGGCGCCCGACTTTCTCCTGCGGGTCGATTTCATCGGCCAGGCCCTTGAGACAGGCCAGTGCCTGCTGGCGCAGGGTACTGCGATTGATCAGGCCGAAACTGGCGGGCAGATGCCCGAGAAACAGGTTCTCGGCCACGGTCATTTCCGGCACCAGATGCAGCTCCTGGTGGATCACCGCGACACCACTGCCGATGCTGTCGGCGGTGGACTTGAAGTCCATCGTCCGCTCGCCGATCTGCAACGCACCGCTGCAAGGCGTGTAGGCCCCGCCGAGGATTTTCAGCAGCGTCGACTTGCCAGCGCCGTTCTCGCCCATCAAGGCGTGAACCTGCCCCGGATGGGCGACGAAGCTGATGTTGTCCAGCGCCCTCACACCGGGAAAGGTCTTGCCAATTCCGTTGAAGCGCAAGCTGCCGGTAAGGCTGTGTTCGTGTTGGATTGTTTGCGCGTGCATAACCACCTCTTCACACCGATCAGGCAACCCCGCCGCCGGGGCCGCCGCTGAAATCAAACGGCCGTCAGTTCCACAGGCCGATCTTTTCCAGCTCCTGCTTGAAGTTGTCACGGGTGATCAGCGTCACGTCGTCCATGGCGGTGAACTTTGCAGGTTCTTTGCCGGTGGTGACCCAGTCGTACATCATGCTGGCGGTGTTGTAGCCCTCGATGTGCGGGCTCGGCAGCATCGAGCCATAGAAGCCGCTGTCGGGTTTCTTCAGCTCGCCGATGGCGTCGGTACCGTTGATGCCGATGCCGATCACGTTGGCCGCGGCGAAACCGGCGCTCTCGGTGGCGCGTACACCGCCGAGCACGGTGTTGTCGTTCATGCCGCCAATGATCAGGTTCTTTGCCGCCCCCGGCAGTTTCACCAGGGCCGAGTTGGTGGCGTCCATGCTGCCCGGTACGTCGAGGGTCTTGAGGGCCGCGAACAGGATGTGGTCTTTCGGCATGCCGGCATCTTCCAGCGCTTTCACCGAGCCGTCGGTGCGCTTCTTGCCGGTGTCGAGTTCGTTGTAGGTGTTGATCACCGCATAGGTGTCTTTCCAGTCCCAACCACGTTTCTTCGCCTCAGTGGCCATGGCGTTGCCCTGCTTCTGGCCGACTTCGAACGCGGCCATGCCGAGGTACGGCACGTCTTCCATGAACTTGCCGCTGGCATCGACGAAACGGTCATCGACGGCAATCACTTTCAACCCGTTGAGTTTGGCCTTGGCCATGATCGCCGGGCCGAGGGACACGTCCGGCGGGCAGATCACGAACCCCTTGGCGCCGTTGGCCGCAAGGCTGTCAATGGCCGAAAGGGTTTTCTCGCCGTCCGGCACGGCGATCTTGATCAGGGTGAAGCCCTTCTCTTTCCCGGCCTTTTCGGCAAAGGCCCACTCGGTCTGGAACCAGGGTTCTTCCGCCTGCTTGACCAGGAAACCGATCTTCACTTCCTCAGCTGCCAGCAGCGTGTTGCTCAGGCTGATCGCCGAAACTGCCAACGCGGCACAGCACAGGGAACGGATAGCATGACGACGATTCATAAGCTGACTCCTTGTTATTTTTCTTGAGCGTTCTTTGAAAGCGCTTTTTTGTTAATCAATGGGCGGTAAAACCGTACTGCCAATAGTCATATCGTATGATGATTGAATTTCAGACGTAGTAGTGCGACTGAAAGCCCGATCACTCAGTCGTGGTACATCACCGAGCGACCACCATCGATGGTGATACACGAGGCATTGATGAACGGCGCTTCATCACTGGCCAGGAACACGGCGGTCATTGCCACTTCGATCGGCTGGCCGATGCGGCGCGGCGGGTGCAGGTCAAACGCACGCTGGCGTTCGGCGTGGGGGTCGGCGAAACCGTTCCAGTAATCGATGTTGATCTGGGTTTCGATATAGCCCGGCGCGATGGCATTGACGCGGATGCCCTTCGCCGCATATTCGATGCCCAGCGCGCGGGTCAGGCCCAGCAGGCCATGCTTGGCAACCGGGTACGGGAAGCAACCCGGAATGATGTGGGAGGAATGGGTCGAAGCAATGTTGATGATGCTGCCGATACCCTGCTCGATCATCTGCGGCAGCACCGCCTTGCAGCCGTACCAGGCGCCATCGAGGTCGATGGCAAAGCAGCGACGCCAGTCTTCCTCGGTCATCTCCAGCGGATCACGGAACACGTTGACCCCGGCGCAATTGACCAGCACGTCGATCCGGCCGTGTCGTTCGACCGCCAGTTTGGCCATGGCCTGCAGATCCTGCTGACGCGACACATCAGCCTTGATCGCCACCACATCGGCGCCCTGGTCCCGCCAGTGCGCCGCGACCTTCTCGACTTTCTCGGCCTGAATGTCGCTGATGATCAGCCTGGCCTGCTGGGACGCGAAGGTCGCCACAATCGCTTCGCCAATACCCTGGGCGGCACCGGTCAGCAATACGACCTTGTCTTTCAGGCGTTCGCCCTTGGGCGGTTCGGGCACCGGTGGCAATGACAGTGGTTCAGCCATGGATCAAGACTCCTGTTTGAAAACACGACGAAAACCGGGCATCTGTCGATGTCCGGTCAAAAGGCGCTGGGTAGGAAACAGGTGAGCGCGAAAACGTTTCAGCTCGGAAACGTTCTGAGGCACAGGCTCCGCAAGGGAACTCGGGGGAACTTCGCTGCATCACTTCACCTGTTTTGTTTTTTTAAGTGTGAGTGCATGTAACTGGTGAGGCCGACTATAAACCCGGCCCGCGGCAAATCTCAATATATATATTTACATCCCATATTTTGGGATTTACCCAGCAAAGCGCGTGCAATGCTTCCCGGGCACATCTACCGGGATCGACAACACAGCCCCGTCCAACGGATGGCCCAGCGGACTCGTCGCACTGGTGATGTACAGGGTTTTCAGGTCTGTACCGCCGAACACGCAACTGGTGGGACGACTGATCGGTAGCTCGATGATCCGATCGACTTTGCCGTCCGGGCTCAACCTGAGCAGGCAGCTGCCGTCCCAACGGGCATTCCAGATAAAACCTTCGGCATCCATCGCCGAACCGTCCGGGCCGCCACGCCAATGCGGACCAAACCAGACCTGCGGCGTATCGAGAGCACCGTCGGTACGGATGAAATGCCGATACAAGGTGCCGTCGAGGCTGTCGCCGAAATACACGCTGGTGGCGTCATCGCTCCAAAGCAGCGTGTTGGGAATGCCCAGATTGCGCAGCAACGGCGCAACCCGCCCGACGCGATCGATGCGGAACAGCCCACCGGAACGACGGACGATGGGCAGGTCTTCGCCGTGTTCTCCGATGTTGTTTTGCATGGTGCCGAGCCAAAGCCGGCCCTGGGCGTCGCAGCGGGCTTCGTTGGGGCGGTTGCCCGGTTGCGGATCGGCCACGCAGAGCAACGTCAGGCGCGGTTCCAGGCCGGGTGAGTCGAGATCGAGGCGATACACACCGCTGCTCAATGCCACCAGCGCGTCGCCGCTTTCACAGGGGATGAAGGCCGACACATGTTCCGGCATCTGCCAGATCTGCACGTTGGCGCCGATCAATCGCAGCGCCTGTTTACCGGCGATATCCACCCAATACAGGGCCTGGGTCGGCGCATCCCAGAACGGGCCTTCGCCCAATTTCGCCCGATGCCCGGTAACCGCCGTCAACGTCATGAAACCTCCTGCATGGTTCTTGTTTTTAGGGTGTGGTTCGAGTTTTCAGCTGGCTTTTTTATCGGCCATGACTTGCGGGTAGTAGCGCTTGATCGCCAGGTCCGCGTTATCGATCAGGGTCATGCAGGCCCAGACACCCCGGGCGGTATCACGGGCCGCGATAGCCTCGGCCAGGTCCCGGTGAATCGGCAAGGTGCGACGCAGTTCATCCGGGTCGGCGGCGGACACTTCAAAGGCCACCGCCAACAACGCGCCGAGAGCGGGAACCATTTGTTCGATGAATTGATTGTGGCTGGCAGCGAGAATGCACTCGTGGAAGAGCTGGTCGGCACGGTTGTAATCGATGCCGCTGTCCACCGCCCGGTCCAGCGCGTTGCAGGCCAACAGGATCGCATTTACCTGTTCGCCGGTTGCGCGCTCGCAGGCCCAGCGCACGGCCATCGGTTCGATGGTACGGCGCAGGTCGAGCAGATCGTCGACGAAGTTTTCCGGCAAGCCGCTGCGCGACAACCAGCCGACGACTTGTGGATCGAAGAGGTTCCAGCGCCGCACCGGCAACACCCGCGTGCCGACTTTCGGCCCGACCTCGAGCATGCCTTTGGCGACCAGGGTCTTGATGGCTTCACGGATGACCGTGCGGCTTACACCAAGTTGTTCGCCGAGGTCGGCTTCGACCTTGAGTGACTCACCTGGCTTGACCTGCCCCGTGGCGAGCCAGCATCCCAGCCAGTCAACCGTCGAAGCATGAAAGCTGCTGGACATGGACACCTCAAAGCCGTACGTGATGGAAGCTCACGCTAATCATCATACGATTGGATGTCAATTTGATTCTTTGGGTATTCGCAAACCAATGTGGGAGCGAGCTTGCTCGCGATGACGGAGCAACAGGCAACATGGATGTTGAATGTCATCCCCTCATCGCGAGCAAGCTCGCTCCCACAGGGTTTTGCGTCAGGGTTCGAGACCGATGGGGAAGAACTCGCCGCCACTCCATACACCGAGCCAGCGCTGACCGTCGATCTCGCGACTCACCGCCAGCTCCACCAGTTGATAGAACACGTTGCGATGGATCAACGCTTCAAGATTGCTGCGCACGTGCACGTAAGGCGCTGGCTCCTGCGTTACCGGATCGATGACCACGCGCATCGGATGCCCGGCACCGGCCTCGGTGGTTTCATCAACGTTGGTGGTAAAGCGCAACAGCTGCGCCTCGCCCTCGCCCTCCACATCCACCGCAATCGCCACGAACGGCGCATCGTCGACCTTGATGCCGACCTTTTCGACCGGCGTGATCAGGAAATAATCATCGCCATCGCGGCGGATGATGGTGGAGAACAGCTTGACCATCGGCTTGCGCCCGATCGGCGTGCCCAGGTAATACCAGGCGCCGTCCCGGGCAATGCGCATGTCGATGTCGCCGCAGAAATCGGGGTTCCACAGGTGCACCGGCGGCAAGCCTTTGGTCTTGGGGATTTGCCCCAGCAGGTCGTTGGCTTTTTGCGGGTCACTCATGGCGTTCTCCTCGGGATTACTGGTCGCTGAGCCCCAGCAGACTGCGCGCGTATTGCTCCAGCGGCGGGCCCATCAGGTCTTCGGGTTTTTTATCGTGGAACGTCAGTAAACCGCCACGACTCTTGATGGTCGCAGTATCAATCAAATACTGGGTGCTGGTCTCGACCAACATGATCTGAATCATACCGCTGTCGATGCCGAGACGATCCAGTGCTTCCTGGTCCAGCCACTCGTCCGAGTTGCCGATACGGTCGTCAGACTGGGCAAATCGGGTATAGAGCAGATAGTGCGCACCGGCGGCACGGGCGTCGCCCATGGCCTGGTCGAGGCCTTCCGGCGTACGGGCACGGCGGACCATCGGGAAGTATTCGACGAAGCCATCGAACGCAACTTCGGCAATCACGTTGGGCCGCGGGTAAACGTCGCTGCCTGGCGGCATGAAAGCGCCCTGGGCGATGTAGACGAACGAGTCCGGCTGAATGCGCAGGTTGTTTGCGCGACGGCTATCACTGTGGTCGAGTAACCCCGCATCGCTCATATGGTAACGAGTCCCTTCGGCCATATCGCTGACGTTCATGCAGCCACCAAGTGCCAAAACGGCCAGCAGCAAAACCAGGCTACGCATCCTATCCTCCAGAGGCCGGTGTCGGAAAACCGGCGAATGGCCGTAGGATGCAGCTTCCGCGCCAGCTCAAGTTGATCGTTGCCTGATCAAACGCAATGAGGCCGGTTCAGCCGCCGATAATCTTCATGACAGTCGCGCCACCAGAGAACGCCACTTCCTGCTTGTCACCCAAGGCTTTCACCAGGAGTCGCTGCAAGGCCGGCAGCGCCTGGTGACGCGGCTTGTCCAGCAGGTCACCGATGTAATGGCGATTGCTCGACGACAGGCAGCCATGCAGCCACCCGGTGGAAGACAAACGAAGTCGCGAGCAGGTCCGGCAGAAAGGCACACTTTCATTGGCGATCACGCCGAAATAGCCTTGCCCCGGAATTTCATAGCGCACCGCCGTCGCATCGACAGGTGCATCGGCTTGCAGATATTCGTAGCGCTCGCCGATCAGGCTCAGCAGCTGCTGGAGGCTGACGAACTGTTGCAGAAAGGCATTGGAATCGCTGGCCAAGTGGCCCATGCGCATCAGCTCGATGAAGCGCAGTTCATAACCGCGCTCCAGGCAGTAGTCGAGCAGCGGCATCACTTGATCGAGGTTCTGTCCGCGCAACGGCACCATGTTGACCTTGATCTTCATGCCGGCCGCACTGGCCTCGTTCATGCCATCGAGCACAGTGGCCAGGTCGCCGCCCCGGGCAATGCCGCGGAACGCACTGGCGTCGAGGGTATCGAGGGAAACGTTGAGGCGCCGAATGCCGGCGTTCACCAGCAGCGGCAGTTTCTTCGCCAGCAACTGGCCATTGGTGGTCAGGCTGATGTCTTCCAGGCCCATCTGCCCGACCGCTGTCATGAACGCTTCGAGTTTCGGACTGACCAGCGGCTCGCCGCCGGTAATGCGCAGACGCTCGATGCCCGCGGCTTCAATCAGATAAGCCACGCCGCGCGCCATGGCTTCGGCCGACAATTCATCCTGCGCAGCCACCAGCCGCTTGCCGTTGGGCACGCAGTAGGTACAGGCGTAATTGCAGGCTGAGGTCAGGCTGATTCGCAAGTTGCGAAAACGCCTGCCTTGACGGTCAACGATCATGGTCACTCCGGCGGAAGAATATCGGGCCACTAAAACTTGACTCAGAAATCAAGTTTTAGCAAGTCCTCTACCTGAGTATATTCCTGCGGCACTGCGCCAAGTAGCAAAATCATGGCGCAATAAGGCAACTGAATGGCTCAGCTGCTGGGCGTGTCGGTGTCGCGCTTACGCTTGTTGCCCATGCGCACGCCGATGTCCATGAGGAACTGGAAGAAACCTTCCTGATCTTCCAGCACATTGCTCCAGAACGGCGAGTGATACAGCGCGACGGCACCGTGCACCAGCGCCCAGGACGCGCAGTAATGGAAGTAAGGCGGTACGTCTTCAAGCTTGCCTTCACTGATCCGGCCTTTGATCAGCAGGGTCAGGCGTTCGAAGTTCGAGGCACGGATCTTGTGCAGCTCCTCGATCATCTCCGGCACCTGGTTGCCCTTGACCACTTTCTCTTCGAGGCGGTCGAACAGGCGGTAGCGTTGTGGATCGCGCATGCGGAATTCGAAGTACGCCCGGGACAGGGCTTCCTTGTCCTTGTCGACATCGGCCGAATGCAGCAGAGCGTTCAAATCGCGCTCGTAGTCGAGCATCAGGCGCAGATAAATTTCCGCCTTGGATTTGAAGTGCTTGTAGATCGTGCCTTTGCCGATACCGACGGCATCAGCAATCATCTCGACGGTGACACTGTCTTCACCTTGTTCGAGGAACAGCTTGAGCGCGGTATCGAGAATTTCCTGCTCGCGGCGACGAAACTCACGGACCTTACGAGGTTCTTTATGCATAAGAAAAGGTCTGTCGGGGTCAAAATTCGAAGCCGCGTATTATGCCTAACTTACGCAAAAATGCACGGATCATCCGACCATATCTACGCTTTCTGGTCATTCCGCGTACGTTTAGTGGTTGATGAGAACTCTTCCGAAGCGCACGTATTCCAAATTTGTTTAAAAACCCTGACCAGCAAACTGGACTAGGCGCAATCCTGATCAATACTTGAACTGTCGGCGGGGCATCTCCCCCAAGTGTCACGCCGATATTGGTACCAATGGACCGCGTGCCATTGTTTTACTCCTAATGGTCTTAACCCGGATTCACCCCCCAGAACCCGGGTTTTTTTTGCCTGCGATTTAACCTTTTACGTGTGCCAGCGGGAACAGCCGCTTGAAATTCGCCGTGGTCTGCTCGGCAAACCGCTCGTAGGCTTCACCACGCAACATTGCCAGAAATTCCGCTACTTCACGCACGTACTGCGGCAGGTTTGGCTTGCCGCGATGGGGAATCGGCGCCAGGTACGGCGAGTCGGTTTCCACCAGCAATCGGTCGGCCGGCACCTTGCTGGCCACATCACGCAACGCATCGGCATTGCGGAAAGTGACGATCCCGGACAGGGAAATGTAATAGCCCATGTCCAGCGCGGCCTTCGCCATTTCCCAGTCTTCGGTGAAGCAGTGCAATACGCCCGCTTGGGGCAGCGCCGCGTCACGCAGCAAGTCCAGGGTATCGGTGCGGGCCCCGCGGGTGTGGATGATCACCGGTTTGCCGGTCTGCTGCGCGGCCTGCAGGTGCAGGCGGAACGATTCCTGCTGTAACTCTGCTGCTTCCGGTTCGTAGTGATAGTCCAGGCCTGTTTCACCAATCGCCACCACACGCGGGTGATTAAGCTCCTGGAGCAGCCAGTCCAACGCCGGCGCGGCACCCGGCTGCACATCCAGCGGGTGCACGCCCACCGAACAGTCGACGTCGTCATAACGTTCGGCCAGGGCTTTGACGTCGGCCGCGTTGTCCGCGCTGACGCCAATACACAGAAAGTGCCCTACCCCGCGCTGCCGGGCAGCCTCCAGGGCAGCATCCAGGGAGCCGTCGTGGGCGGCCAGGTCGAGGCGATCAAGATGACAATGGGAATCTACGAGCATAAAGGGCTGCAACTTGTATCGAATGGGTGGGACGGTCGGATGTGCTGATACTCAGAGTCTAGGCGCAGACAGTCATCGCTGGGGAGGCAACGACGCCCATTGCACCAGCAATGCCTCCAGCAGCAAGGCCGGATTGAGATTGGCCTTGCTCAGGACTTTCTGCCGCTGGGCGAGGATCCAGTCCTGGATATCGAGGACTTTGCCCTGGGCGCTTTTCTGCGCCAGGTATTGCACGACCTTGCGCATGTCGGTCAAGCCGAGGCCGGCTTCGTCCTGGGTCAACTGATAGCGCAGAATCAGGCTCGACCAATCGCAGAACCAGTCGAACAGGCGCAACATCGGAATGTTTTTCCACTCTTCGGCCAGTTGCGTCGGCGACTGCTGTTGCTTGAGGAGTTTCTTCACCCCCTCCACCACTTGCGCGCGCTGTTCACGCACGCCCTGGGCCTGGAGATTGACCGCCGCCAGCGGCGAACCGGCGGCCAGCGTCAGCAGTTCGACACGCTCGTCTTCGGAACACTCCGGCAACGCCTGGGCCAGCCACTTCAAGCTCATGGCCTCCCCCGGCAGCGGACAGGCCTGCTGCACGCAGCGACTCTTGATGGTTGGCAACAAACGGCTCGGCTGATGGCTGACCAGCAACAGAACGGTATCGCCGGACGGCTCTTCGAGGCTTTTGAGCAAGGCGTTGGCGGCGTTGATGTTCATCGACTCGGCCGGCTCGATCAGTACCACTTTGCGCCCGCCCAACTGCGCGGTCTGCACCACGAAACTGACCAGATCGCGAACCTGATCGACCTTGATCGCCTTGTCGGCTTCTTCCGGCTCCAGGATGTAGTTATCCGGGTGGCTGCCAGCCTTGAGCAGCAGACAGGATTTGCATTCTCCGCAGGCTTCCAGCGCGTTCGGGCGCTGGCACAGCAAGCTGGCCATCAAGCGCTCGGCCAGTGCCCGCTTGCCGATCCCGGCCGGGCCATGCAGCAGGTAGGCGTGCGCATGCTGGGCGCGACCGGCCAGTTGCTGCCAGAGGTTTTCCTGCCACGGATAGGCCTCAGCCACGGCTCAACTCCAGCAGGCGCGGCAGCAAGGCATCCAGCGATTGCTGAACCTGTGCCAACGGCTGGGCAGCATCGACCAGCACATAACGCGCCGGATCCGCCTCGGCCCGCTTGAGGAAGGCACTGCGTACGGCATCGAAAAAGGTCCGGCCTTCGAGTTCGAAGCGATCCAGACGACCGCGAGCGCTGGCGCGGGCCAGGCCGACCTCGACAGGCAGATCGAAAATCAGCGTCAGGTGCGGGCGCAGATCGCCCTGGACGAAGGTTTCCAGGGTCGCGATGCGCTCCAGCGACAAGCCGCGACCGCCACCCTGGTAGGCGTATGTCGAATCGGTAAAACGATCACACAAGACCACGGCACCGCGGGCCAGCGCCGGGCGAATCACCTCGGCCAGGTGCTGGGCACGCGCCGCGAACACCAGCAACAGTTCGGTGTCCGGGTTCATGACTTCATCGACCGGAGCCAGCAGCACTTCACGGATGCGCTCGGCCAACGGCGTGCCACCCGGCTCGCGGGTCAGCACCACCTCGATGCCGGCGGCGCGCAGGCGCTCGGCCAGGTATTCGCGATTGGTGCTCTTGCCGGCGCCTTCGGGGCCTTCCAGAGTAATAAACAAGCCGGTCACAGGCAGTCCTTAGTCAGAGTCATTGCGAGCTTTTCGGTGCGTTGGCATCGAGTTCGGGCGTTTCGGGGGCTGGCGCAGGTTCTTGCGCCGGCACTTGCGGCAGCGCCTCGGGAGCCGTGTTCGGTGAAGCGGCCGGAATCGGTGCCTGTTCCTGCGAAGCCTTGGCCTCCTGTGTACCGTTTTGTTCAGTATCGGTCGGCGATGTCTCTGGCGTGGCAGTGGGTGCCGGGCTGGAGCGGTAATCGGCGCGACGCTTGATCTGGAACTCCTTCACGGCATTGTTGTGGGCATCCAGGTCGTCGGAGAACACGTGAGTGCCATCGCCACGCGCCACGAAGTAAAGGCTGTTGCCCTCCACCGGATTGAGTGCCGCATGGATGGCTTCGCGACCGACCATGGAAATCGGGGTCGGCGGCAGGCCCGCATTCATGTAGGTGTTATAGGGCGTCGATTCCTTGAGGTGAGCCCGGGTCAGCTTGCCGCTGTAGCGGTCGCCGAGGCCGTAGATCACTGTCGGATCGGTCTGCAGCAGCATGCCTATCGCCATGCGGCGCACAAACACGCCGGCAATCTGTCCGCGCTCCTGTGGCACACCGGTTTCCTTTTCCACCAGCGAAGCCATGATCAGCGCCTGGTAGGGTTCGGTGTACGGCGTATCTGCAGCGCGCTTCTCCCACTCCTTGGCGAGCACTTCATCGAGGCGGTCGTAAGCGGTTTTCAGCACCTCGACATCGGACATGCCCCGCACGTAACGATAGGTGTCAGGGAAGAAGCGCCCTTCCGGAAAAATCCCGGTGTGGCCGAGCTTGTCCATGACCTGGCTATCGCTCAAACCGTCGAGGCTATGATCGAGCTTCTCTTCCTTGGCCAGCGCTGCGCGGACCTGACGGAAATTCCAGCCTTCGACCAGGGTCAGGCTGTACTGAACCATTTCCCCGCGTTTCCACAGGTCGATCAGGCCTTCGACGGTCATGCCAGGTTGAATGCGGTATTCCCCGCTGTGCAGAGGTTGTTTGGCGAGGTTGAAGCGCCAATACACCCGCAGCCAGAATGCGTCCTTGATGACGCCATTGGCTTCGAGTCGGTAGAAGGTGCGGGTCGGCGTGGTGCCCTTGGGCACATCCAGCAATTGTTCCTGGGCAATGTTCAGCGGCTGTACCAGCGCCGAATGAATTTTCCAGGCTGAAGCACCCAACAGCAGCCCCGCCAGAACCACTCCGGTTTCCAGCAGCAGCAAGAGTTTACGTCTCACGTATCAAGCATCCAGTAGCACACGGGCAATGATTTCGAGTTTACGGGTGAGCGGCCCAACCGGCCAGTGAAGAGCAGCATAGGCGCGCACCGGCCAGATACCATACACGCTGTTGCAGACAAAGACTTCGTCAGCCCATTGCAGCTGTTCGAGGGGGATATCGGTGATTTGCGTGGGGATTCCCAGCGACTTGGCCTGAAACAATATTTCGGCACGCATCACGCCGGCCACGCCGCAGCGCTTGAGGTCAGCAGTGATGAGTACACCATCACGCACCAGGAACAAATTGCTGAACACGCCTTCAATCACGCGCCCGGCCTGATCGAGCATCAAGCCTTCGGCATGCTCGCTGTCCTGCCATTCGGCACGGGCGAGGACTTGTTCAAGACGATTCAGGTGCTTGAGGCCGGCAAGCAATGGCTGTCTGGACAATCGCGTGGTGCAAGGAAACAAACGAACACCGTGCTCGCCATGCGCGGCAGGGTAAGCCGCAGGAGGATTGCCTTGCAGAATGCGTCGGGCCTGAGCGCAAGGATCGGGGGCGTAACCGCGCAGGCCGTCGCCGCGAGTGAGGATGAGCTTGAGCACCCCGTCACCCAATGCCGCGGCATAGGCCTGCAATTCGCTGCGGATCAACGCCTGATCGGCGGCAAGCGCCAGACGCGAACAGCCATCCGCCAGACGCGACAGATGCCGGTCCAGCAACACGGGCTGCCCATTGCGCACGGCGATGGTCTCGAACAGACCATCGCCATAAGCCAGGCCGCGATCCTTCAGCGACAAAGCGTCAGCCGGCTGACCGTCGACCCAGCTGTCCATCAGTCTGCGAACCGGCGGAACACCAGCGAGCCGTTGGTGCCGCCAAAACCGAAGGAGTTGGACACCACTACATCGATATCCATGTTGCGCGCCGTGTGCGGCACGAAATCGAGGTCGCAGCCTTCGTCCGGCTCATCGAGGTTGATGGTCGGCGGTGCCACCTGGCCGTTGATTGCCAGCACGCTGAAGATCGCCTCGACCGCGCCCGCCGCACCCAGCAGGTGCCCGGTCATGGACTTGGTGGAACTGACGGCCAGCTTGTAGGCGTGATCGCCGAACACCGACTTGATCGCATTGACTTCGGCCAGGTCACCTGCGGGAGTCGAGGTGCCGTGGGCGTTGATGTACTGCACTTGATCGCCATTGATTTTGGCATCGCGCAGCGCATTGGTGATGCAGCGCGCAGCACCCGCACCATCGGCTGGCGGCGAGGTCATGTGGTAGGCATCGCCACTGGTGCCGAAGCCGATCAGCTCGGCATAGATGGTTGCACCGCGAGCCTTGGCGTGCTCGAGCTCTTCCAGCACCAGCGCACCGGCACCATTGGACAATACAAAGCCATCGCGGCCCTTGTCCCATGGACGGCTGGCGCGGGTCGGCTCGTCGTTGCGGGTCGACAGCGCGCGGGAGGCACCGAAGCCGCCCATGCCCAGACCGCAGGCCGCCATCTCGGCGCCGCCGGCAATCATCACGTCGGCTTCGTCGTACATGATGTTGCGGGCTGCCATGCCAATGCAGTGGGTACCGGTGGTACAGGCCGTGGCGATGGCGTAGTTAGGTCCCTGTGCCCCCAGATGGATAGACAGGAAACCGGAAATCATATTGATGATCGAGCCTGGCACGAAGAACGGAGAAATCCGTCGTGGGCCGGTCTCGTGCAGGGTGCGGGCAGTTTCTTCGATATTGGTCAGACCGCCAATACCCGAGCCCATGGCCACGCCGATACGCTCACGGTTGGCGTCAGTGACTTCCAGACCGGAATTACGTACCGCCTGAAAACCTGCGGCCAGACCGTATTGAATGAACAGGTCGAGCTTGCGGGCTTCCTTGACCGACAGGTATTCCTCGACATTGAAGTCCTTTACCGAGCCGCCAAAACGGGTGGAATAGGCAGAAAGGTCGGCGTGTTCGATCAGACCAATGCCACTGCGGCCAGCCAGAATGCCCTGCCAGCTGCTCGGCACATCCGTGCCCAGTGGCGACAACATACCCATACCGGTGACTACGACGCGTCTACGCGACACAGCACTCTCCTTTTTCAAATGACGACTTTGCATCAGGCCTAAAGAAAAAACCGCACGCCGTGATGGCAGTGCGGTTTTTCCATGACAGCGAGCAACGATTACAAACTATTACGCCTGGTGGCTAGTAACGTAGTCGATTGCAGCTTGTACAGTAGTGATCTTCTCGGCTTCTTCGTCAGGGATTTCGGTCTCGAATTCCTCTTCCAGAGCCATCACCAGCTCAACGGTGTCAAGGGAGTCGGCACCCAGGTCTTCAACGAAGGAAGCAGTGTTGACCACTTCTTCTTCTTTAACGCCCAGTTGCTCAGCAACGATTTTCTTGACGCGCTCTTCGATGGTGCTCATACCTTGTTTTCACTCCTAATGGACAAATTCAGGCAGCTGGCCAGTGGGTAAGTGTATAGAAAGGCTTTTCAGCTTTTCAACTGAAAGCTTCACTCCTCGAACCCGGTGACCCTCTGCCTATAAATAGATTGCAGCTTTATAACGGATTTTAGACAGCTCGTATGACATTTTTTTGAAGCAATCCGTCACATTTGAATTACATGTACATCCCGCCGTTCACCGGGATTGTAGCTCCGGTAACGTAAGCCGCACCGTCCGACGCAAGAAAAGCGACCACAGACGCGATCTCTTGAGCCTGCCCCAGACGACCCAGCGGAATCTGCGTCTGCAAGGCTTCACGCTGCGCCTCGGGCAGTTCACGGGTCATATCGGTATCGATGAACCCTGGGGCCACCGAGTTTACCGTAATCGAACGCGAACCGACTTCACGCGCCAGTGCACGGCTGAAACCTTCCAGGCCGGCCTTGGCGGCAGCGTAGTTTACTTGGCCTGCGTTGCCCATGGCACCCACAACCGAACCAATACTGATAATTCGGCCCCAACGGGCTTTGGTCATGCCACGCAAAACGCCCTTGGACAGGCGGAACAGACTGTTCAGATTGGTATCGACAACATCGTGCCACTCGTCGTCTTTCATGCGCATCATCAGGTTATCGCGGGTGATACCGGCATTATTGACCAGGATTGCCGGCGCACCGAACTGCTCCTGAATGCTCGCCAGAACACTTGCCACGGACTCGTCGCTGGTGACGTTGAGCTCAAGACCGGTGCCCTGAATGCCGTTTTCTTTCAGGGTGGCGGCAATGCGCTCAGCACCCGACGCGGAGGTCGCGGTACCAACAACGATGGCGCCTTGACGACCCAACTCCAGGGCTATGGCCTGGCCGATGCCACGGCTCGCACCGGTGACCAGTGCAACTTTACCTTGCAGACTCATGCAAGCTTCTCCTGATTCAGGCCAACGCTGCACGGGCGGCAGCGAAAGCGTCTGGGGTATTGAGGTTGGATGTCGACACGCCTTCGGCGCAGCGTTTGTTCAGACCGGCCAGTACTTTGCCCGGGCCACACTCGACCAGGCTGGTCGCGCCCCTGGCGGCCAGCACCTGGACCGATTCAACCCAGCGCACTGGCTTGTAAAGCTGCTCAAGCAGATCGCGCTTGAGGGTTTCCAGATCAGCAGGCACGTCAGCACTGACGTTCTGCACCACAGGAATTTGCGGGACCTGCCAGTCGATCGCGGCGATCGACTCGGCGAAACGCTCGGCCGCCGGACGCATCAGCTCGCAGTGCGACGGCACGCTGACCGGCAACGGCATGGCGCGCTTGGCACCACGCGCCTTGCAGCCTTCGATGGCGCGCTCGACAGC
Source organism: Pseudomonas sp. P1_F7 (assembly GCF_056405655.1). NCBI lineage: Bacteria > Pseudomonadati > Pseudomonadota > Gammaproteobacteria > Pseudomonadales > Pseudomonadaceae > Pseudomonas > Pseudomonas sp. P1_F7. Next base: position 307,468 of record NZ_JBFUBR010000004.1, read on the forward strand.
AGCCTTGGCACCGGCGATGACCACCTGACCCGGCGAGTTGAAATTGACTGCACTGACCACTTCGCCTTGCGCCGCTTCGGCACAGGCTGCCAGTACGTCGGCATCGTCCAGACCCAGGATGGCGGCCATGCCGCCCTGCCCCGCCGGAACGGCTTCCTGCATCAGTTGGCCACGACGCTCGACGAGCTTCACCGCATCGCCCAGGCTCAGACTGCCTGCCGCGACCAGCGCGCTGTATTCACCCAGGCTGTGCCCGGCAACGTAAGCCGGACGCGCGCCACCTTCCGCCAGCCACAGACGCCATAAGGCGATAGAGGCGGTCAGAATGGCCGGTTGGGTTTTATCGGTTTGATTGAGTTGCTCTTCCGGCCCTTGCTGGGTCAGTGCCCACAGGTCGTAACCCAGTGCATCGGAAGCTTCTTTGAATGTTTCAAGGACAACCGGATGTTGTGCGCCCAACTCGGCGAGCATGCCGAGGGACTGCGAACCCTGTCCGGGAAAGACGAATGCGAGGGAAGCAGACATGTAACAAGCCCCTAATGATCTTGTCGTCGGAGAGTTGGCGTCCTGCTTGGAGGACGCAAGAAACTGACAGTTGGATGGCCCATCGAACCAAACGGTCACATTTAAGCATTGTCCGACGAAAACGCCTAAAGCAACAAATCCTCCAGACGACCATGCAGGCGTTCGGGAAGATTCTCCTGAATCTCGATCAAGGCGCGCTGAATGGCACTTTGAAACCCCTGGACCCCGGCAGAACCGTGGCTTTTCACTACAATTCCCTGCAAGCCGAGAAAGCTCGCGCCGTTGTGCCGGGCAGGCGCCAGTTCAGCCTGCAGACGCTTCATCAAGGGCAGTGCCAGCGCACCGACCACGCGAGAGGCCACATTTTTCCTGAACAACGCCTCGATACGCCCGGCAATCATGGTCGCCAGACCTTCGCTGGATTTGAGCAGGATGTTGCCGACAAAACCGTCACACACCACCACATCCGCTTCGCCACGGTACAAACCGTCGCCCTCGATAAAGCCGATGTAATTGATGCCCCGGGCGCCTTGCAACAACGTCGCTGCCAGCTTGACCTGCTGATTGCCCTTGATGTCTTCGGTGCCGATGTTCAGCAACGCTACCCGTGGGCGCACTATGCCCAGGGTTTCCGCCGCAACCGAACCCATGACAGCAAACTGCAACAGATGCTCGGCACTGCAATCGACGTTGGCGCCCAGGTCGAGCAACTGGCAGTAACCCTTTTGTGTCGGAATCGCCGCGACCATGGCCGGACGGTCAATGCCCGGCAGGGTCTTGAGCACGAACCGCGACAACGCCATCAGCGCCCCGGTGTTGCCGGCACTGACACAGGCCTGGACCTTGCCGTCACGCAACAACTCAAGCGCCACGCGCATCGACGAGTCAGGTTTGCCACGCAAGGCCTGGGCAGGTTTTTCGTCCATGGTGATAACTTCGCTCGCCGGGGCAATCGACAGGCGCGCGCGATCCACAGCCGGATGGCCAGCGATCAATTCTTCAAGTAGGGAGGGTTGACCGACGAGGGTCAGGTGCAGCGAGGGTGTAGCAGACAGGCAAGCAAGGCTGGCCTGAACAATGCTGCGGGGACCGAAGTCCCCGCCCATTGCGTCAATCGCGATGACTTGAGCGGACAAGTGATTACTCGTCAGCGCCCTTGTCGATCACTTTACGGCCACGGTATACGCCTTCTGGCGATACGTGGTGACGCAGGTGAACTTCACCGGTGGTTTTTTCTACAGACAGGGTGCTAGCCTCGAGAGCGTCGTGCGAACGGCGCATGTCACGGGCAGAGCGGGATTTTTTGTTCTGCTGAACAGCCATAATTGATTAACTCCTAAACGTTTGGGTCACGCTTTAACTGCGCCAATACACTGAACGGGTTGGACCGCGTTACCTCGTCCTCGCTCGGTTCGGGCTCATCGAGACCCGCCGGCTGCTGGCATTCTTCCGGATGATGAGCAGGCACAATGGGCAAGGCAAGCAGAAGCTCCTCCTCGATCAGTGACTGCAGATCCAAAGGATCTTCGCCCAGTTCCAGCACGTCATAACCTTTCGGCAACGACTGGGTATTCGCACCCTCCTTCACCACGGCGTAACTGCATTCGCTGTGGATCGGCAGGGTGACCAGCTCAAGACAACGCTGGCAAACCATTTTGACTTCAGTGTCGATAAAGCTGTGGATGACCACAGATTTACGTTCATCTCGTTCAAAAACGAATTTAGCCTGCACCGTACCGACATTGTCGGAAAGCGGGTCGCAGAGTCTCTCCAAATCGGCCAGCAGCATTTCACCTTGAAGGGTGGTGCCACGATCAGCCAATTTGCGCGGGTCAACGTGAGGTGGAATCGGGTCATTCAACATAGGCGCAGCATTATAGGGATGCCCCCGCCCATGTCAAAGGAAATTCAGCCCTGTCCGTCACTTGGAAGCCTCGCTAGAATTCGCACCTGCCTTATGGAGATGCGCATGCTGCCTTTATTACTCGCTTCTGGCTCGGCCTATCGCCGGGAATTGCTGACCCGACTGCAGCTGCCTTTCACTTGCAGCTCGCCGGATATCGACGAAAGCCATCGCCCGGGCGAATCCGCCATCGAGCTGGTCAAGCGTCTCGCCGAAGAGAAAGCGCGCGCCCTGGCCGACAGCCATACCGCTCATCTGATAATCGGTTCCGACCAGGTCGCCGTGCTGGGAGAGCGGATTATCGGCAAGCCCCACACCTTCGAAAAAGCCCGCGAACAACTGTTGGCCGCCAGCGGTGCCAGCGTGACATTCCTGACCGGTCTGGCCCTGCTCAACAGCCAGACCGGGCACTGCCAGGTCGATTGCGTGCCATTCACCGTACACATGCGCACACTCGACGCGACCCGCATCGAACGCTACCTGCACGCCGAGCAACCCTACGACTGCGCTGGCAGCTTCAAGGCCGAAGGCTTGGGGGTCAGCCTGTTTCGCAGCACCGAGGGCCCTGACGCCACCAGCCTGATCGGCCTGCCGCTGATTCGCCTGATCGACATGTTGCTGGCAGAAGACGTGCAAATCCCCTGAAAGCAAAAGATCGCAGCCTGCGGCAACTCCTACACGAATTAGCATAGGAGCTGCCGCAGGCTGCGATCTTTTGACCTAAGGCCGGATCAGCGCAACGACGGACCGTTAAAACCCATCCACATCGCCAAATGCTCAGCCACGCTGGCACCGAGCTTTTTCGAGAAGCGATCGAGCGTCGACTCCTGGACGGTAAAGTCCACCAGTTCTTTCTCGCCGATCACATCCCGCGCAACCGAACTGGCATTACCCAGCCCATCGATCAACCCCAGTGGCAGCGCCTGCTCGCCGGACCAGACCAGACCGGAGAACAGCTCCGGATGATCCTTGTCCTTCAGGCGATCGCCACGCCCCTGCTTGACGCTGTTGATGAACTGCTTGTGGGTCGTATCGAGCACGCCCTGCCAGAAGGCGGTTTCTTCCGGCTTCTGTGGCTGGAACGGATCGAGGAACGACTTGTGCTCGCCAGAGGTGTAGGTGCGACGCTCGACGCCCAGCTTCTCCATGGTGCCGACAAAGCCATAACCGGCTGCCGTCACACCGATGGAGCCGACCAGGCTCGCCTTGTCGGCGTAGATCTGATCCGCCGCGCTGGCGATGTAGTAAGCACCGGAAGCCCCCAGATCGGAAATGACCGCATAGAGCTTGATGTCCGGGTGCAGGCCGCGCAGACGACGGATCTCGTCATAGACATAACCCGACTGCACCGGACTGCCGCCCGGGCTGTTGATGCGCAGGATGACGCCCTTGACCTTCTTGTCCTCGAAAGCCGCGCGCAGGCTGCCAACGATATTGTCTGCGCTGGCCGGCTCCTTGTCGGCAATCATGCCTGTCACGTCGATCAACGCCGTGTAATTGGCACTGAGGGTAGCTGCCTTTTCCATATCCATCAGCGGCGAAAACAGGGCAATTGCGCCGAACAGATACACAAAAGTCAGTGATTTGAAGAATATCCCCCAGCGACGGGACCGGCGCTGCTCCTGCACGCCGGCCAGCAGCGTCTTTTCCAGCAGCTTCCAGCTCTTGTCGTCACCGCTCTCTGCGCTCGCCTTGGCGGGCGCCTTCCATTCGTCGGTCATGCCATCCACCCCAAAAACAACCGGTTAAGCCCGCTGACTGAGCCAGGCATGCAATTCTGAAAAGCGGTCGATGGCCAGCCGCGGCTCATACAACTTCAACGCATCGATCGATTGAGCGCCATAGCTGACGGCCACCGAGCCCATGCCGGCGTTGCGCGCCATCTGCAAATCAAAGGACGAATCACCGACCATCAACGCCTGTTCAGGGCGAACCTCGCAATGGGCGAGAATCTGCTCGAGCATCAGCGGATGGGGCTTGCTGGCGGTCTCGTCGGCAGCGCGGGTGATATCGAAGTAATTCTCCCAGCCATGGGACTTCAACACCCGATCCAGCCCGCGACGGGCCTTGCCGGTCGCCACGGCCAGATGATAGCCCTCGGCACGAAATGCCTCGAGCGACTCGACCACACCCTCGAACAACGGCGAAGGCACAGCCTCCGACGCAATGTAATGCTCGGCATAGTGCTCGCGGAACGCGATCAATTCGGCGTCACCGATCTCGGGGTACAGGGTGCGGATCGCTTCCGGCAAGCCCAGGCCGATGATGCCCTTGACGGCAAATTCATCGCGCTGCTCAAACCCGGAACGCTGCGAGGCAACGTGCATCGCCTCGACAATCCGACCAATGGAATCGGCCAGCGTGCCGTCCCAATCAAAGATCAGCAGCTTGTAATCAGATGGGCGCACTCAATCGCTCCACGGTTTTGGCCCACATCTCGTCGACCGGCGCTTGCAACTTCAGTTCACCGCCATCGGGAAGCGGCACGGTCAGCATGTAGGCGTGCAGGAACAGACGCTTGCCGCCCAGATCGCGGATTTCCTTACTGAAATCGTCATCGCCGTACTTGGTGTCGCCGGCAATACAGTGCCCGGCGTGCAACGTGTGGACGCGGATCTGGTGAGTGCGGCCGGTAATCGGCTTGGCTTCGATCAGTGTGGCAAAGTCGCCGAAGCGGCGCAGGACCTTGAACACGGTCACGGACTCCTTGCCCTCCTCCTCGTCGACCTCGACCATGCGCTCGCCGGAGCGCAGATTGCTCTTGCCCAGCGACGCACGGACTTGCTTGATCGAGCTCGCCCAGTTACCGCGGACCAGCGCCATGTAGCGCTTGTCGACGCCATCACCGCGCAACGCGGTGTGCAAGTGGCGCAACATGCTGCGCTTCTTGGCGATCATCAACAGGCCGGACGTATCACGGTCGAGACGGTGAACCAGCTCGAGCTCTTTGCAATCAGGGCGCAACTGACGAAAGGCTTCGATCACCCCGAAAGTCAGGCCGCTACCGCCGTGAACCGCAATGCCGCAAGGCTTGTTGATCACGATCAGCGCCTTGTCTTCGAAGACAATCGAGGCTTCGAGCCGCTGCAGCAAGCCTTGTGCCAGTGGTACCGGCTCGTCGCGCTCAGGTACGCGAACCGGCGGCACGCGCACGATGTCGCCCGCCTGCAGCTTGTACTCGGGCTTGATCCGACCCTTGTTCACGCGCACTTCGCCCTTGCGCAAAATGCGGTAAATCAAGGTCTTGGGCACGCCTTTGAGTCGGGCGAGAAGGAAATTATCAATACGTTGGCCGGCATATTCCGGCGAGACCTCAAGCAGTTGTACGCCTGGAGTCGGGGGGGTAGTCGTCGTCATGGCGCGGATGATAACAATTTTTTATGGAATTGAAGCACTTAATCATTACTGCTATAGTCGCGAACGTCGCCAAAAGCGGCCTGGACAGCGGACCAACGGTCAAAAACCGGCCCTGACCAACGCAATTCACCAGGACGCGAGGCCGTCCTACGGGGCTTTCGCTACGTAACGGTGGAGTTTGCAGGTGTAACGAGCGCAGGTGACATGAGGCCTGAATCACGCCACAAAGCAGAGTTTTTCACTCGTTTTGCGAGCCATATTCACGGCCAGTTCACAAAGTGCAGTCAGTTGCGAATGACCCCGAGCGAAAACATCGGAAACAACGCCTAAATTAGCCATGATGCGTGACCTCCCCTTTCGGAGCTCACGGTAAATGCCAACCCGCTGCGGATTCTGCGCGCGGCAGCACCCGAATTATCAGGGATACGTGTAGGGTGGAGATGCACAACCGCCGGACTGTGTAGCAACAGGCTTTCTCAAGACGCTTCATCTCGTCCACAGCCGCTGGTTGATTCCTCCTCCTGACTGAGTGCTTAAGTAGCCACAGCAAGCAGGACGCGTACGTCGCGATGAAGGCCCACATTGGCCGGACTTCGCTGGACACGGGAAATGGCCAACCACTCCCGACGCACCTGACACCGACCGTGAGAAGTCGTGTGTGCCGAACGCCGTTTCCGGCAGCCCGGAAACCGACGGTACTACATGAAAAGAATGCTGATTAACGCAACTCAACCCGAAGAGTTGCGTGTTGCACTGGTAGATGGCCAGCGCCTCTACGACCTGGACATCGAATCCGGTGCACGCGAGCAGAAGAAGGCCAACATCTATAAAGGCCGGATTACTCGCATCGAACCAAGCCTCGAGGCTGCCTTTGTCGATTTCGGCTCTGAGCGCCACGGCTTCCTGCCCCTCAAAGAAATCTCCCGCGAATACTTCAAGAAAGCCCCGGAAGGTCGCGTCAACATCAAGGACGTCCTGAGCGAAGGTCAGGAAGTCATCGTTCAGGTCGAAAAAGAAGAACGTGGCAACAAGGGCGCCGCCCTGACCACCTTCATCAGCCTGGCCGGTCGTTACCTGGTGCTGATGCCGAACAACCCGCGTGCCGGCGGTATCTCCCGTCGCATCGAAGGCGAAGAGCGCAATGAACTGCGTGAAGCCCTGAACGGTCTGGTTGCCCCGGCCGACATGGGCCTGATCGTGCGCACTGCCGGCCTGGGCCGCAGCAGCGAAGAAATGCAGTGGGACCTCGACTACCTGCTGCAACTCTGGACCGCCATCAAAGAAGCGTCGCTGGACCGTTCCGCGCCATTCCTGATCTATCAGGAAAGCAACGTGATCATCCGCGCGATCCGCGACTACCTGCGCCAGGACATCGGCGAAGTGCTGATCGACAGCGTTGAAGCCCAGGACGAAGCCCTGACCTTCATCCGCCAGGTGATGCCGCAGTACGCCAGCAAGATCAAGCTGTACGAAGACAGCGTTCCGCTGTTCAACCGTTTCCAGATCGAAAGCCAGATCGAAACCGCTTTCCAGCGCGTTGTCGAACTGCCTTCCGGCGGCTCCATCGTTATCGATCCGACCGAAGCCCTGGTGTCCATCGACATCAACTCGGCGCGCGCCACCAAAGGCAGCGACATCGAAGAAACCGCGCTGCAAACCAACCTTGAAGCCGCCGAAGAAATCGCCCGTCAGTTGCGCCTGCGCGACATCGGCGGCCTGATCGTCATCGACTTCATCGACATGACCCCTGCCAAGAACCAGCGCGCCGTGGAAGAGAAAGTCCGCGAATGCCTGGAAGCCGACCGCGCTCGCGTGCAAGTCGGTCGCATCTCGCGCTTCGGCCTGCTGGAAATGTCCCGTCAGCGCCTGCGTCCGTCCCTGGGCGAAAGCAGCGGCATCGTCTGCCCGCGCTGCAACGGCACCGGCATCATCCGCGACGTTGAATCGCTGTCCCTGGCGATCCTGCGCCTGATCGAAGAAGAAGCCCTGAAAGACCGTACCGCCGAAGTTCGTGCACAAGTGCCGATCCCGGTGGCTGCGTTCCTGCTCAACGAAAAACGCAACTCGATCACCAAGATCGAACTGCGCACCCGTGCCCGCATCGTCATCCTGCCGAACGATCACCTCGAGACGCCGCACTTCGAAGTGCAGCGCCTGCGTGATGACAGCCCGGAAGCCGCGACCAACCAGTCCAGCTACGAAATCGCCGCTGCCGCTGCCGAAGTCGAAGAAGTCCAGCCAGCCGCTGCGACCCGCACCCTGGTTCGCCAGGAAGCAGCGGTCAAGACGGCGCCGGCCCGTGCCAACGCTCCGGTTCCGATCGAAGTAGCCGCGCCAGCCCCGGCTCCGGCTCCGGCTGCCGTACCAGAGCCAAGCCTGTTCAAAGGCCTGGTGAAGTCGCTGGTCAGCCTGTTCGCCACCAAGGAAGAGCCAGTCGCGCCGGTTGTGGTTGAAAAGCCTGCCGCCGAGCGTCCGGCCCGCAACGAAGAGCGTCGCAACGGTCGCCAGCAAAGTCGTAACCGTAACGTTCGCCGCGATGAAGAGCGCAAGCCCCGCGAAGAACGTGCACCGCGTGAAGAACGCGCACCACGTGAACCGCGTGAAGAGCGTCAGCCACGCGAAGTGCGCGAACCTCGCGAGACCCGCGAAGAAACGCCGGCAGTAGCCCGCGAAGAACGCGCACCACGCGCTCCTCGTGAAGAACGTGCCCCGCGCGCTCCGCGTGAAGATCGCAAGCCACGTGGCGAGCGTGAAGAACGCGTTCGTGAACTGCGCGAGCCTCTGGATGCCGCTCCGGCTGCTCCGGCCGTCGCTACAGCTGCTACCGCTGAAGAACGTCCGGCTCGCCAGCCACGTGAAGAACGCGCTCCACGCCCACCGCGTGAAGAACGTCAGCCACGTGCCGAACAAGCCGCCGCAGCCGCAACTGAAGAAGAACTGGTCACCAACGAAGAGCAACTGCCGGAAGACGGTCAGGAAGGCGCCGAAGGCGATCGTCCACGCCGCCGCTCCCGTGGCCAGCGTCGTCGCAGCAACCGTCGCGAGCGTCAGCGTGACGCCAACGGCAACGTGATCGAAGGTTCGGAAGAGTCCGAGTCCGGCGAAAACGCCGAAGCGCCAAGCACTGCCGATCTGGCCGCCGGCCTGGCTGTCACCGCAGCCGTCGCCAGCAGCGTGATCAGCGCTCCTGCCGAAGCTGAAGCCAATGTGCAAGCCGAACGCGCCACTGCCGCTACCCTGGAAGCAGCTCCGGTTGAAGCGCCAGTCGTTGAAGCGACCACGCCGATCGAAGTCACCGCCTCGCCGGAAATCGAAGTGGCGCCAGCGCCGGAAGCTCAGCCTGCTGTTGAAGCGGCTGCCGAGCCAGCACCAGCGCTAGAAGCTCCTGCCGAGGCTGCAGAAGCGGTTGTTGAAACCGTGACTGAAACCGTGCGTGAAGTTCGCGAAGAGCAAACCGCATTCAACTGGGTTGCCGAGCCAGCCGTCGCTGAAGCCGCTGCACCAGCTGTTGAAACCCCAGTGGCTGAAGCCATGGTTTCCGAGCCGGTGGTTGCCGCCGCAGAACCAACTCCAGCGCCAGTCGTTGAAGCGCCGGTCGTTGCCGAAGCACCTGCTCCGGTAGTCGAAGCTGCTCCTGCCAGCGCCCTGACGCCAAGTGGTCGTGCTCCTAACGACCCACGTGAAGTGCGTCGTCGCAAGCGTGAAGCCGAGCGTCTGCAGAAGGAAGCTGAACTGGCTGCCGCTGCTGCTCCGGCTGAAACGGTTGTCGCTGCCAAGCCTGAACCGGTTGCTGCTGAAGTGGTTGAGGCAGCTCCTGCCCCGGCTGCTGAAGTGGCTGCCGAGCCGGCTGATTCGGTGATCCACGAAGCGCCGCACTCCGTTCAGGAAGCGGTAGAGCAACACGAGCAAGCCCAGGAAAAAGAGCACGAGCCTAAACCTCTCGTCTGATTCCATCGGCCACTAAAAAGCCCCGCCTGGTGATCCAGGCGGGGCTTTTTTATATCTCGTAATCAAACTGCTCCTTGTGGGATCACCTCCGGAACTACTTGAAGACCAACGCCTCAGGCACATCCACATCCCACAACACACCGGGATCACCCACGGTCACTTCAACCACCCGCCCTTGGGCGAACAGTGGTTTAGCGCCACGATCCCCTGATAACGCCATCAAACCCGCTGCGAAGTCCCGTCCAAACCCGACCGGATGCCCATACTCACCACCCTGCACAGGCACGCTGATAATGTCATCGCCAATACCCGCCACCACTTGCTCGATACTGGATGGCAGGATGAACGGCATATCCCCCAGCACCATCAACCAGCCATCGAGTTGCTTGCAGGCAGCGACTCCCGCGGCAATGCTGTCGCCCATTCCCGTCGACTCGATCAGTACAATCTCGCAGCCATAGGCCTGAGCCATGCGAATCACTTGCGGGCGGTCAGCAGTGGTCACCAGTACGCGTTTATCCAGCGCCACCGGCAGGTTGACCAACGTGTGCTCAATGACGGACCGCACCACGCCGTCACGCCCGGTGCAATCGGCCACCAATTTATCCTTTTCGGCACCCGTCACCTGGCGAAACCGGCTGCCCTGCCCCGCCGCCAGTACGATGACGCCAATGGACTCGCTCATACGCTCTCCCGCAAGACTTTCTTCTGCTTCAGTTCGACGCCATTTTTGACCGCCACGATTTCCGCCATGAGCGACAAGGCAATTTCCGCTGGATTATGACTGCCGATGTGCAATCCGATCGGACCATGCAAGCGATCAATCGCCGATTGCGACAAACCCAGTTGAGCCAGGTTTTCCCGGCGCTTCTGGCTGTTGACCCGCGACCCCAGCGCCCCGACGTAAAAAGCCCTGGAATCCAGAGCCGTGAGCAGCGCCATGTCATCCAGACGCGGATCATGGGTCAAGGCCACGATAGCCGTGCGCTCATCCGTCTGGATGTTCAATACCGCCTCATCCGGCATGCCCGAGACAAATCGTCCGTGCTGCTCCTCCCAGCCGTAGACGAACTCTGTACGCGGATCGCAAATCAGCACCTCGAAATCCAGCAGCCGGGCCATTTCCGCCACATAGCGCGACAGCTGCCCCGCGCCGATCAGCAGCAAACGCCAGCGTGGGCCATAGATCGCACGCAAGGTCTTTCCGTCGAACGTCAACACGTCAGCTTTATTGGCTGGCCGCAAAAGCACTTTGCCGGTGGCCAGGTTCAGTTCACGCGCAACGATTTCATGGGCCTCGCAACGAGCGAGTAATTGCTCGACCCAATTCCCATCGTCGATGCGTTCCTCGGTCAAGCGCAAGGTGCCACCGCAGGGCAAGCCGAAACGTGCGGCTTCCTCACGGGTCACGCCGTAGGTGATTAACTGTACTGGCGGCCCGTCAAGCGCAAGGCGCCCGTCGTGCAGCCGGGCGATCAAGTCATCTTCGACACACCCGCCGGAAACCGAACCAATCACCATGCCGTCTTCGCGCAAGGCCAGCATGGCGCCGGGTGCCCGGGGCGCAGTGCCCCAGGTTTCGACCACGCTGTACAACACCACCCGCTGACCGGCGCGATGCCATTGCAACACGCTGCGCAGGACGTTCAAATCGGCGCTGTCCATCAGGCGCCAGCCTTCTGCCAGCCCGACAGCTGATAACGAACCGGCAGGTTGCGGATGCGTTTGCCGGTGGCCGCAAAGATCGCATTGCACAGCGCTGGCGCAATCGGTGGCACGCCTGGTTCACCCACACCGCCCAATGGCACGTTGCCCGGCGGCGTCACCAGATGCACCGCCACTTCTTTCGGCGCCAGGGACATGCGCGCCACTTCGTACATATGGAAGTTATCCTGCTGCACCTTGCCGTCCTTGAAGCTGATTTCCCCCAGCACCGCATTCCCCAGGCCCATGACGCAGGCGCCTTCGAATTGCGCGCGAATCCGTTCGGGGTTGATCTGCGGTCCGCAATCGACGGCAATGTCGGCCTTGTGCACCACCAGCGTACCGTCGTCCTTGACCTCCACCTCGATTACCGCCGCCACATAGGTCACGAAGCTGTAATGCACCGCCAGGCCCAGACCGCGGCCCTTGGGCAACTCACGCCCCCAACCGGCGACTTTGGCGGCGGTCTCCAGTACCGTGCGCAGGCGCGCGGTGTCGATCGGATAACGCTCGGGGGATTCGCCGTAGTTCCACTCTTCACTCAAGGTGCGCGGATCGATCTGACGGTCCGGGCCGAGCAATCTGATCTGGTACTTCAGCGGATCTTCCCCGGCCTTGTGCGCCAGTTCATCGATAAAACTCTGAATCGCGAAGCCATGGGGAATATTCGACACCGAGCGATACCACCCCACCCGGGTATGCACCGTTGCCTCGGGGTTTTCCAGGCGAATGTTGGGGATCGCATACGCCATGTTGGTGAATCCCATGCCCAGTTCGAACGCCGCCTCATGGTTCATGCCCGGCGCAAACAACGCGGTGATGCTCGGCGCCACCGTACGGTGCAACCAGCCGGACGGCAGGCCACCCTTGTTCAGGCTGGCCTTGAGGTATTCGACCGACACGGTGTGGAAGTAGGAACAGTGGATGTCGTCTTCGCGGGTCCATTGCACCCGCACCGCTTTGCCGGGGAACTCCTTGGCGAGGATGGCGGCTTCGATGATGAAGTCAGGCTTGGACTTGCGCCCGAATCCGCCCCCGAGCAAGGTCACGTTAAAGGTGACTTTGTCGAACGGCAGACCCAGGCGCTCACCGATCCGTTCCCGGGTGACCTGCGGCGCCTGGCTTGGCCCCCAGGCTTCGCACGCACCGTCCTCGAACCGCGCAATGGCGACCATCGGCTCCATCGGCGACTGTGACAGATGCGGCAAGTAGTAGGAGGCTTCCAGGGTGCTATCGGCGCTGGCCATGGCCTTTTCGAGATTGCCGGTATTGCGTACCACCTTGCCGGGCTTGAGCGAGGCTGCTTCGAGTTCCTTGCGATAGGCAATCGAGTCGTAGCTGGCGTTGGGACCGTCATCCCACTCGATTTTCAGTGCCTCGCGGCCCTTGATCGCCGCCCAGGTGTTGCTCGCCACCACGGCGATGCCGCCCAGGGGTTGGAACTCCGAAGGCAACGGACGGCTTTCGATCTGTACCACTTTGACCACGCCGGGGACTTTCATCGCCGCGCTGCCATCGAAGCTTTTGACCTTGCCGCCATACACCGCGGGCCGCGCGATGGTCGCGTACAGCATGCCGTCGAAATGCACGTCGGCGCCGTACACCGCACGGCCGGTGACGATGTCCTCCCCATCGATGGCCTTGGTGCCTTCCTTGCCGATGTAACGGAACTCAGCGGGTTGCTTGAGTTTCAGGCTGTCGCGGGCCGGAACCGGCAACGCGCTTGCGGCGGAGGCCAGGGCGCCATATCCGATTTCGCGGCCAGAAGGCTCATGGACAACCTTATGCAATTGCGCATGACATTCACTGACCGGCACTTTCCATTGCGCGGCGGCAGCCTGTTCGAGCATGGTCCGCGCAGCGGCACCGCAGCGACGCATCGGCTCATACCAGTGACGCATGCTGCGCGAGCCGTCGGTGTCCTGGTTGCCGAAGCGCACTTCATCGCCGGGGGCCTGCTGCACCTTGACCATCGCCCAGTCGGCTTCCAGTTCATCGGCCACCACCATGGTCAAACTGGTGCGCACGCCCTGGCCCATCTCCGAGCGGTTGCAGATCACGGTCACCGTGCCATCTGCGGCGATGCTCACATAGACTTTCGGATCATCGACCCAGCCGTGGGGCATGCCGTCGGCGCCGAACTTCTTGTCTTTTTCTCCGGCAAAAGCGTCTTGCCAGCCCCAGCTCGCCGCCAATACCAGCGCACTGGTGGCACCCACCCCTTTCAGGAAGCCACGGCGACTGAGCTGGCTAAGATTGCTCAGGGCGAAATCATTCGGTAACTGGCTCATGCCTTGGCCTCCTTCAGGTGAGTGGAGGCCTGGCGGATCGCGGTCTTGATGCGGTTGTAGGTGCCGCAGCGGCAGATGTTGCCAATCATGGCTTCTTCAATCTGCTCGTCGCTCGGGTTCGGATGGGTCTTGAGCAGCGCCGTCGCCGACATGATTTGCCCGCCCTGGCAGAAGCCGCATTGGGCGACTGCCGTGTCGAGCCAGGCTTGCTGCACGACTTTGCCGATCGGGTCTGCGTGCAGGTTGTCGATGGTGCTGACATTCTGCCCGGCGACGGAACCGATGGGCGTGATGCAACTGCGTGCCGGAGCCCCTTCGATATGAATGGTGCAGGCGCCGCACAGGCCCATGCCGCAGCCGAACTTGGTGCCGTTGTAACCGGCCACGTCGCGGATCGCCCAGAGCAGCGGCATGTCCTCGGTGACGTCGAGTTGATGGTCTTGACCATTGAGTTTCAGGGTAATCATGGGCACGCCCGCATAGGTCTTGAGTTATGGGGTCGAGCAATCTGCCGCTGGATCTCGGTGGGTCGCACGCAGATCGACTCAGGCTAATGGGCTCTCTTATGCGGACGCAAACGTCTGCACCGGGCCTTTGGTGGAGCAAGAGTGTGCATCGTTAGCTGACTAAGTTAACCGAGCATTAACAAAAAAGCCCTGCACGATAAACATCGTGCAGGGCTTTTTGATCCGTCCTGGAAGCTTAGGGGGCGTTCTCAATAGCGGTTTGGCTCCATTTCCAGATCGACATGGAAACGCTCGAAAATGTCTTTCTGGATGCGCTGCGCCAGGTTCAGCAATTGCAGGCCCGTTGCGTCGCCATAGTTGACCAGCACCAGCGCCTGCAATCTATGCACGCCAGCATCAGCCTCACGGAAACCCTTCCACCCTGCCCGCTCGATCAACCAACCGGCGGCCAGTTTCATCTGCCCGTCGGGTTGCGCATAAGCCACCAGATCCGGGTACTCACCCTTGAGTCGTGCAGCCAGCGCCGCCGACACCAAAGGGTTCTTGAAGAAGCTGCCGGCATTGCCGAGTACGGCCGGGTCCGGGAGTTTTTCGTTGCGAATGCTGCAAATGGCCTGGCTGACATCGCTGGCGGTCGGATGCTCGATGCCTTGTTCGGTCAGGCGCTGACGCACCGGGCCGTACTCCAGATGCAGATGCGCGGCGCGGTCGAGGGCGAAACGCACACGCAGGATCAACCAACGCCCCGACTCCTGCTTGAACAGGCTGTCGCGGTAAGCGAAGTTGCACTCTTGCAGTGTGAAGTCACGTAGTTCGCCGCTCTGGCGATCCAGGGCGGTCAGGCCGGCGAACACATCCTTGATCTCGACCCCGTAGGCGCCGATATTCTGCATCGGTGCCGCACCGACAGTGCCTGGAATCAGGCTGAGGTTTTCCAGGCCGGACAACCCCAGGGACAGTGTGTGTTGCACAAATGGATGCCAAGGCTCACCCGCCTCGGCCTCAATCACCACTTTGCCGCCGTCATCGCTCAACACGCGAGTCCCGCGGGTGGCCATGCGCAGCACCAGTGATTCGATATCCGCCGTCAGCAGCAGGTTGCTGCCGCCGCCGATCACCAGCACTGGCACCTCGTGTTCCAGCCCGTAGGCCAGGGCTTCGCGCACATCGGCGTCGCTATGGGCCTCGGCAAACAACCGTGCCTGGACATCCACGCCAAAGCTGTTGAACGGCTTGAGCGAAACCTGCGATTGAACCTGCAAACTCATAACCGTCCCTTCAATTCGATCACCAGCAAATCGCTGGCGCGCTCGATCAGGTTCAGCACCTGTTCGAAGCCTTGCTCGCCGTCGTAATACGGGTCCGGCACTTCATCGATTTCCGATTGATAGCGACGCAGGAACAGGTCCAGCTCGGCCTTGCCCTTGGCCGGTTGCAAGGCCTTGAGGTTGCGCAGATTGCTGTTGTCCATCGCCAGGATCAGATCGTAGGTGGTGAAATCTGCGCGGCTGACTTGCCGGGCGCGCTGGGCGGACAAGTCATAACCGCGCAGCTTCGCCGCGGCCTGACTGCGCTTGTCCGGTGCCTTGCCGACATGCCAGTCGCCGGTGCCGGCGGAAGCGACTTCGACCTGGTCGGCCAGCCCCGCTTCACGCAACTTTTGCCGCAGCACGCCTTCGGCCGTGGGAGAGCGGCAGATGTTGCCCAGGCAGACAAACAGAACCCGCATCACGCCTCCAGCAGGCGACGAACGCGCTCTAGGTCTTCAACAGTATCGACACCGGCTGGCGGTGCGATCAGTGCGTCGGCCACATGGATCCGCACGCCATGCCACAGGGCACGCAACTGTTCCAGGCACTCGGTGTTTTCCAGCCAGCATGGACCCCAGCTGACGAAATCCTGCAGGAAACCGGCGCGATAGGCATAGATGCCGATATGGCGGCGATACGGCACACCTTCCGGCAACTGCTCAGGGTTCACGGCGAACGCATCCCGCGCCCAGGGCAAGGTGGAGCGACTGAACGTCAGCGCCAGGCCATTGAGATCGCTGACGACCTTGACCACGTTGGGATTGAACAGGGTGTCCGCGTCTTCGATCGGCTCGGCCAGGGTGGCCATGCGCGCTTCGGCGTGGGCCGCCAGATTGGCGGCCACCTGATCGATCACGCTCGGCGGGATCAGCGGCTCGTCGCCCTGGACATTGACCACAATGGCGTCGGGCGCCAGGCCCAGCTTCATCGCGACTTCGGCCAGGCGATCGGTGCCGGAGTTGTGATCTTCACGGGTCAACACCACTTCGGCACCAAAGCCTTTGCAGGCCTCGACGATGCGCGCGTCGTCGGTGGCCACCACCACCCGCCCGGCGCTGCTTTTGCTCGCCTGTTCCCAGACGTGCTGGATCATCGGCTTGCCGGCGATCAGCAGCAACGGCTTGCCCGGCAGGCGGGTGGAGGCGTAACGCGATGGAATGACGACGGTAAAGGCTGTGGTCATTTATCCAGACGCTCGTCGGTGGTCAGGGTGCGCGCTTCGGATTCGAGCATCACCGGGATGCCGTCGCGAATCGGGTAGGCCAGGCCTGCACCCTTGCTGATCAGCTCGGTCTTGTCGGCGCTGAGCTTGAGCGGGCCTTTGCAGACCGGGCAAGCGAGGATATCGAGCAATTTGGTGTCCATGAGCATTCCCTGGAAAAAACGGAGTTAAGGCAACAAACGAGCCGGCAGCAGGCGCATCAGCTGTGTGTCGAACCAGGCCACGAAGGCCGGTGACGGCACAGCATCGACCGCCAGGAACCACCAATCGGCGGCGGCAAAGGCACGGCATTTCACCGCGTCTTTTTCCGTCATCACCAACGGCAACGACGGCTTGAAATTCAAAGCCTCCACGCTGTATTCGGCGTGGTCGGCAAACGCATGTGGAACCGGCTGCCAGTGTAGCGTTTCGAGGGTCTTGAAGAAACGTTGCGGATTGCCGATGCCGGCTACCGCGTGCACAGACTGGCCCGCGCCAAAGTGGTCGAGGGGACGTCGTTCGCCGCTGCGCAGGTTGACCAGCGCGGTGGGTTGCAACTGGAAGGCAAAACCGTCCTGGCGATCGGCTATGGCACCGTTGTAGAGCACCGCGTCGACGCTTTGCAGGCGCTCGACCGGTTCGCGCAATGGCCCGGCAGGCAGGCAACGACGGTTGCCCAGGCCGCGGGCGGCGTCGATCAACACCAGCTCGAGGTCACGGGCCAGGCGGTAGTGCTGCATGCCGTCGTCGGACAGGATCAGGTCCAGCGGCTCACTCGCCAGCAACGCTTTGACCGCGTTGCTGCGATTGGGGTCGATCATCAGCGGCACGCCCGTGCGCTGGACGATCAGCAACGGCTCGTCACCGGCGATGTCAGCGCTCTGATCGGCCTCGACCCGCCACGGCAATTGCGGCGGTTTGGCGCCGTAGCCGCGGCTGACCACGCCGACCCGCAGGCCGCTGCGCTGGCAGTGCTCGATCATCCATAGAATCAGCGGCGTCTTGCCGGTGCCACCCACGGTGATGTTGCCGACCACGATCAGCGGCACCGGCGGCTGATAGATCTCGCCCTCACCCGCCAGAAAGCGCTTGCGCTTGTTCATGACCACGCGCCGGTACAACCACTCCAGTGGCTGTAACAGCTTCAGGGCCGGATGACCGTCATACCACGCGGCGAGCAATCGATTGGACATGCTCATCAGGGCGCGGGGGGCGCCGCCTCGATAGTGGTCATGCGCAAATGACTGAAGCCGAGTTTGCCGGCCGCATCCATCGCAGTGATGACCGACTGATGCTGGGATTTGCCGTCGGCGCTGATGGACAACGGCAGGTTGGTATCACCGTTGGATTCTTTCTGCAGCGCTTCCATCAACGTGGCCAGGTCGCTTTTCGGCAATATATGGTTGTTCACCGAGAACACACCGTCGGCACTGATGGCGATATCGAGCTGCCGGGTCTGGTCGTCAGCAGATGCGCCACTGACCGCTTCCGGCAGCTCAACGCGCAACTGGGTTTCACGGGTAAAGGTGGTGGTCACCACGAAAAACAGCAGCAGGACAAACACCACGTCGATCAGCGACACGAGGTTGATGTCCACGTTCTCCCGTTGCTTGCGGCGGAATTTCACGCTTTGCCCTCGGCCAGATCAACGTCACGGTCGCCCTGCACCACTTCAACCAGCTTGATGGCTTCCTGCTCCATGCCCACGACGAGCTCATCAATGCGCCGTTGCAGAAACCGGTGGAAGAACACCGACGGGATACCGACGATCAGGCCCGAAGCCGTGGTAATCAAGGCTTTGGAAATACCGCCGGCCAGCACGGCGGCGTTGGTCGTCATGCCCGTGCCCATGAACGAACTGAAGATATCGATCATGCCCAACACGGTACCCAGCAGACCCAGCAACGGCGCCATGGCGGCGATGGTGCCCAGCGCGTTGATGTAGCGCTCCAGCTCGTGGATCACCCGGGCAGCGGCCTCTTCGATGCACTCTTTCATGATCTCGCGACCATGCCTGGAGTTGGCCAGGCCGGCCGCCAGGATCTCGCCCAACGGGGAGTTGGCGCGCAGTTCCTTGAGTTTTTCCTTATTGAGCTGTTTGTCCTTGATCCAGACCCAGACCTGTCCGAGCAAGTGCTCCGGGGTCACGCGACTGGCCCGCAGGGTCCACAGACGCTCGGCAACGATCGCCATGGCCGCGATGGAACTCAAAATGATCGGCAGCATCATCCAGCCGCCGGATTTGACCAATTCCCACACAGTGACAGCCCCCTCGAAAAAGTGCGCCACTCTAACATAGGGGGTGGGCGCACCGAAGACCGGTATGTCGCATCCGGTCGGGCTTTGATAACGCTCGGTTATTGGTCCAAGGGCGGCGGATCGCGCCAGAAACGCCGTTCCTGACGCATCGTCCATGGTGGCTCGAAGCGCCCCAATTGCAGACGAATGGCACCGTGTTCGGCGCTGTCGTAGATCGCCATTCCTCGTTTTTGATAACGCGCGATGACCGTCGCGTGCGGATGGCCAAACGAATTGCCCTGCCCGCGGGAGATCAGCGCACCTTTGGGTTGCAGGACATCCAGCAGGGCCCTGGACGACGAACTGCGACTGCCGTGGTGTGGCGCCTGCAGCCAATCGGTGGGCAGGGCCAACGGACTGTCCAGCAGGGCTCTCTCGGCGGCAACATCAATGTCGCCACTCAACAGCAACCGTTCGCCATTGGCCTCGATCAGCAAGACACAGGAGTTCTGGTTGCTGTCGCCGGCCAATGGCCAGTGCCAAAGCTGGAAATCGACTTCATCCCAGGTCCATTGCCGACCACTCTCACAACGCTCGGCCTGCAACTCCACAGGCAAGTCTGACGGCTCACCACTGACCACCTGGTTCACCGGCAAGCCCTTGGCAATCGCCCGGGCACCGCCGGCATGATCGGCGTGGGCGTGGCTGATCAGCATCAGGTCGAGCCCCTTCACCCCCAGTTTGCGCAACGCCGGCAGCACCACCCGCTCCCCTTGGTCGAGTTCACCGAAACGCGGTCCGGCGTCATACAGCAAGGTGTGATGGCGAGTACGCACCAGGATCGCCAGCCCCTGACCGACATCCAGTTGCCAGACTTCGGCCATGCCTTCCTGCAACATCGGCCTGGGCGAGAAAACCAGCATCAACAGCATGGGCCACCCTAACGGGCGCATCGGTACACCTCGCGGCAGCAATAGCAAAAAAGCGCCAATGGCACCGATTACCCAGGCCCATAGCGGGACTGCCACGGGCACCCACGCGGGAACCTGACCAGAGACGAGCCCCAATCCCCTGAACCACCAGTCGATCAGGCCGCCCGCCAGCCACAGTAATTTCTCACCCACGTAAGGCACAGGCAGCAACAGCGTCCCGAGCAACGCCGGTGGTAGTACCACCAGACTGATCCAGGGCACCGCGAACAAATTGGCCAGCGGTCCACTGAGACTGATTGGCAAACCCAGCGCCAGTAACAACGGGCACAGCCCGATTGCAATCAGCCACTGGGCGCGTGTCCAGGTCTGCCACCATCGCCACGGCCCCAACCGGCCGCCGAAGGTCAATATCAAGACTGCCACAGCCGCGAAAGACAGCCAGAAACCAGGCTGAAGACTCGCCAGCGGCTCCAGCAGCAAAATGCCGTCGAGTGCCAACAACAGTGGCCACCATGCACCGAGATGACGGAACCGCAGACGCCACAACAACACCATTGCAATCATCAGGCAGGCCCGGCGCACCGGCACCTCGAAGCCGGCCAACATCCCGTATCCGAGCGCAGCGGCGAATGCCAGGCCACATGCCCAGGGCAACCATGGCAGACGGTTTGGCCATAGCCCAAAGCGGGCCAGGCCGACGATCAGCAGATACACGACGCCCGCCAGCAATCCGATGTGCTGCCCGGAAATCACCAACAGATGCACCGTGCCGGTGTCCTGCAATACCTGCCAGTCTTCGCGACTCAGCCCGGCGCCGTCCCCGAGCACCAGCGCCGTCAACGCGCCGCTTCGCCCTTGGGCATCCACCGCCAGCAAACGCTGACGGATTCCATCGCGCCAGGCCCATTGGGCTGGCGCAAGGCGTTCGCCCTCCTTGACCGTCCCGGTCGCCCCGATGCGTTGTGCCAGCAACCAGGCCTGGTAGTCGAAGGCATGCGGATTGAGGAGCCCGACCGGGCGCTTCAATTTGACCGCCAGGCGCCAGCGTTCGCCACTGTTCACCGGCGGCCCGCCATACCAGACCAGACGCATTTGCCGCGGCAGCCGGGTACGTCGGGACTGGATGTCGGTCAATTCGAAACGCACGACACCGTCGTCATGCCTGGGCAAGCCTGTGACCCGCCCTTCGACCCAGCGGGTTTCTCCGTCCAGCGCTGGCGGCAACCGGTCATCCAGCGCCCACTGCGCATTCACGCAGGCCCAACTCAAACCGAACAGGTAAAACGCCGCCGGATACGTCCTGAACGGCAGCAACATCAAACCCGCCACCGGCATCGCCAGCCACAACCAGACCGGCGGCAATGCCGGTAAAAAACGCAAGGTCAGCAGACCCAACGCCAGCGCCATCATCCCTGTGCGCATAAGCCCGTCCTTGAGAGTACCCTCCAAGGCTTAGCCCGCCCGTCGCATGGGCGTCGTCAATAATTGTCACAAAGTCTGAATGGGCAGCTCATAGAATCCAGACATACTTGCCGCCCTGACCGACCGAGAAACCTTATGCCCCGGCGCTTATTCAAACGTTACATGCCAGACCCGATGAGCATCAGGGAACACAAGTCCTTACGCTTTCTCGGCACGCTGCTGCATGACCCGAACCTGTGGCACCTCAACCGCCACTCCGTTGCCCGCGCCATGGCGGTGGGTCTGTTCGCCGCGTTCCTGCCAATCCCGCTGCAGATGCTGCTGGCGGCAATCCTCGCCATCATCGTGCGCGGCAACATGCCGATTGCCGTGAGCCTGGTCTGGCTGACCAACCCGATCACCATGCCCGCGGTTTTCTTCTGCACCTACCAGGCCGGCGCCTGGCTGATGGACGTTCCCGCCCGGCAGTTGCCGGACTCGCTGACCTGGGAGTGGATCAGGGGTGAAATCTCGACCTTGTGGCAACCGTTTCTGCTCGGTTCGGTAGTAACGGGGCTGGTACTCGGGGCACTGGCCTACTTCCTGGTAATGATGTACTGGCGCTGGTGGGTGGCCAGGCAATGGAAGCGGCGCAAGAAAAGCCGGATGTGATAAATGCAAAACGGCCTCCACTTGGGAGGCCGTTTTTTTGCGGTGTCTGGGCTGACGCCATCGCGAGCAAGCTCGCTCCCACACTCGATCCATGTCGCAAAGTAGATCCCCTGTGGGAGCGAGCTTGCTCGCGATGCAGACGACTCGGTCGTCCTCAGGTACGCATCCCGCGCCCGCTAACCAGCAACCGCGCACAACCGAGATACAACACCACGGTCGCGACCAACATGAAGGCGATCGCCACGCTGATGCGGATATCCGATACGCCGAGGATGCCGTAACGGAACGCGTTGACCATGTGCAGCACCGGGTTGGCCAGGGACACGGTCTGCCAGAACGGCGGCAGCAAGGTGATCGAATAGAACACCCCGCCCAGGTAGGTCAGTGGTGTCAGCACGAAAGTCGGGATGATCGAAATGTCATCGAAGTTGCGCGCAAACACGGCGTTGATGAAGCCCAGCAGCGAGAAGATCGTCGCGGTCAGCACCACCACCAGAATGGTCACGCCCAGGTGATGCACCTGCAAATGGGTGAAGAACAACGACAGCAGGGTCACTATGATCCCCACCATCAACCCGCGCAGCACGCCGCCCAGGGTGTAGCCGATCAGAATGGTGTGCGGCGACAGCGGCGAGACCATCAATTCTTCAATGGACCGCTGGAATTTGCTGCCGAAGAAACTCGACACCACGTTGCCGTAGGAGTTGGTGATCACCGACATCATGATCAGCCCCGGCACGATGTACTCCATATAAGTGAAGCCACCCATGTCGCCGATTTGCCGACCGATCAGATTACCGAAGATCACGAAGTACAGGACCATGGTGATGGCCGGCGGCAGCAAGGTCTGCGGCCAGATCCGGGTGAAACGCCGGACTTCACGGTAAACGATGGTGTTGAGGGCAACGAGGTTGGGGCGCAGCTCGGAACTCATACCGCCACCTTCGACAGATTTTTCTCCACCAGGGACACGAACAACTCCTCGAGGCGATTGGTTTTGTTACGCAGGCTCAGCACTTCGATGTTCTGCTGTGCCAACTGAGTGAACAGCGCGGTAATGCCCATGGACTTGTCTACCTGGACTTCCAGGGTATGGCTGTCGATCAGCCGGGACGGGTAGCCGAGCAACTGCGGCGCCACTTGCAACGTGTTCTTCATATCCAGCAGGAACGTTTCCACATGCAATTGGCTGAGCAACTGCTTCATGCTGGTGTTCTCGACGATGGTGCCGTGGTCGATGATGCCGATGTTGCGGCACAACTGCTCAGCCTCTTCCAGGTAGTGGGTCGTGAGGATGATGGTGATGCCTTTCTGGTTCAGCTCGGTGAGGAAGCTCCACATCGAGCGACGCAGTTCGATGTCCACCCCGGCAGTCGGTTCGTCGAGGATCAGCAGGCGCGGTTCATGCACCAGCGCACGGGCGATCATCAGGCGCCGCTTCATGCCGCCGGACAGCGAACGCGACGGCACATCCTTCTTGTCCCACAGGCCGAGCTGGGTCAGGTACTGTTCGGCGCGTTCCTTGGCGATTTTCGCCGGGATGCCGTAGTAGCCGGCCTGGGTCACGACGATGTCGAAGGTCTTTTCGAACTGGTTGAAGTTGAATTCCTGAGGCACCACGCCGATGGAGCGTTTGAGCTGCGCAGGATTCCTGTCCAGATCGTGACCGAAGATATTCACCGTGCCGCTGGTCTTGTTCACCAGGGTCGAGAGAATGCCGATGGTCGTGGATTTGCCGGCGCCGTTCGGGCCAAGCAAGGCGAAAAAGTCACCTTCGGCGACATCCAGATCGATACCACTCAGGGCCTGGAAACCGTTGCCGTAGGTTTTGGTTAGCTGCCGGATGGACAGAGCGGAACTCATATCTGATTTACGCACCAAGAAGGGAAGAAAGGGTCAGGTAAGGACGGGCGGCGCGCTTTGCAACCACGTCGCATGAGCGCAATGGTGCTTGTCGCCGCCACACAAGTACAGTCAAGTGTGTCGATAGTGAGTATTAAGTCAACGCGGTCATGACGGCCTTCCGATACGCCGGACGCTGTTTCAACCGTGCGTACCAGGCCTGCAGATGCGGCTGTGGCGCACGCTCGATCGGCATCTCGAACCAGGCATAAATGAAACTGCCCAGGGGAATATCGCCCATGCCGATCTCGTCTCCGGACAGGTAGGGTTTATTCGCCAGCGCCTGATCGGCCATTGCCAGCAGCGTGTCGCATTCCTTGATCGCCGCCTTGATGGCGGGCCAGTCCTGCTGGTCTGCCGGGGTACGCAGCACGCCCCAGAACACAGTGCGGAACGGGCCGGCAAAGCTTGAGGTGGTCCAGTCCATCCACTTATCGGCAATGGCGCGGGCCTTTGGATTGTTCGGGTACCAGGCCGTGCCGTCAGCATGCAAGGCCATCAGGTAACGCACGATGGCGTTGGATTCCCACAACACAAAACCGTCGTCTTCAATGACAGGCACGCGGCCATTGGGATTCATGGCGCGGTACTCGGGCGTATCGACGACACCAAAGGCGCCACCGGCATCAATCGCCTCGTAGGCCAGCCCCAGCTCTTCGGCGGCCCACAATGGTTTTCTGACATTCGACGAGTTTTTCCGACCCCAGATCTTCAGCATGACTGCCTCTTTTTCGGTAAGTGGGCAGGCAGCATACGCCGGATCAGGCACGACTCAAATCGCTCTGCAGGTCACCCAACAGCGCTTGCTGTTGCTCACCGAACAGGTGCGGATAGCATTTTTCCAGGTGTTCGAAAAAGAACGCTTCAGGTACGTCGGCGAACTGGCCGTGATCGACGAGGTACTCCATCAGCTTCGCGCCATCGCGGTTGAAGGGATGAAAAACGCTGTCGTTGATCCCGTCGAATTCCAGTGGCGCCACATTGAACAGGTCGCAGAGTTTGCGGTTGAACGCGGGTGTCGCCTTGACCCAGCGATCCTGCAAATAAAACTCGGTGTAGCCGTGCATGGCGAACATGTCGCTCTTGAGCAATTCAAGCAGCCGTGGCGTCGACAAATGATTACGCACATCCGCCAGGCCGATCCGCGCGGGAATCCCGCAATGCCGCGCTGCACCTGCCAACAGCGTGGCCTTGGGCACGCAGTAACTCTCTCCGGCCGCCAGCGCAAAACTGCCGCGCAGCGTCTGCGGATCGCGGCTGAATGTGTACGGGTTGTAGCGCACCGCTTCGCGCACAGCGTAATAGAGATTGATCGCCTGCTCTAGCGGATCGCGACTGGCGCCACGGTGTTGTTCGGCGAACTCCACCACGGACGGATGGTCACTATCGATGAAGCGGCCGGGACTCAGATACTCGTGCATGAGAATAATCTCCTGGGGAAGCCCCGAGTCTAGCGAGAGCTTCAGCACAGAGATAACGACATTTCGGCCAAACATGGGCGCTTTGCCGCTCGCTCAATCAATGCTTTTCCCACGATTCCAATCACATCGCTCCAACCAGCCTGTTTCGCGGATGCCGTCTAAGCTCTGTGGGCTGGTTCGCCCTGGTTTCACGGAGGAATGAATATGCTGCTGTTGTGGATACTGGTTCTGCTGGTCGGGATTGCTTATTTGGCCCACCGCCGCATCGCCCCGCTGCCCACCCTGGTCATTGTGGCTGTCTATGTCGTGGCAATGGGCGCGTTCAGCCGCGCGCCGGGCTGGTTGCTGCTGGTTTTCTGGGTGTTGATCGCCGCCGTCGCCGCGCCCTTGCTGCTGCCCGACCTGCGCCGCAAATTGTTCAGCGCGCCGATGTTCAACTGGTTCCAGAAAACCCTGCCACCCATGTCGCAAACCGAGCGCGACGCCATCGACGCCGGCACGGTCTGGTGGGATGGCGAACTGTTCAGTGGCCGTCCGGACTGGAGCAAACTGCTGTCCTATCCCAAAGCGCAATTGAACGAAGAGGAACAGGCGTTCATCGACGGGCCGACCGAAACACTCTGCACCATGGTCACTGAATGGCAGCTCGGTCAAACCATGGACCTGCCGCCAGAGGCCTGGACATTCATCAAGGACAATGGCTTTTTCGCCCTGATCATCCCCAAGGAGTTTGGCGGCAAGGGCTTCTCCGCCTATGCCCACTCGCAAGTGGCGATGAAACTGGCGAGCCACAGCGGCGACCTCGCCTCCACCGTGATGGTCCCCAACTCCCTCGGCCCGGCCGAACTGTTGCTGCATTACGGCACCGACGAACAACGCAATCATTACCTGCCACGCCTGGCACGCGGCGACGACATCCCGTGCTTTGCCCTCACCGGTCCGCTGGCCGGCTCCGACGCTGGCGGCATGCCGGATTCCGGAGTGATCTGCAAAGGTGAATGGCAGGGGCAGGAAGTCCTCGGCCTGCGCCTGAACTGGGAAAAGCGCTACATCACCCTCGGCCCGGTGGCCACCCTCCTCGGCCTGGCCTTCAAGGCCTATGACCCGGATCACCTGCTGGGCGACAAGGAAGACCTGGGCATCAGCCTGGCACTGATTCCGACCGACACCGCCGGTGTCGAGATCGGCCGCCGACATCTGCCGTTGGGTGCCGCCTTCATGAATGGCCCGAACTCAGGCAAGGATGTGTTTGTCCCGCTGGAGTTCCTCATCGGCGGCCAGGAGATGCTCGGCAAAGGCTGGATGATGCTGATGAACTGCCTGTCGGTCGGGCGTTCGATTTCCCTGCCGGCGGTGGGCACCGGCATGGCCAAGTTCACCAGCCTGGTAACGGGCCAATACGCTCAGGTTCGCGAGCAGTTCAATGTGCCGCTTGCCGCTTTCGAAGGCATTCAGGAAGCCATGGCCCGCATTGGCGGCAACACCTGGATGATGGACGCCGCCCGCATGCTGACTGCCAATGCGGTCGACCTGGGCGAGAAACCGTCGGTGTTGTCGGCGATTCTCAAATACCACCTGACCGAGCGCGGCCGCGACTGCATCAACGATGCGATGGACGTGCACGGCGGCAAGGCAATCATCATGGGGCCAAACAACTACCTCGGTCGCAAATGGAACTGCGTGCCGATTTTTATCACCGTCGAAGGCGCGAATATTCTCTCGCGCAACCTGATGATCTTCGGCCAGGGCGCGATTCGTTGCCATCCCTTCGTCCTCAAGGAAATGGACCTCGCCGGCCGTGAAGACAAGGATCAGGCGCTCACAGAGTTCGATGGCCTGCTGCTCAAGCACATTGGCTTTGCCGTGAGCAACGCAGCCAGCACACTGGTGCTCAATCTCGGTTTCGGACACCTGGAACACACCCCGGGCGACAAGCTCAGCCAGGGTTATTTCCGCGCCCTCAACCGTCAGGCCGCTGCTTTCGCCCTGCTCGCCGACCTCAGCATGATGTTGCTGGGCGGCGCACTGAAACGCCGCGAACGCCTGTCCGCACGGCTGGGTGACGTGCTGAGCAACCTTTACCTGGCCTCGGCCGCACTCAAGCGCTACAACGATCTCGACTCACCGCAATACATGACACCACTGCTGACCTGGGCCATGGAAGAAAGCCTGGGCCAGGCGGAACGGGCCATGGATGAACTGCTGAGCAACTTCCCGAACAAAGTCGTGGGCTGTCTGTTGCGAGTGATCGTGTTCCCGTTCGGTCGCCGGCACAAAGGGCCATCGGACAAACTCGGTGCCGAAGTCGCTGGGTTGATTGGCCGCGCCAAGGGCGACCCTGCCCTGGAGGAGTTGCTCCAGGGTTGCTATCGCCCACAGGCGAGCGACGACCCGGTCGGGGCATTGCAACACGCCTGCAATCTGTTGAGCGCCGCACAGCCGCTGCAGAAAAAGCTGCACGTGGCACTCAAGAGTGGTCAGGTCAAACCGCTGGCCGGCGAGTCGGTGATCGATGCCGCGCTCGAGGCTGGCGTGCTGCAGCCGGTGGAGGCCCAAACCCTGCGTGAAGCCGAAGCGGCCCGGCGCAAAGTGATCGACGTCGATGACTTTGACCAAAAGGCTTTGGCACTGGCCAAGGGAAAAGTCCGCTGATCCCTCCAGACATGTAAAAACGGGCGCAGGCGCTTTATACTCCCGCGCCCGTTTTGCTCTTGAGGACTTATCTCGTGTCCAACATCGTTGCCGATCATCTCGTTTTACTCGACCACCTGCGCAGCATCCTGGTCGCCGTAGGTGAGGCCGAGCAGGTTCCCGAAGAAAGCCATGCCTTGTTCCTTGAGCGCTTCGACGAACTGCTTGCGTCACTGCCGATCGATCCGATCGAAAGCCAATACCTGGGCCAGGACATCCTGACTCAAGTCATTTCCCGTTATCCGCAAATCGCCCACCTGATTCCACGGGATCTGCTGTGGTATTTCGCCGGTGACTGCCTGCACTACTTGTCCGATGAAGAAATCGACCTGTATCAAGCGTTGGAAGAACGCCGCTTCGAAGCCGAACAGAACGACGAACCTTTCGACTGGAACCAGGAAAAGCAGCTGCTGGCGCTGTCGAACCAGGACAGCAAGCACTGATCCCCGAGTGAACATGCAAGAGGCCCGCATGGTTGAACATGCGGGCCTTTTTTTGTGTTCAGAACAAGCCGTCACTCTCCGGCAGTTCATATTCCGATGGGGACCAACCCGGACCATTCGACTTGCCTGGCTTGCCCAACGTCGGCTCCTTCTCCAGACACTCCACCAGGTAATCAATCAGCACCCGTAGCTTGGGCGGCAGGTATCGGGTTGGCGAATGCAGCAACCAGGCACCGCCGTGGTAGGACGCGAGAAAGGTCCAGTCCGGCAGCACTTGCACCATCAACCCTTTCTCCAGGGCATGGCGCGCCGTGAAATACGGCAGGCTGCCAATCCCGATGTGCTGCAACACCGCGCCATAACGTACACCGGTGTGATTGGCGGCGTATCGCCCACGCACACCGACGGTGACCGATTGGCTGCCCTTCTTGAATTTCCAGCGCGCATCGCTCGGGGTTTCGCCCAGGTAAATGCAACTGTGATTGAGCAAGTCATGGGGGTGAGTCGGCGTACCGTGTTCGGCCAGATACTGTGGTGTGGCGCAGAGCAAATGGTCGATAGTCAGCAACCGCCGCCCCACCAGCCCCGCAGGCGGCCGGTCGGTGATGCGAATCGCCAGGTCGACGTGATCGTCGATCAAATCGACCTGACGGTCCTCAAGCAACAGCTCCACGTCCACCTTGGGATAACGGCGCAAGAACTCCGGCATATGCGGGTGAATCACGATCCGGCCTACCGCTTTCGGCACGCTGATACGCACCAGTCCCTCGGGTTCGTCCGTGAACTGACCACTGATTTCCATCACTGACCGGGCGGCATTGACCATTTCCTGGCAGCGCTTGAACACCTCCTCGCCACCGTCGCTCAGGCGCAACTTGCGCGTGGTTCGTTGCAGCAATCGGGTCGCGAGCGCCTTCTCTAGACGCGAAATGCTACGACTGACCGCCGAGGGCGAAGTACCCAACTGACGAGCCGCCTCGGAGAAACTGCCCGTCTCGACAACCTTGACGAAAATCGCCATCTCACCCAGCAGCGGCAGCGGAAGATTTATGCTCACAGCGCAAAAGTCCTTTGATGTTTGGCCTGATTATCACGTGTTTACAGGTTTCCTATAATGAAAAACAGACATTCAATTCGAGCCTGAAATATGACGCTGCGCCTTTTTTTCCATAGCGATGAGCTCAAGGCCAACGTGGAAGTCCTGGAATGCACCCCCTGCGAAAACGAATTTGCCGTGGTCTTGCGAGCTACCCTGTTCCACCCTCAGGGTGGCGGACAGCCTTCTGACACTGGCTGGATCGGCGAAAGCCAGGTGCTGCGCGTGGTTCAGGATCCCGAGCGGATCATTCATTTTGTCGACCAGCCGGTAAAAACCGGGATGACGCAAATCCGCGTCGACGAGCAGTGCCGGTTGTTCAACACGCGCATGCATTCGGCCGGGCATTTGATCGGCCACTTTGTACAAGCCATGGGCTGGATACCGATCAAGGCGCATCACTGGCCTGGTGAAGGCCGTGTGCAATTCAAGCCGGGTAATTCAGCGCAGGACGTTGAGGCCCAGACCATTGAACATGGCATCGGGCAGTGGATCGCCCACGACCTGCCGCGCCTGACGTCACTGCGCGAAGGCGTCCGGGAAATCGGCTTCGGTGAACTGCCCGCCTACGGTTGCGGCGGCACCCATGTACGTAGCCTGAAAGATTTGGGTGCGGTCACGATCAACAGCCTTTCGCAAAAGAAAGGCACGCTGTCCGTCCACTACCTCGTCGACTGAGCACAGGGCGTTGGTGGGACGCCTGATTTTATCGATGCAAGCATTGCCCGGAACGCAAAAGGCCCGCTCAGTCAGACTGGCGGGCCTTTTTTTTGCTTCAGCACGCCCCGTCAACATCAGGCAACCGCACTGCGCTACGACCCTGCCCACCCGCCTATCTCCAGTCTTTGCACCATGGTTTTCTTTAAATTCATGGCACTTTGGTTTGATTGAACTACCTTCAAACAATAAGAAGTCATGACGGCTCGATTTTCCACGTCAGCTTCAGTGATCAGACAGCGGATTGGCAAAAGGAGTTACCTCACCATGATCCTGGCAGGCGTTTTCCGGCTCTGTACCTTCATTGCCGACTACTTTCCGGGGGCGCCAGGTCGGCGGACGGTGCCGTCCATAGCCGCGAGTATCGCTTTGACGGGCAGTCCAGGTATGCGGATCACTAAAAACAGTTTTTGCAAAGGTCGCTCGCTGTCCAGCCAGATCAGCGAATTGCGCCCGCTCGTGTGTATCACGCAAGGAATAAAGCCAGGGCCATGGATGAGTGGCCTGGCGCATTGGAGGGGATAGCCCGATCCCCGTGAAGTGATCCGAGACAACTCAGTCCGCCTAAAGACGGCCCATCCAGTGAGGATGTACTTAATGAGCTTTCGTACCGTGCCCGCTTTCAAGCGAATTTTCCATGGCCTGTTCTGGATGGGCCTCAGCGTGGATGCGGCTCAGGCCGCGTCGGCCAATTGCCCGCAACTGGACAATTGGCCGACAACGTACGAGGTCGGTCAGGGGCTGCAGAGTGAACTGCGTAGCCCCGTTGCGGTAACGCAACTGGCGGTGGGTGACCCGAAAATTGCCGACGTGCAACCCAGCGGCAGCAACGCGTTCATACTCACGGGCCTTGCACCGGGGACCACCAGCCTGATGGTCTGGACCGCCTGCTCGAAAACGCCGCGCCAAAGCATGGTGTTCGTCAAGGGTAAAGCCACAGCGGCGCTGACCAGCGTGCCGTCGGTGCCTTCCGACGACCCGCTGCTGCCGAGCCAGGTGCAGACCGATATCCGCTTCGTTGAAGTCAGCCGGACCAAGCTCAAGGAAGCCTCCGCCTCGATTTTCGGCATCCGCGGCAACTTCCTGTTCGGCTCGCCGAGAACCTTGCCCACCATCGGCGGCATTGTCACGCCGGTGATACCGGTGAACAACGACAACTTCAACCTCACTTTTGCTACCGGCAATACCCTGGTGGCGCTCAACGCGCTGGAGGGCAGCGGTTTCGCCTACACCCTGGCGCGGCCAAGCCTGGTAGCACTCAGCGGGCAGAGTGCGAGCTTCCTGGCTGGCGGTGAAATACCGATTCCGGTGCCCAGTTCAGGCAGTGATAGCGTGTCCATCGAGTACAAGGAGTTCGGTATCCGCCTGACCCTGACGCCGACCATCATCGGGAAAAACCGTATCGCGTTGAAGGTGGCACCGGAAGTCAGTGAACTGGACTTCACCAACGCCGTGAGCATCGCCGGCACGGTCGTCCCGGCCCTGACCGTGCGCCGTACCGATACCAGCATCTCCCTGGCCGACGGCGAAAGCTTCGTCATCAGCGGCCTGATCAGCTCCCGCAACACTTCCCAGGTGAACAAGTTTCCGGGGCTGGGCGATATCCCGGTTCTGGGCGCGTTTTTCCGCGACAACACCATCAACCGTGAAGAGCGCGAACTGCTGATGATCGTCACCCCGCATCTGGTCCAGCCACTGGCGGCCAATGCACAACTACCGTCATTGCCTGGCGAACAGCTACGCAATTACGACCCGAACTTCTACCGCATGTTCTTCCTGGAAAATGGCGACTTCGACAGTCGCAGCGGGCTCTCGCAATGAACCGGAGCCTGAACCGGACTTGTCTCGCCCTCACGCGTAACGGTGACGTTGAACGCTTGCCGGGCCAGCCTTATTGCCATTGGCCAGGCGTTCAACGTGTTGTAGCCAGGGGACATTCGATGAAAGCAGTCATTGCAATAGCGGCGACATTAATGCTTGCCGGTTGTGCCAGCAACGGCATGCCTTCGCGACCGGCCAGCTGTGCCAAACCCGATTCGGAGCAAGAACTGGCCCTGAACCTGGCCGACAGCATGGCCGACGAAGGCCGTTTGTATGCCAGCCTGGCGAATCTGGAAGGAATGCCCGATAGCCTGGTCCAGGTTCGCCTGCGCAAGGCTCGGGTGCTGCGTTTGATGGGGCGTAGCGGCGACGCGCAGCCCTTGTACGAAAGCTTGCTCGGCACCTGTCTGGCGGCTGAAGGGGAACTTGGCCTGGGCCAACTGGCCGCCGCCAAAAATGATAACGCCAGCGCTGCCACTCACCTTGAGCGTGCGGTGCAGATGGCCCCCACCGACGACAGGATGCGCAATGACCTGGGGGTCGTCTACCTCAATCAGCGACGGATCCCTGAAGCACGCTTCGAGTTCATGACCGCCATGGAGCTCAAGCAGGCAAACACACTGGCGGCACTCAATATGGTGACGTTGCTGATCTACCAGGATAACTGGAAATCGGCTGCCGAACTCGTGACCCGCGCCGACTTGAGCCCCAAGCAAGTCGTAGAGGCTCAAACCCGCGCGGAAAAACTCAAGGCCTCCGCCAAAAAAGTGGTGGCTACCGATGGCAATCGCAAGGCTGAGGTAGCCGATGCCTCTACCAGTGCGAACAAGTAGAACGCAAGAGGAGTCGAGATGAATACCAAAAGGCTGTTGATCCTGTGCACGGCTTGCCTGTCCACCACTGCCTGGGCCATTGAGCCGGGCCCCTCCTCGCCGTATCAACAAGGCACCGAGCAGTGGTTGCAGCTGCAGATTCGCGGTGTGGTTGCCTCCCCTCACCTGCAAACCGCTTCTGCCACCGAACGTGACCTGGCCATGCAGCGCTGGCTGAATAGCTTCAACTTTCCGATTCCGGAATTTTATGACCAGGATACAGCGGGACAAATGACCATCGGCAACTGAGGCTTGTCGATGGGTAATCAACCTCTGGCGTCGTCCAGAGTAGCCTGGCTGCAAAGCCGGGCTTGATGTTGTGCGCAGGAAAGCAGTGGTATCTACACATTATCCAATCCTTACCGAATTACCCCCGAAGTTGCCGCAGGCTGCGATCTTCTGAATTAAAGGCCTAGGCAACGAATTGCCTACCAGAAAATTCAAAAGATCGCAGCCTGCGGGAGACGTGTAGATCAAGTGCAGATCAGGCTCGGATGGCGAGGCCATCGCGCTCGACAGCCTCCGGCCGTTTTACCTCACCCGAATGCTCTCAACACCCCGATCAGGGCTGGGCCGATGGCTACCAGAAAAAAGCACGGCCACAGGCAGAGAATTAGCGGAAATATCAGCTTGGTACCGACTTTCGCCCCCATCTCTTCGGCGGCCTGCGTACGCCGGTCACGGAACTCATCGGCATAGATGCGCAAGGTATCGGCCACGCTGGTACCAAAGCGGATACTCTGCGCCAACAGGCTGACCAGCCCTTGTACGTCATCCAGACCAGTGCGCACAGCCAGTTGCTTGAGCGCCTCGGTACTGGAAATGCCCGCGCGGATTTGCGCATTGACCAGGGCCAGTTCTTCAGCCAGTTCGACCTGACTGACCAACATCTCCTCAGCCACCCGCTCGATGGTCGTGGGCAGGGCCAGCCCCGACTCCACGCACACCACCATCAGATCCAGCGCATCCGGAAACGCAGCACGCAGCCGACCTTGTCGCAACTGCTTGCGCTTGGCGACATACAGCGCTGGCACCAACCATCCGATACCGGCCACCATGACCACCAACAGCAACCCCATAGTCAGGGAAATCTTGGGAATCATCGGCAACAGCAGCAACGCAATACCGATCAATAACAGCGGCAACATCAAGCGTACCGCCCAGTAGATCTGCACCGCTGACGAGGAACGGTACCCGGCATGCATCAACAGGGTCTGGGTGGCGGACGTCTGAGCCGATTCGGCCGAGGCAAAACGCTGGCCGACCCGCTCCAGCAACAGTTGCAGGTTACCCGGAGCTTCCTGCCCGGTCGCGCTGCCTAAATGACCACGCTTGATCAGCGCCAGACGACGCTGCACGGGATCCTGAAGCCCCATCATCAGCAGGATCACTGCGCCGACTGCAAGTACCGTACTCAAACCGATCGCACCAAGGAACAACAGGCGCGCCATCTCATCGTTCCCCGTGACCCGACTGAACAAACCGAGTAAAAAATCCATGACCTGTACCTCCCGGTAGCGAATACCGCTTAAACCTGAATCCGGATGATTTTGCGAATCCAGAAAATCCCGATCAACATGGCGCAGAACGCCCCGATGATCAGCTTGTGACCGGTGGGATCATTGATAAGCACAGGCAAATAACTGGGAGTGGTGAGTATGATCGCGATCGCCAGCACAAAGGGAACAGCCACCAGCACCCAGGCCGACATGCGCCCTTCCGCCGACAGGGTCTTGACCTTGCGCTGGAAGCGAAAGCGCCCGCGAATCAGGCGACTCAGACGCTCCAGCACCTCGGTCAGATTGCCGCCGGTCTCGCGATGGATGAGGATCGAGGTCACCAGCATCATCACCGTCATGCTGGGCATCCTCTCCAACAGGCCGAGCATGGCCCGGCGCACATCGTTGCCATAGTTGATATCGGCGAAGGTCAGGCCGAACTCATGAGCGACCGGCCCCTTGTGTTCCTCGGCCACCAGGCGCAGGGTTTCGTTGAAGGGGTGCCCGGCGCGCAGAGCGCGGCACATGGCATCCAGTGCATCCGGCAGGCCTTCCTCGAACTCAGCGAAACGCTTGCCACGGTCGCGAGAGATTTTCAGTATGGGTAACCAGAAAATCGCGAACCCCGCCACCAGCGCCATCCACCAGACTGGAGAAACCATCCAGATCAAGATGCCCGCCAAGCCCCCCAGCACCAGCCCGAGCAGCAATACCCGATAGGCCCGGTATTCGTGCCCGGACTGCTCAATCATCTGCGTCAATGCTTCCATAAAGGGCAGCTGCTCAAGCCTGGCCTCCAGAGGCGACAAACGCGTCAGGTACTTCTGCCTCAACACCGTTTGCATGTTGGGCAAATTATTGGCTTTCTCCATTACGTGCAGGCGGCCGCGGATGCGCTTGCGCATCTTGCCGGCCTCGCCAAACACCGGCACAGCCACGCTCTGGGACAGGAGGAAGACGGCAATAAACACCATGCCGAGGAATATCAGAATGAATTCACCAGGAATACTGTTCATGACTGCCGTGCCTCCATCCACTCAGGCCTGAACATCGCAAGCGGCAACTCGATGCCGCGCTTGGCCAGCACATCGCGGAAGGCGGGAATCATGCCGCTGGGCCGAAAATCACCGAGTACTTCGCCGTTTTCGCTCACGCCGTGGCGCACGAAGGAGAAGATTTCGGTCATGGTGATGATCTCGCCCTCCATGCCGTTGATCTCCTGCACGCTGACCAGGCGGCGCTTGCCGTCCTCCTGGCGTTCCAGCTGGATGACCACTCCGATGGCCGAAGCGATCTGTTGGCGCATGGCCTTGATCGGAAAGGTCGCCCCGGTCATCGACACCATGTTCTCGATTCGCCCCAATGCATCGCGTGCGGTGTTGGCGTGGATCGTGGTCAGCGAACCGTCGTGACCGGTGTTCATCGCAGTCAACATGTCCAGCGCCTCGGCGCCGCGCACTTCGCCGATCACAATACGGTCCGGCCGCATCCGCAGGCTGTTGCGCACCAACTCCCGCTGGCTTACCTCGCCGCGCCCCTCGATATTCGAAGGCCGGGTTTCCAAACGCACCACATGCGGCTGCTGCAGTTGCAGTTCAGCCGAGTCTTCGATGGTGACGATCCGCTCGTTGTGCGGAATGAAACTGGACAGCACATTGAGCATGGTGGTCTTGCCGCTGCCGGTACCGCCGGAAATCAGCACGTTCAAGCGCCCACGGACAATCGCCTTGAGCAGCAGGGCAATGGCCGGGGTCAACGCCCCCACCTGGATCAGGCTGTCGGTATTGAGCAGGTCCACGGAAAAGCGCCGGATCGACATGCTCGGGCCGTCGATGGCCAGCGGCGGAATAATCGCGTTGACCCGCGAACCGTCCTTGAGCCGCGCATCCACCAACGGCGAAGACTCGTCGATACGCCGACCCAGGCTGGAAACGATGCGGTCAATGATGTTCAGTAAATGCCGATCATCGCGAAAACGCACATCGGTGCGTTGCAGCTTGCCGAAGCGCTCGACATACACTGAGTCATGCCGGTTGACCAAAATGTCGGACACACTGTGATCGGCCAGCAGCGGTTCCAGAGGCCCCAGACCGAGCACCTCGTCGGTGATCTGCTTGATGATCAACTGGCGGCTGGAAGTACTCACCGGTGCCGAATGCTCATCGAGCAGGCGCTGGCAAATATCGCGAATCTGCCGTGTGGCCTCAGCCTGTTCAAGGGAGTCCAGCAAGGACAGATCCATGACCTTGAGCAACTGTTGGTAAATCTTTTCTCGCCACTCGGCTTCCACCGGGGTGACCTGACTTTTGGTTTCGTAAAGAACGTCCGGCGTTGCGCGCTCCCACGCCATTATTTCCTCTGCCGGATCCGGCAGGTCATCACCCGGCTGGTTAGCCGGCGATGAGGCGGGTTTACCGGACTGTTTGCGCAAGCGGTTACGAAAGTCGCTGATCATGGGTCACCCCCCGAAAAAACGGTTGAAGGCGCGTTTGAACACGCCTTTGTTTCCAGCCATCTGGTTGCCGAGCAGGTCATCGGCCACGTTGCGCAGGGCAACGGTGATCGCCGCCTTCGGCGCATGCAGACCCAACGGCACGCCAGTGTTCTGACTCTGGCTGACCAGGTTGAAGTCGTTGGGTAATTTCGACAGGTTCGTGCAGCGCAGCGCCTCGCCGATATCCTTGAGGCTGACCGCTGCCGTCTTGTCATAGCGGTTGACCACTATCTGCAATTGATCCCCACGCACGCCCAGGTCTTCGCGAAGAATCCGCACCAGGGAGCTGGCATCGCGCAGATGGCTGACGCTCTGCTGCACCACCACGTACACCCTATCCACCTGTTCCAGCACGGAACCGGTGAGGTGGTCGATTTGCCGCGGCAGATCGATCACTACCCAGTCATAGCTGGCGCGGGCCAACTGCATCAGGGTATCAAGTTGCTCGGGTTGGGCATCCTGCGGCAGACACAGCTCACCGGCCCGGCCACCCAGCACATGCAAGGTCGGGCTGAAGTGGCTGCAAAAACCGCGTAGCGCAACACTGTCCATGCCGTCGATCTGATGCAACACCTCAAGATGGCTGTGCGTTTGCGCCACATCCAGATAATGCGTCACGCTGCCAAATTGCAGGTCCATGTCCAGCAACAGGGTACTGCCAGCCTTCATGCTGAGCTGCTGAGCCAGGTTGCAAGCCAGCATGGTGCCGCCGGATCCGCCCTTGGCGCTGATCACGGCGAGCAATTTCCCTTCTGTCCCGCTGCCGGTCCGAACCTCCATGACCAACCGATTCAAGGCGGCGACCAGTTCGGTCTCGGCGACGGGTTCCGGCAGCACGTCACGGGCGCCGGCCTGCATCGCCAGGCGCATGCCTTCCTGTTCGCTCAGCAGCCCGCACACCAACATCGGCGGACGCTCATGGGCCGGGCGCTGCAACAGGGCCGCCAGCTCCTCGCGCCACAGGTGGCTGACGCGCAACAGCAACAGATCGGGCATCCGGTCCAGACCGTAGAGTGGGTCGACATGCCCGTTACTCACCAGCCGAGTACTCACCTCCAGGCTGGGCATGCGTTGGCAGACGCCTTGCAGGTCGCGCAACGACGTGGCATCACGGCTGCTGATCAGCAGCCTGAGCCCGGCTTTGCCGGTCGAACTGGAGAGTGGCGTGTCCCTGGTATTCAGCATGGCGTGATCTCCCCGGAGTCGGAATGACGCCCGAGGCTTTCACGTGGCAACGTTGCCCTGAATGCGGGCAAGGTAATGGGCACGCCGAACCCGGGAATGAACAGATTGAAAACGAAGTTTTGCAGGCTCAACCGGACATAGCGGATGGCACGAAAACCATTGACGCTGACCAGGTCAGCGGGGTTGGCCACCAGAGCACCGTTTACGTCCAGATAGGTCAACGTCAGGTGGGTGGTGGCCAGATTGCCGATCAGTTTGCTCGTACCTGCGTCAGTCGCGGCATTGAAAATCGCTCGCCGCAACACCACCGGATCGCTGATATTGCACACCGCCGCCAGGCGCGTACCACGGCGCACGGCTTCATCCAGCGCATTGACCGTAAAGTACAGGCGGCCCATTTCCACTACGCCGAACAACAGTGTGAACACCAGCAGACCAATGACGGCGAACTCCACCGTGTAGGTGCCGCGCATATGTTTTCTATTCATCACAAGGCCCTCATCACGGTAGTGGCGACCAGCGGAATGCCCAGTGCAATCTGATTACCAAAAAAACCGGGAAGCGCTCCGGCGCAATTGCCAGCGCCAATCACCGGGCAGAACGTGTAAGTGATGGTGACCCGCACATGGTCTGTGCCCACTGCCGCGACGTCCACGTTGTCAGTCGTCAACCCTGACACCACAGCGGTCCCGGTGTTAGCCGGCACGCCATACACCGCAACGTTTTTCGTCTGGGTCAGTAGCGTATCGCTCAGAGCGACCGCACCCAGCGTCGAGTTCCAGGCATTGCTGGCGACGAAACGGTCGGCATCGCGGCTGGCCTGCAGCAGCAGGTTGTACTGATAGAGCATGCGGCCGAACTCGCCGAAGGCCAGTAATAGCAACAGCAACACCGGCAGGACCAGGGTGAATTCCACTATGGCCAGGCCTTGCTGGCGCTGCCGATATTTAAATCCGTGACGTCTCATGACGCCTCCTACGAGTCAGTGCTCGGAGTGCCGCTGCCGTTGAGATAGGTTTTGTAGAGCTGAATGATCTGCGGGCCGGAATCGGTTGACGGCGAGGGGCCGGCCACGTTGTCGCCTTCGCACTCCTTCACGAACTGTCCGAAGATCTCCGCTTCCCCGCCGCCGCCGTCCATGGGCTGCACCACGAAATAACAGCCAAAACCGAGGACGGGGATCGAGGTTGAACCATTATTTTTCCCGGCGCAGTTGCCCACCACGATTTTCAGCATCCGGCGCTCGAACACCCCATTGCTCTCACAGCCACTGGCCCCTGCCACACACGCGGCAACGCTCGTACGCCAGTCGTTATAGTCCAGTATCGCGTTGCCGCCCGCCGTGAGGGTGCCATTGCTCGAGGTGACGGTTTGCCCCTGGTACTTCGGGCCTGTGCCGTCGTCAGTGATTGCGGGGGTACTGGACGAGGTCACCAGGTCCGGCGGATAGGCCGAGGCACTGATCTGGCCGCCTTCGTAGATGCCGAAGCGAGTATTCAGGCCTTGAGACGCAGGGCCGACCTTGTTGCCAGGTTCGGTCGCCACGTTGTCTCCCACACTGCGGCAGACCTTGCCGCCTCCGGCCATCTCCTCCCTGACCGCATTGCCGCCCGAGCCAAAATCGAGCAACTGAAAGTTGCCTGGACCAATGGGCGAATTATTGCCGGAAGCCGTCTTCAATACCTTCAAATCACCAAACTGGAAGCCCCAGAACATACCAGCGCCCGGGTTGTATTGAGTCGGGTCGCCACAGACCATCAAAGGCGCGAGATCGCAGGGGCTGGTAGGGCTGGGTCCCGCGGTGGCAATCGCCGCCACCGCTTTGGCTCCCAGGCCGCCAGAGCCGAATGTCTGGGCGAAGTTCCAGAAAAATCCCGTCAGGTTATAGCTCGGTACCGATACCCGAACGTATTTGGCATCAGCCGGCCCGGGATAGGAGAACGGGCCATAGACACTGCTTGCCAGTTCCACCACTGCAAATGCACCGGCGTTGCCGCCGACCGCCGTGGCCAATTCGTTGTTGCCCGTGGCATTGGCATTCTGTATGAGCGTAAAGAGCGCGGCGGTACGCGTCGTGCTGGCACTGTTGATGCCACCCTCCACCTGACTCAGGGTTCTGGCGCCACTCAGGGCGGCGGCGTCCACCGCATTCTGCAGGCGCGTTTTGTTCAGCATCATATGCCCGCCGTCCAAAGCCAACGCCGCCATCATGGCCATCGCCGCCAACGCGATCACCATCAATACGCTCACCGATCCTTCCTGGCGCCTTGGCGTCGAAGTGAACGGCCGCTGAATACGAAGATTCATCATCAAGCCCTCGATTGCCGATACTGATCCGGATCGGCTCCGCCAATACCGTGGTGCCCAGAGACCTGTTGCGTCCCGTCAGCGAATGTTGACTACTTTGGCTTCGATCCCGCGGATAACGGTGATACCCCCGCCCTCGCCACTGCTGCGCTGTACCACGCGTTTTGGCGCCTCGGCGGTGGCCACAGCCATGGCCGGGGCAGCAGGTGCAACAGGCGTAGCTGGCGCAACGGCCGGGCTTTTCTTCTCGAGGTTCAGCGGGTTACGCAGTGCCAGTTGCAACTTGCCTTCCGTCTGCGCCGTGACCAGGGCTTCGGCTTCAGCGGCCGACATCTCCAGCGTCACTGCGCGCACCACTACCGGTTGCGTCTTGTCGGTACCCGCAGTCTGATCCACCGCCAACACCCGCAAGTTCTCGAGGATGGTCCTGGACGTGGCGCTGTTACTGCCCGAATTGGTGGTTTTGGTCGCCAGTACATCGACCCGGTTACCCGGTAACAGGAATCCGCCGACACCGACCACATCGTCCACACGCACCGATATGGCGCGTTTGTCAGGAGCAATCAAAGAGGCCAGGGTGCTGCCCCCCAAGTGCTCGCTCAGACGCGCACCACGCACGATGTCGCCCCGCAGAATGTCGAACGTTGCGATCTTGCCCACGGTTTTTTCGCTGGCATCGAAGGCATCGTCCGGGATCGTATCCATGGGCATGCGTACGGTCGTGACCTGCTGGGCCTCAACCATCTGTCCGAATGGAATCTCTACCGTGGCGACTACCACGCTTCGCAGGTGGTCATCCGGGCTGGCATTGAGCCGCGCGCTCAACCAGGAGTCGGCCATCCATGCAGCCCCAAGGCCCATGGCCAGGGAAGCGCCTATCAGGGTAAGCGTACGAGAGCTCATGTCAGTATCTCCGTATCAAAGAAAGTCGAGCTGGACGAAGTAGTTGTGCCAGGCCCATTCCAACTCTTTCGGTGACAGTGGTCCGGAACCGCCGATATAACGCTGGCGATCGAGCGCCATGTTCAGGAGATCGCGGGGATGGCAAGGCACCAGGGGCATGCCTTCACTTGCATACAGCCTTTGCAGCACATAACGCACCAGCAGCGGGTCATAGGAAATGCCCAGTCGCTCGCTTTCCTGACGCCAGATCTTTTCGTACTGCTCGGGCTTCAGGTAACCGAATTGCAGCTTGTAGCCAATCCGGCGAAGGAAGGCCTCATCGGCCAGCTCCAGGGGATTGAGGTTGGTGGAAAACACCAGAATCAGATCGAACGGCAGCTCGCAATGCCGACCGCCGCCCAGGTTGAGGAAGTCGCGTTTCTCTTCCATCGGGACGATCCAGCGATTGAACAGCTCGGCGGGTGCCATGCGCTGGCGCCCCATGTCGTCGATGATGAACAGGCCATTACTGGCCTTGAGCTGCAAGGCGGCCTGGTATTGACGGGTGAAAGGGTCATAACGAACGTCCAGCTGTTCCATGCTCAACTCACCGCCCGTGATGACGATCGGGCGTTTGCAGCACAGCAGTCGACGGTCGATCCCTTCGTTGAGCATCAGGTTGTTCTGCTGAGCGTTGTCATCGAGCCGCTGATGCACCTGCGGGTCATAGATCTCGATCACCGACTCGTTGATGACGATGGCATAAGGAACCCATATCGCCTCGGCGAACAGACGGATCAGCCGGCTGCTGACATAAGTCTTGCCGGTACCCGCGGGGCCATAAATCATGATCGCGCGCCCGGAGTTCATCGCCACACCCAGTTGATCGAGCATCGCCTCCGTGAGCACTACACCCGCCAGGGCATTGCGCATATCGTTGGCGTTGATGCGACCATGGTGAATGGTCTGTAGCTTGATCAGGGAACGGTAGGTACTCACCGGGAAGGGTGCCGCACCGATATAGCCACTGCGCGACAGGGCATCGCGGGCGACGCTGCGTCCGCGTTCGGTCAGGCCATAACGCAGCGACTGCCCACCCGTTTGACTCGCCTGGCCCAGCACTTCGACTCGGCCATCCTTGCGCAGAAACGCCAGGACCTCTTCAAGTACCGCGCCGGTCAGCGCCAGGCGTTCCACCAACCGCGACATGTCCAGCACACCGGCATCGAACAAATGCTTGCACACCAACTCGCCGAGGAAACTGTCGGTCAGGCCGGTTTCGCGGACAGTGCAGGGCTGAGGAGCCAGGCGTTGCACCGCGCTCCGATCGCTGGGGTAGGCATCACTTTCGACTATGACGTGCATGACTAGCCTCCGAATCCACCGGCAACTTGCCAGTAGACGCTGTTCAATGTGCCGATCAATATTGCAATCGAATAGGGGAAAGGCTTGCCGGCTACTTCATCTGAAGTTGGCGCCAGATAAGCGTGCACCCTTAGAATCAGCCAATAGCGCCCCAAGGTCTGACGCAGTTGACCGCGAACCAACACGATCAATAAACCGCATACGCCGCCGGCTATCAGGCTGAACATTGCAGCCCACAA
The DNA here is from genome assembly GCF_056405655.1 of Pseudomonas sp. P1_F7. Taxonomy (NCBI): domain Bacteria; kingdom Pseudomonadati; phylum Pseudomonadota; class Gammaproteobacteria; order Pseudomonadales; family Pseudomonadaceae; genus Pseudomonas; species Pseudomonas sp. P1_F7. The sequence goes on from NZ_JBFUBR010000004.1 coordinate 350,351, forward strand.
CGCGAACTGGAACGGTAGAAAACTGCCGACCATGGCCATCAACTTGACGTCACCGGCAGCCATGCCGCCGAAGGCGTACATCGGCAGAAACAGCGCAAAACAGATCAGGATGCCCAGCAGGCTGTCACCCAATCCGCTGACACCACCTGAATACATTTGACCGATCAATCCCAAGGCAAGGCCCACCAGGACGAGCATGTTGGGAATACGGTGGTGAAGCAGATCGCTCACCACCGCCACGCCCAAAAGTCCTATCAGTAAAACCATCGATAGCATTTCCGTGGACATGGCATGTCTCCCTGCGGGTATCAATCGTTAGCACGCAACATTGCTATTGCCAGCCTTGAACAGAGAAGTGATTTGCGCTCTCTACGCAAAATTGACAGGGACAACGCGAAGTCCATTAAGAACGTTGCCGGCGCCCTATCAGAAATAGCGGCAACCGGCTGCCCCATGGACATCGACGCGTCCCCCAGCGGGAATTACGCTGCCGTGGTAGAGCAAGCGCTACCCTTAAGCGCATCGCACAGCGTCTGTATTTTGGCCTGAACCGCTAATCCAAGGTTCGAGAACAATCCGACAACAAGCGCCGTAACCAACCCTCCGGCTACCGCGTATTCCACAACGGTCAGACCATCTTCGTCGTTGATAAACTTCACTACCGAAGCCTTGATTGTTTGCATGATCATTTTGCCCACCTCACTCGAATGTTGTTTTTTCTGAGGCAGTACTTTCTGCGCTGCCTGATGCAACACTAGTCAGGGGCAAGGCATAGGCGTTAGGAAGATTTTGCACATCGCTAGGACTTTTTTGCGGGGCGGCCAAATACGGGTCATTGGCCTTTGCAGAAGTAACGGGAGGGGTAAACAAGGCGTGGCAAGGCCAAGGCAATTGCCATTGATTCACAAGCGACAAGCGGTTAAACCCGGTTCGTCGATAACACACCAACAAACACTCGCCCGGAGCTGCCTTCCAGGCAATCCATAGAGCGAATAGAACTAAAAATCGTCTTCCCTATCAGGATTAAATCTGCAAAGTGATGGCACCTTGGCAATACTCCTTAGCGAAGAGAGTCACCCAGAACCCCAGAGTAGAGACATGACGTCCAATTTGACCAAAAGGCCATCGCTCCTGTGGTTCGATCTGACTCATGATCGGTCCACGAAAGAACTCGTCGCGCAGTTCGAGAGTACCTGCGACTGCAAACTGGCGAAAAACTCCGTGCTGCCCATCGCGGAACAGGCAGACATGATCTGCGTCCATTTTGATCGCCCCGACACGCCAGGCTTGCGGCTATTGCTGGAGATCAAACGCACCACCCCCACCATCCCGATTACCATGTTCACCGTGCAGCACTCGGAGGAACTGGCTGTATGGGCCATGCGCTCAAGCGTCTGGGAGTATATGGTGCTCCCGCTCTCGACCACCGAGAGGAATCGTTACCTGACGGCGGTGCTGCAGCTCTGCGAGCTGCGCCGAAATGCCCACGGCCAGGGCAAGTCATCGCAGATCGACCACTCCCCGACTCTGCCGGAAAGTATCCGGCTGACCTCAGGGCACCAAAAACACCAGGCGCTGAGCAATGTCATGCTGTACATCGAACAGCACTTTCGAGACAGCATCGATCAGAGGGAATTGGCGCAGCGCTGCGGCATGACCACATTTCGCTTCAGCCGCCTGTTCAAGGAAGCCAATGGGCTTGGCTTCACGGATTACATCCTGGACAAGCGCATGAACTTCGCCAAAGATCTGCTCGACAACAGCCAGATGCCGATTACCAGCATCGGCTATGAGGCCGGCTTCAAGGATCCTTCCTACTTCGCTCGTGCCTTCAAGCAGTTCGCCAACTGCACGCCCAGTGAATACCGCCTGGCACGCCAAATCAAAGCGGCTGCTGCTACGCAACCGGTGCAGGATGACAAAACCACTGAAACGCTCGAAAGCCTGGTACAAAGCCTCAGCGGTTGATCTGGTTTTTTACGCGCAAACAAGAACGCCGCTCAATGAGCGGCGTTTTCGTTAAAAAAGGTGTGTGGCAACTGCCACACACCTCAAATTGCTTTGAACTCAACTTTGTCGAGAAGGCCTCCTTATCCCACCAGATTGAAGTCCGTCTGATCAACGGTCGCGCTGCTGACACCCACAAGGCGGATGGAGTCCACTCCGATCCCAACCACCGTGTCCGCCCCGTCAGCCGTTATGCTCACGTCGGCAGCGAACGTGGCGCTGCTGATCGCCAGCCCCGTGACATCGATCAAGTCCTGCCCTGCGGCCGGATTGGCTCCGAAGTTCAGGATTGTATCGTTGCCGAAACCCGCGGCAGCAAACACGAACGTATCGTTGCCGACGACGCCACTCATCACGTCGTTACCGCCACCGCCGGTGAGGACGTCGTTACCCGCACCACCCACGATTATGTTGGCGAGCTCGTTGCCGGTGCCCGCAAAATTACCGCTGCCGCCGAAATACAGATTCTCGACATCGGCACCCAGGGCGTAGTTCGCGAGCGAGGTCCAGACCGTGTCGCTGCCGGCACCGGCGAGCTCGTTCACCACGTCCCCAAGGTCGGCGACTTCGTAGACATCGTTGCCGACACCGCCAGCCATCGTGTCGGCACCTCCTGCGCCACCGATGAGGACGTCGTTACCTGCGCCGCCGCTGAGAACGTCGTTACCCGCCCCCCCCACGATCGTGTTGTCGAGCGTGTTGCCGCTGCCCGCAAAGTTGCCGCTGCCACCGAAAAACAGATTTTCGATGTTGGCACCCAGCGTGTAGCTCGCAAGCGAGGTCCAGACCGTGTCGATGCCGGCACCGGGGACCTCGGTCACCACGTCCCCAAGGTCGTCGACTTCATAGGTATCGTTGTCGACGCCACCGACCATCGTGTCGGCACCTGCGCCACCGATGAGGACGTCGTTACCTGCGCCACCGATGAGGACGTCGTTACCCGCCCCCCCCACGATCGTGTTGTCGAGCGTATTGCCTGTACCCGCAAAGTTGCCGCTGCCGCCGAAAAACAGATTCTCGACGTTGGCACCCAGGGTGTAGCTCGCGAGCGAGGTCCAGACCGTGTCGCTGCCGGCACCGGCGAGCTCGCTCACCACGTCCCCAAGGTCGGTGACTTCGTAGACATCGCTGCCGCCACCGCCGGCCATCGTGTCGGCACCTGCGCCACCGATGAGGACGTCATTACCCGCTCCACCCACGAGCGTGTTGTCGAGCGCGTTGCCGCTGCCCGCGAAGTTGCCGCTGCCGCCGAAAAACAGATTTTCGACGTTGGCACTCAGGGTGTAGCTCGCGAGCGAGGTCCAGACCGTGTCGTTGCCGGCACCGGCGAGCTCGGTCACCACGTCCCCAACGTCGGTAACTTCAAAGATATCGTCACCGAGACCTCCAGCCATGGTATCGGCACCCGCACCCCCAATGAGAATGTCATTGCCCGCATCACCATTGAGGATGTCGTTGCCGCCCAAGGCGTTCAGGATGTCGTTGCCATCACCTCCGCTGGCCACGTCGTCGCCTATCGTGCCGGTCCATATGTCGACACCCGCGGTACCGACAAACAGATCACCGACCACTGTCGTTGCGGCAGAGGTGACTTGCTCAATTGTGCCGAGGTCATCGGTGTAACTCGCGACGACACGCAGTTGCTGACCGGTCTGCGCCTGGCTGGGCGTGAAGGTCGTGCCCGTCGCGCCAGCGATGTCGGTAAAGATCGCACCGCTCCCCACCTGCCACTGATGGGTAATCACCGAGGTCGTAGTCCCGTTGGCGTCGGTGAACGCATCCGTGGCGGTCAATCCCAAGCCTGGCGTCGGGGTCGTATCGCTGATCAGCACAGTTCCAACCGGCAGGACATTGACGGTGCCGGTACCGGCCGGCGTGATCGGTGCGGTCGGCGCCGAGAACACCTCCTCCAGCACGCCATTGGCGTCCTTGTAGACCGCCCTGACGCGCAGCGCCAGCCCGGCTGCCACGACGAGTTCCGGTATAACCGGCACGGCACCAATGAGGGTCGCCGGTGGTGGGACCCTGAGTTCCGTGCCCACCGTGACGGTCGTGCCCTCCGCGCGCGCGACCTCTCCGGCGGCAAAGAAGGTGATGTCTTCGAAGACGCCCGAGCCTGGGCGCGCTTCGAACTGCCAGAAGAAACTGATGGGCCCGGCGATCGCGCCGCCGGTCGCGGTATTGTCGGCATCCGTGATGTCTGCCGCCGATACCGTCAGCGTCTGGCCGACGGCGGGCGTAGGATCGTCGATCCTCAGCGAACCGACTGGCGCCGAGTTCAAACCGCCAAGCACGATCGCCTGATCGGAGAACTGCAACCGCTCGATATTACTGAGGGTGTCGATCCCGTCCCTGCCAGCGACACTGTCGGTGACCGTAACGGTGCCATTGACGTTTTCGACCACGGTGTAATCCGCAAAATTGCCGGAGTACAGCGCCGTATCGAAGTCGGGACCGGCCGCCGTCAGGATCTCGCGGACGACCTGGAGCTGGCCGGGGTTATAGGTACCGTTCAACATCAGCGGGACCAGGGGCGTCATGCTGTCGAAACTGGCAATTTCCGGCCCGGTGCCATCGATGTTCTGCCGCACACTGATGCGTACGTTGAGCCACTTGTCGCCGTCGATCAGGTCATCGCCGGCACGGCCTTCGATGACGTCGCTGCCGGCGCCACCCAGGACAATGTTGCCCCCGTCGAACTTATCGTCGGCTGTGCCGGCGATGCCATCCGCGCCGTTGCCGGCGCTGCCGACCAAGTCACGCAGACCGCTGATGAGGTCGAAGTTGGTGAGCACGCTGCCCGTGGCGCCAGCGATAGCGAGCGTTACCGCGGTGGAATCATCGCCGCTGAGGAAATCGGCGTGTGCCGATCCCGACAGCCCTTCCACCAGGTCCAGCCGGGCAAGGATCGACGCGGTGGAACCGGGCACCGCCGGCTGATCGAAGAAGCGCTGACTGGAGTTGAGGCCAATGGTCACGCCGACCGGATCGTCCTTGTAGGTCGCCCAGTCGTAACCGGAGAACCCGATGAAACGGTCCGCCTCGCTGGGGCTGCCGACCATGATGTCATCACCGCCTTCGCCGTCGAAGTTGTCCGGTCCGCCATCGCCCAGGAAGACGTCGTTGCCAATGATCGGATCGTTGCCGAATGGGTCGAAGTTGTCGCCGGCAACGCCATCGGCGGATCCGCCCTGGATCCAGTCGTCGCCTTCACCGCCGCGCGCGAACTCGTTCGCCTTGCTGCCGAGGATGAAGTCGTTGCCCAGGCCGCCACTGCTGTCGGCCGCGTCCTCGCCGGTGATGATGAAGTCCTGGCCGGCCTGGCCGAGGATCAGGTTGAGGCCGTTGCCGCCCTGGATGACGTCGTTGCCGTCCTCGCCGTGGATGACGTCGTCGCCGCCCATGTCGGTGATGATGTCGTCACCGGTACCGCCAAGGAGTTGGTCGTTACCGTAGCCGCCATCGATCCGGTCGTTACCGGCATCGCCATAGACCGTGTCGTCGTCCGAGTCGCCGGCAATGAGGATATCGTTGCCGGGCGTGCCGCCGAGCACGACCGTATCGGCACCGGTGTAGTGCAGGTAGTTGGTATCCAGACCCGGCGTGGCGGGGTTGTCGCGGATCACCAGCGGCGTCAGAAAATCAGTGCGCGGTGAGCCAATCGGGTGGACCGACGGGCCAAAGGGATCGGCGTTGACTGGCAGATCATCGATCGTGCCGACGATGCCGTCGGGCCCGGCCACCACGCTCGGGTTGTACTGGCGCGTCTGGTCGGTTTCCAGGATGTAGGCCGGCGTCAGGAAAACTCTGGCCGAGAGGTGTGTTGCGTCGGTATTGGCCATCACCAGATTGGCGAACGTGTTGTTCTCCAGTTCGGCGCCAAAGTCCATCGAGGCGGTGCGTTCCAGATAGTAGAAGCGGTCTCCGTCCTGGAGTTTCTCCATCTGGTTCTCGAAGACGAAGTTGAAGGTCGAGCCGAGCATGCCGCCAAAGGGCATTTTCTCCTCGGCCAGCCCGCCAACCCAGAAGTCGACGTTGTCCAGGCCGGTGATGGTCACGTCGTCTGCGGTGTTCAGAATACCGTCCGCACCGGCGTTGCTGGCCCAGGCACCCGTGCTGTTGAGGAAGTCGACACGGTCGGCCGGTGCGGTCGCGCCGCCTAACACCAGGTCCGCAGCCGCGGCGCGCTTGTCCGCCAGCGTGATGGCGCCGGTGATGGTCGCGTGCGTGCCGTAGGCGGCGATGAAGTTGATCAGCGATTCCGGATGCTTCATGTGCTGCACGAAATCGGCCCAACTGGTGTAGGGCTTGAGCTCTGCGTCGCCGGTAGGCCCATAGAACTCCCGCCGCGCCGCGTTCAGGGACGGAATGCCGGTATCGCGGCCGCGCGCCAGGTTGATGGCGGGCAGATCGAGCGGCAGGCCCAGCAGGTTGTTGCGCAGGGCTTCGGTGACGAACTCGTCAATCTCGTTGCCCACCTGGCGGGTCACGCCGCGCACGATGGCACCGGCCGCCTGTTCCGGAGTGGGGCCGCTGCCCGCGAACTCGAGCGGGTTGAGGAAGGCCTGAATCAGCCCGATATCGCTCGAGGCGAAGTTCGGATCCAGCCGATCGACCTGCTCCAGCAGCATCGAGTGCCCGAAGCGATAGACGGTGTGCGCGAACTCGGCAACGATGCTCGGATCGATCGCGGTGTCGTACACCTGGCCCGGGGCGAAGAAAGGATCGACCATCGGCTGGATCGTACGCGCGAACTCCTCGAACACCAGGTGCTGGTACTGCATCTCGGTGCCGAACTTCGCCGTCTGGAACAGGCGCTCGCCGTTCCAGTCGAGGGTCGAGGTGTCGGCGGGAACGGCAGTGACAGGCGTCAGCAGCCACTCGTTCAGGAACGACACGTCGCCGCTTGCCGCTGTCGCCAGGACCACCGCCATGGTGTGATCGACCAGACGGTTGTGCTCATGGTGGAAGATGGAATGGACGGTAGTCAGGCCGATGTTCTCGTTGACCCGGCCGTCGCCGGCAATGTAGTGCGCGTCCAACAGTTCGTTGTCGTAGAAGCCCGGTGCAGGCGTACCGCCAACAACAGTGTCCACATCGGGCAGGAGTGCTGCGCCGGTCACGTCGTCGATCGGAACGGCGGTGTGCGCGATGTCGTTGAGGAAGGCATGGCCGGTGCGCGCGGCGTTGACCAGGCTGATGGGCGCCGCCGGATTGCCTTCAACGAGCACATCGTCCGCCGTGCCGGCAATGCCGTCCGGGCCCAACATCACCACCTGTGGGAAACCATTCGGACCCTTGATGAAATTGCCGTAGGCGTCGGTCGCCAGCAGTGGCACGTTGTTGAAATCGGCATCGGTGAGATTGATGCCGAGCAGATCATGGGCTTGCGCCTTGACCACCTTCCAGGTGGCCATGCCACCGATCCCGACGTCGTCGGCCGTGCCGAACACGCCATCGGCGCCCAGATCACGATTTTCGATCAACTTGCCGGTGGCCACCGGATCGCCCGCTGCGTTGAGCTCATAGGCACGCAGGAACACCTGGTGCGAAGGATGCGAGCTGTAGGTCTGGTTCTGGTCGACAAACGGCGAGGTGGTGTTGGTGTTCTCGTGGATGTCGTCGGCCGTGCCCAGGATGCCATCGGGGCCGGGCTGATTGGTGGCGCGTGTCAGCACCATGAAGTTGGTCGGGCTACCGGGCACGAACAGCGGGTCATCCGGCTGCAGCGGAATGAACACGGTGCCTGAACCGCCCTTGGTGACGAGGTCCAGTCCATGGTCGAAAAACTGGCCGAAGAAGGTCATCCATTGGTTGAAGGGCGCGGTCAGGCCCGCGTCGGGGCTCACGTTCGAGTTGAAGAAGGTCTGGAACGTCGTGCCGTCGGTGCGGGTTCCGGTAATCACCTGTGATCCGACTTTCAAGACATCGTCAGCCGTGCCAAGGATGCCATCCAGACCCGGATCGAAGGTAGCCGCGACCGCCGCCGGGTTGGTGGCGGTCTGGTCGACGATCAGGTTGCTGATGGTGCGCGGCTGCGAGTCGTTCACCAGGCCGCTGGTCTGGGTGTAGCTCGTGCCGGCGTCGGCCGTACGGAAGTCCGGCGTGGTCAGGCGCGGGAATACGTTATCGGCGGCACCGAACTCGGGATGGAGCAGGTTGTTTTCGGTCCCTTCGACCGTGCGCAAACCGTACGGTACCCGTATGTTCGGCAGCAGAGAAACCATGTTCTCACCCGCCGCGTTGTGTTCCGCGATCTTGATCTGGTCAAGGATGAACGCCAGGTCCGATTGCGTGTAACGCACACCGTTGCTGGGGGCCGTGGTCTGCGGATCGATCAGCGAAGGCGCCGCTGCGGGGGCCGGCGCGCCGGCCACTACGGCCGTGGTCGGTGCCGAGAATACCTGCTCGGTCACGCCATTATCGTCCGCATAGATGCCTTTGACGCGCACTGCCAGGCCGGCAAGATCCGCCGTCACCGTGAGAGTGGGCGCGTCCGCTCTTGTAAATCCGAGACCGATGCGGCCTGGCCCGAGGATGATGTCCTCGAAGACGCCCGAGCCCGGTGCCAGTTCAACCTGCCATATGTAACTGATGGAATTGTTGATCCCACCGCCTGCGTTGTCGTCATCGGTGATGCCTGCCGCCGACACGGTCAGCGTCTGGCCTACGGTCGGCGCGGTGTTGCTCACCGTCAGCGCACCCACAGGCTCGGCGTTGACCCCCTGCACGAGGACCACTGCCTGATCGGAGAACTGCAGCCGCTCGATGTGGGTGAGACGGTCGGTTTCTTCCTTGCCGACATTGTCGGTCACGGTGACGACGTCGGTGCCGACGATATCGAGGGGAACGGCGGGATCGACGACGATGCCGTTGACGGCGATCGTGTAGTTCGCCAGAGGGCCCAGGAAGTTGACGGTGTCGAACGCAGCCCCGCCTGCGGATGTACCGGGCAGGATTTCACGCACGGCGACGAGCTGGCCGGGGTTGTAGGTACCGTTCAGCATGAGCGGGATCATGGGCACCATGCTGTCGAAGCTGGCGATCTCCGGCCCGGTGCCATCCACGTTCTGACGCACGCTGATGCGCACGTTGAGCCAACTGTCGCCGTCGATGAGGTCGCTGCCGCCACGGCCTTCGATGATGTCGCTGCCATCGCCGCCGAGGATGATGTTGCCCGCGCCGAACTGATCGTCGGCCGTCCCCCCGATACCGTCGGCACCGAATCCGGCGCTGCCGACGAAAGCCCGCAGGCCGCTGACAAGATCGAAGTTGGTGAGGATGCTGCCCCTGGCCGTGATGTTGGCGATGATGGCTGCGTTTTGTTCATCGCCGCGCAGGAAGTCGGCGAAGGCCGACCCCGACAGCCCCTCCACTTCCGCGAACCGGTCATAGACCGCATCGGGCGATTGCCCCACCGCGCCCACGATATTGCCCGCGGCATCGGGCACCGGGTGATACGGACTGAAGAACGGGGTGACCATATCGACGGTCACGCCGAACTTGTCATTCTTGTAGGTGGTCCAGTCGAACCCGGACATGCCGTCCATCTTGTCCTGAGCGTCGCTGGCGACGAAGGTGTCGTCGCCGCCCTCGCCGATCATTTCATCGAATCCGCCGGTGCCGATGAAGATGTCGTTGCCGGGCACATCGTCGGTTAATGTCGGGCTCGCGTTGTCGCCGGGTGCACCGTCCTGGGTGCCGCCCTCGATCCAGTCGTCGCCTTCGTTGCCTGTTGGCGCGAGGTTGACCTTGGCGCCGAGGATGAAATCGTCGCCCGCGCCGGCGAAGGTCATGGTGATGTCTTCGGTGGTGATGATGAAGTCTTTGCCAGCGCCGCCGAAGACCAGGTTGTTGAGGCCGAGGGTCGAGTTGCCGGCCTGGATGACGTCGTTGCCGTCCTCGCCGCGCAGGGTGTCGCTGCCGCCGATGTCGGTGATGATGTCGTCGCCCGCGCCGCCAAAGACGTTGTCGTTGCCGTAGCCGCCGTCGAGGCGGTCGTTGCCGGCGTCGCCATAGACGGTGTCGTCGTCCGAGTCGCCGGCAATGAGGATGTCGTCGCCGACCGTGCCGCCAAGCACGACCGTATCGCCGCCGGTGTAGTGCAGGTAGTTGGTATCCGGGCCCGCTGTGGCGGGGTTGTCGCGGATCACCAGCGGCGTGAAATGGTCAATCCGTGGTGAGCCAATCGGGTGCTCCGACGGGCCAAAGGGATCGGCGTTGGCGGGCAGATCGTCGAGCGTGCCGACGATGCCGTCCGGGCCGGCCACCACACTCTGGTTGAACTGGCGCGTCGGGTCGGTCTCCAGGGTGAAGGCCGGCGTCAGGAATATGTTAGCCGACAGGTGTGTTGCGTCGCTGTTGAGCATCACCAGATTGGCGAACGAATTGTTCTCAAGCTCGGTGCCGAAATTGAGTCCCGCGGTGCGCGCCAGATAGTAGAAGCGGTCGCCATTCTGCAGGTTTTCCATCTGGGTTTCGAAGACGAAGTTGAAGCTCGAACCCAGCAGGCCGCCAAAGGGCATCTTCTCCTCGGCCAGGCCGCCGATCCAGAAGTCGACGGAGTCCAGGCCGGTGGTGGTCACGTCGTCTGCGGTGTTCAGAATACCGTCCGCACCGGCGGTGCTGGCCCAGGCGCCGGTACTGTGCAGGAAGTCCAGGCGATCAGCCGGCGCCGTGGCGCTACCGAGCACAAGATCCGCAGCCGCGGCGCGCTTGCCCGCCAGCGTCGTAGCGCTAGTGATGGTTGAATGCGTGCCGTAGGCGGCGATGAAATTGATCAGCGATTCCGGGTGTTTCATGTGCTGCACGAAATCGGCCCAGCTCGTGTAGGGGGTCAACTGGCTGTCGCCGGTCATGTGGTAGAACTCGCGCCGCGCCGCGTTCAGCGACGGGATGCCGGTGTCGCGGCCGCGCGCCAGGTTGAGGGCGGCCAGGTCCAGCGGCAGGCCGACCAGGTTGTTGCGCACCGCGTCGGTCACGAACTCGTCGATCTCGTTGCCGACCTGGCGGGTCAGGCCGCGTACGATGGCGCCTGTCGCCTGCTCAGGGGTGGGGCCGCTTGTAGCGAATGCCAGCGGGTTGAGGAAGGCCGCAATCAGGCCGGTCTGTTGATTGCCCGCGACAGTCGGATTGCCGTCGCCGACGACGTTGAAGTTGGCATCGAAACGATCGACCGTCTCCACCAGCATCGAGTGACCGAAGCGAAAGACCGTGTGCGCGAACTCGGCGACGATCGACGGGTCGATCGTCGTGTCGTTGCCCATGGGTGCCAGAAAGACGTCCACTTGCGGCTGGATGGTGCGCGCGAACTCCTCGAACACCAGGTGCTGGTACTGCATCTCGGTACCGAACTTGGCCGCCTGGAACAACCGCTCGCCGTTCCAGTGCAGGGCCGCAATGTCGGCTGCCGTTACCGGCAACGCCGTCAGTTGGGCGTCGGGCATCAGCCACTTGTTCAGGAAGTCGAGGTCGGCGGAGGCCAGTACCGTCTCCTTGGTCTGATCAACCAGCCGGTTGTGCTCGTGGTGGAAAACGGAGTGAACGGTGGTCAGGCCGATGTTCTCGTTGACGCGGCCATCTCCGGCGATGTAGTGCGCATCCAGCAACTCGTTGTCGTAGGTGCCGGGCGCTTGCGGGCCGCCAATGACGGTGTCCGTGTCAGCCGTCAGGCCGCCGGTCGGATCGGCACTGTGCGCAATGTCGATGAGGAACTGGTGGCCGGTGCGCACGGCGTTCGTCAGGCTGATGGGCGCGGCCCGATTACCTTCGACGAGCACGTCATCGGCGGTGCCGGCAATGCCATCCGCGCCCTTCATCACGACTTGCGGAAGGCCGTTGGGCCCCTTGATGAAGTTGCCATAGGCGTCGGTCGCCAGCAGCGGCAGATCGAACACATCCGCATCGGTCAGGTTGATCCCGAGCAGATCATGGGCCTGGGCCTTGACCACCTTCCAGGTGGCCATGCCACCGATTTCGGTATCGTCGGCAGTGCCGAACACACCATCGACACCCAGGTCACGGTTGGTGATCAGCTTGCCGGTGGCGACCGGATCGCCGGCGGCGTTGAGCTCATAGGCGCGCAGGAATACCTGATGCGAGGGATGCGAGCTGTAGGTCTGGTTCTGGTCGACAAACGGCGAGGTGGTGTTTTGCTGTTCGTGGATGTCGTCGGCCGTGCCGAGGACGCCATCGGGGCCGGGCAGATTGGTGGCCCGCGTCAACACCATGAAGTTGGTCGGGCTACCAGGCACGAACAGTGGATCGTCGGGCTGCAGCGGAATGAACACCGTGCCGCTGCCGCCTTTGGTGACCAGGTCCAGGCCGTGGTCGAAGAACTGGCCGAAGAAGGTCATCCAGGCGTTGAAGGGCGCGGTCAGGCCTGCGTCCGGCGTGATATTAGGAATCTGGAAGACGGAAATGTCGTCGGCGGTGCCGAACAGGCCATCCAGGCCGGGGCTGGTGACCACCTGTGAATCCGGGTTGGCCGCTGCGGCCGCGACCGCCGCCGGGTTGTTGGCGGTCTGGTCCACGATCAGGTTGCTGATGGTGCGCGGCTGCGAGTCGAAGACGAAACCGCTGGTCTGCTGGTAGGAGGTCGGCGTGGTTCCGCCAGGATCAGCGGGGCCGAAGAAGCCGGCCGGCTGGACCTGCGCGGTATTGAACACCGGCGTCGTCATACGCGGGAAGAAGTTGTCGGCGGCACCGAACTGGGGATTGGCCAGGTTGTTGTCGAAGCCGGAGACGGTGCGCAGGCCGAAGGGTACTTCTACGTTCGGCAGCATGTCAGCCAGACTCGCGCCTGCCGCATGCCGTTCGGCGATGAAAATTTGTTCGAGAATGAACTCAAGATCGGACTTGATGAAGCTGGCCATGGCTGTTTCCTCGATGCTTGACTAGTCAGGAAACCACACGCATAAAACACGGCTGCAAACGCGTGGTTTAGTGTTAAACCCCATAAACAAAAAACAGAAATTGAACGACGGGACCTGATTTCACGGCCGCACCGAGCCCTTACTGAATTGCGTGCAATCAGCAGTGCTCAACTGAGGATCAATGCCTCATGGCAACCGTACTTACAGGCAGGTATTGCGCCTCAAGGGGGCGACGGCCCATGAGTGCAGGGCGAAAAGAAGGTGTAACTTGCAAAACGCCCCGTCACGTATCGGGGCTCTATGTATCTGTCCATGTAGCTCTCTCAGGCATAGGCGGCTTGTCACAGATGCCACACATCCAGCGATCAGAGTCATTGGCCGGAATATGCTCGCGAAGATCGCCATAGTCCGGGAGTTCCTGAGGGGTGATGGCACGGTTCTGCGTCCATGCGGCTTCGTCAACAAGCCTTTTATCCATGAGCAAACTGGCATCGACTACAAATTGACTAGTCTGTATTGGAGACGGGTTCCACACGCTTGGTGGCGGAGTCGGGAAATCATTACTATTGGTAATAACCCCCGGCCGTTTTTGCCGGAAATAGCGATTACCCAGATTGATCGAGAATCTTTTTAAACTATTCATCGCCCCTCCCGCCTTGAACCTCAAACGCTAGCTATACACTCCATTAAAAATGAGTATTGAGGTGCTACCCGGATGTGTACAGAGACGAAAGCCCAGTCAAATTCTGAGACCTTGGTCAAAGAATCGGATCAGACCTTGGTCGAATCAGACGCTGACCAAACGTCCAGTGGCGCAGTGCCCGGGAGACAGAGCACCGGTGCGAAATTGCGCCATTTAAGCCGCTCAACCCAGTTCGTCATCTGCGCCACATTAATTCTGGGTTTGACCATGACGTTCGTTGGAAACCTCGTAAGCCAGAGTATTGAAGATGCAACGGTTCAAACGGCGGCAGAGGCGGGGGCGCGTTATATGGAGCACTTTCTCGAACCTTTCGTCCAAGGATTAACCACTGCCAAAGAACTCCCCGATGGAACTATTCAGACCATTGATCACCTGCTGTCTAACACCTCGTTGAGTACACATGTTGTCTCGGTGAAGATCTGGCTTCCAGACGGCACGATTGTCTACAGCACCGACAAATCCGCGGTCCAAAAAATTTTTCCGACAGAGGAGATCTCACAGGCGCTGACAGGCAAGATCTATACAGAACTGGACAATGATCTTGAGATTAATACTGCGGATGATATTGAGGATGCTTTTGAGCGAAGCCTGAATATTCCGCTCTATGAAATTTTTGCTCCACTGCGCGAAACGGGTACTGGAAAGATTGTTGCGGTTGGTGAGTTCTACGAAACCGCGGAAGCGTTACAGCGCGAAATCAATAACGTTCGCAAGAAAGTATGGGCGATTGTTGGTGCAGCAACGATGGCCATGCTTTTGCTGTTATTTTTTATCGTTCGGCGTGACGACAAGATAATAAAGCAGCATGAAACAGCACTTAAATGGCGAATGCATGAGCAAGAAAAGTTGCACTCAAATAACGCCGCCCTTCAGCGCAAAGTCACTACAGCCAATCGCGAATTCTCCAGAATCAATGAACTCACTCTTCGTCGGATCGGGGCAGATCTTCATGATGGTCCTGCTCAGCTGTTGTCACTAATTCTCCTTCGCCTTGAAGAGCTCGAAGATTCGCAAGGCGCCTCAGATGGGGAAGTCCTCGAAATGATCAGACGTGCCGGCAAGGATGCTTTAAACGAAGTGCGGGAAATATCACTCGGCCTGGCACTTCCGGAAGTCAATGATCTAACCCTGCACGATGCGCTGGTATTGCTTGCCGAGCGGCACGAAGAGCGAACCGAGACGCGAGTCGAACTGGAGCTTGATACTCTTCCAGACGATGTACCGATAGCGCATAAAATTTGTATTTACCGCTTCGCCCAGGAAGCATTGAACAATGCTTATATTCACGCCGGAGGAAAAGGCCAGAAACTCAGCGCCTCTCACTCCGAAGGGCTACTGGAAGTGCAAGTCGAGGATGCGGGAGTGGGTATTTCAACCGAAAAACCAAGTGTGCCAGGTCGTGGCAAAACTCATCTGGGCCTTGTCGGCATGCGCTATCGCGTCGAATCCCTCGGCGGAATATTCATCATTGAATCGGCGCCCCATGCCGGAACCAAAGCCAGGGCGCAGTTCAAAATCTGATCAGCCGTGCCAAAACGATCGTTGCACTCATGTAACCGGAAGCGCTTATCGCCCGTTACTTGTCTTACCGTTGTCATTCAAGTCGCGGCGTTGAAGAGCACCACATAAGCCAGGTATATGGTCACTCTCCCAATGCCGTCTCACTGCCGCGACTGCCTGCGTCCGGTTACGAACGCGTAGCTTGTACATGACATTCGTCATGTAGTGCTTGATTGTCTTCTCGCAGAGCTCAAGCTTGATAGCAACCTCGCGGTTAGTCAGGCCCTTCGATACCTCCCGGATAACTTGTTCTTCGCGATGGGTCAGCTCGACCTTTTGCTTATCACCCGCGTGCTTTCTGAAATTGCCTAAGAGCTTGCTGGCAAGCTTGGGTGTAATGAAGGTTTCACCACCGGCAACATTTCTGATGGCTTGTACAAGTTCACGACCGCTTATGCCTTTCAACGCATATCCCTGCGCGCCCGCTTCGAGGGCGGAATAGGCGTCCTCGATGGACTCAGATACCGTCAGCATCAAAATTTTAACTGCCGGCGAAGAAGCTGAAATCGCTCGCACGGCAGCAAAGCTATCGCCCGGCATATTTACATCCATCAGCAAAACATCCGGAGCAAAACGAGCGGCAATTTCCAGGGCATCATCGGCAGACCCGCCCTGCCCGACCACCTGAAAGTCAGCTATTTTCTTCAGCGCCATTGTGACCCCATCCCTTAACAGCGGGTGATCATCAACGATGCCAATCTTGATCATGGAACTCATAAGAAGCTCCTCATGTGTCATTTTTCACCCCTCGCATCATGCCGAATCTGGCAAACCCCGCCGTCTCCATGATGTCCGGGACGACAGCTGTTGCGGGTACCACGGGGTGGTGCAACTAATGAGCCATTTCAATAGGGCGAAGAAAAAGTTCAAATGAATTAACAAGCTGTTTCTGAGTGTTTCAAGCGACAGAAAGGGTGAGAGGGGGGAATATTCCTCAAATCAGGTGGTAAACGCCCGGTTGGGTGGGTGAAATGCCCCACTTATGGAGATACCGACCGCTTTGGGTAGAGGCTGCTTGGCCGAAGGCGACGTGGATTTAATGGGTCGAGAAGGGCCGCTTCTGGCAAACAGCCACCCGGAAAACCAGTCGCGTAATGAACATCACTTTCAGGTCCACAGGTTTCAGCTCTCGCCACGGCATGGTCAGATCCTCGGAATCGACCAGTGCCAGTTAAAGACTGTTACCTATGTGCTTGAACTGTTTTGTTACCTATGTGGGTGAGTCATACCGCCCATTTTTTCAATTTGGTTTTATACGCGCAAACGAAAACGCCGCTCAATGAGCGGCGTTTTCGTTAAATATGGAGCGGGAAACGAGACTCGAACTCGCGACCCCGACCTTGGCAAGGTCGTGCTCTACCAACTGAGCTATTCCCGCAAATGGCGTCCCCTAGGGGACTCGAACCCCTGTTACCGCCGTGAAAGGGCGGTGTCCTAGGCCACTAGACGAAGGGGACACGCTACCCGGAACACATGGTGTGTGTTTCGGTGCCCAGACCCGCATCCGAAGACTTGGTTCTGGTTTCACTCAGCCCTGCCCGAAAGCAACGCTGTTTAAAATTGGAGCGGGAAACGAGACTCGAACTCGCGACCCCGACCTTGGCAAGGTCGTGCTCTACCAACTGAGCTATTCCCGCATTGGCGTCCCCTAGGGGACTCGAACCCCTGTTACCGCCGTGAAAGGGCGGTGTCCTAGGCCACTAGACGAAGGGGACACACGTACAACATTCACTCCCTGCTTCGTTTCGCTGTGTGCTTTACGCTGCAAGTGGCGCGCATTCTATGGATGGATTGAGAGGTCGTCAACCCCCTGATATAAATTTATTTAAATCAATGACTTCACCCTGCTTTTGGGAGCCATTGCGGTTTTTCCGCTGCCCGGCGTTTGACGCCTATATTCTGGCACCCGCCAAGACGTTATAGTCCATCCGGTGATGGCAATCTGCATATCGAGTGCCATCATTTATAGAAGCGGGGCTCCGGCCGATATAAGTACAAGCATGTCCGATCCAACCCGTCGTGCGGGCCTGGGCGCTCAAATGCCAAGCCATCAGACTCGCATGCGCAACCTATAAAGAGGTCTTACCGGTGACGCCACTCATGATCACCCTGCTAGTCGTAGCCGGGATCGCACTGTTGATCGCCATTGGCTACATGAACCATGTGGTGGAAAACAACAAGCTGGAAAAGGCCCGTACCAAGATTGAGCTCAATGATCGTCTGCGTCGCTGCGGCGAAATCACCGAGACATTCCCCGGCCAGTTGATGACCCCGGCACTCAAGCTGTTGTTGGCCCGCCTGGAACTGAACGTCTGCCAGCGTCTGCTTAACCTGGAAAAATCCAGCGCCAACCTCAAGGCACGGATCGCCGAGCTGGAGGACCTTGTCGGCCAGGGTGAATCCATCCCGGTCAACAATCCGCCAGCACCGATTCAGACAGAAGCCAAGGCCAAGGATGTACGCTTCCTGCTCGAAGCCCTGCACGGCCAGATTACCCGCGCGGCACAGGACGGCTTCTTGCCACCCAATGAAGCCAAAGGCTGGATTCGCGAAGTACGCCACATCCTGGTGCTGCTGCACATCGAGTTCTTCAACAACCTCGGCCAGCATTCCCTGCAACAGAACCAGCCCGGGCAGGCTCGCCTGGCATTCGAGCGCGGCGTGCAATACCTGCGCAAACAACAGGAACCACAGGTCTACGCCGAGCAACTGGAGTACCTGGAAAAACTCCTGGCTCGCGCCAATGACCAGGTCATGGATCGCATCGCGCCGGTCGAAGGCGAGGTCAACCAGTTGACCGAAGGCCTCAAGGACGTCGAGGTCGACGCGGACTGGAAGAAGAAAGTGATCTACGACTGATCATCGAAAACACAAAAGCCACCGAGAGGTGGCTTTTTTTGGTCTGGCCGAAGATCATTTCAAAGCCTGAAATGCCCCACCATCCCCTTCAGTTCAACCCCCAGTTGCGCCAGCTGAATACTGGACGCGGCATTGCCCTGCATTGCCAGCGATGACTGATCGGCACTGGCGCGAATACTGGTGACACTGCGGTTGATCTCCTCGGCCACCGAGCTCTGCTCCTCCGCCGCCGCGGCAATCTGCTGGTTCATCTGCTGGATCAACGACACCGCCGCCGCAATACTGCCCAACGCACTCTCGGTCTGCAAGGCGTCACTGACCGCCAGCTTCACCAACTCGCCACTGCTCTGGATCTGCTGCACCGACGACTGCGCCGCCGAGCGCAAAGCGCTGACCAGGCGTTCGATTTCCTCGGTCGATTGCTGGGTGCGCTTGGCCAATGCACGCACTTCATCGGCCACCACCGCAAAGCCCCTGCCCTGCTCGCCGGCCCGGGCCGCCTCGATCGCCGCGTTCAATGCCAGCAGATTGGTCTGCTCCGCCACGCTTTTGATCACACTCAAAACCGTGCCGATGTTCTGGATTTCCGCACTCAGACTTTCGATGCTCGAACTGGCGGAAGTGGCCGAATCCGCCAATTGCTCGATCCGTGCCATGCTCTGACGCACCACCTGCTGACCGCTTTCAACCTTGCCATCAGCCGTTTGCGCAGCCAGGGCCGCTTCCTCTGCATTGCGCGCGACATCATGCACCGTGGCCGTCATCTGATTCATTGCGGTGGCGACCTGTTCGGTTTCCTCCTTCTGCGTACTGACCTCAAGATTGGTCTGCTCAGTCACCGCCGACAGCGATTGGGCCGAAGTCGCCAACTGCTCGATACCCGACTGCAAGCCGCTGACGATATGGCTGAGCCCCGCGCCCATTTGTTGCATTGCCTGCATCAACTGACCGATTTCGTCACGGCGGGTCACGTCAATGGTCGCACTCAAATCCCCTGCGGCAATCTGCTGCGCCACCTGAATCACACGGCGCAGCGGTGCCACGATCAACCGGGTGATGATCCACGCGGCAACCAGCCCAACCAGCAAGGCCAACGCGGAAGAGCCAATGATCAGCAGCGAGTTCTTTTTCAGTTCAGCCTGCATCGCCTGGTCTTGCGCGACATAAGCCTGATCCACCCGCTCGACCACTTGGGCGGCGCGTTGGTGCAATTGCTGATAGACGGTTTTTTCCTGTTCCAGCAGGCCGGTGTACTCGGCGAGCTTGTCGCTGAAGCTGGCGATATGACCCGTCACCTCATTGAGGACGGTCTGGTAACCCTCGTCCTTGACCGTGGTCTTGAGCTGCTCGGCCTGGGTCAGTGCCTGGCTGGCCTGTTCGATCTTGCCCTGCCCCGCACTGTCGTCGCCTTTGCGGCTTTGATCCAGGCGCACGCGAGCTTCATTCATGGCTTGCAGCATCAAGCGTGAAACCTGGCTGACCTGACTCGCCTGCTCGATGAATTGCGCACCGTCCTTGCCTTCGGAATCTTTCAGCGTATAGGCGCCGTCATCGGCGAGACCGGATTGCAATACATCAAGATTATTGGCCACGCTGGACACCGACCAAGTGGCCATTTCCAGCGCCAGGTCCTTGGCCTGGGTGAGCGAGACAAACTCGTCGAAGGCCTTGCGATAGGCCCCCAAAGACTGTTCGACATCGCTCATCACCGGCACGTTGGCCGCAGACGCGGCCTTGAGCTGGCCGGCCAGGGCGATCAGGCCGTCGACGCCCTCGTGCAGGGCATCGACGGTTTTCGGATTGCCGTGCAAGGCGTACTCCTGCTCCAGCAGTCGCACCTTGAGCAAACCGCTGTTGAGCGATGACATTTGCTTGAGCCCGTCGAAGCGCTGGCTGATGGTTTGCAGGGACCAAACGCCAATGCCCGCCACCAGCGCAGTCAACAACAGCACCAGGACAAACCCGACACCCAGTTTTTTCGCCATACCGAGGTTGGCAAAACGTCCTTGCACGGCCGAATTCATTGCACTTAGTCCCCTGCCAAAGTCTGTAGACGCAGATTCGCAACGGGCCAGTAGCAACACAAGGCTCTGGCGCCGGAATAATGGCAAAAAGCTACATCAACGTCGTTTTCAGAACGCTGGAGGTCGATCCCGAGCAGTGGCCTGAAAGAACGCACGGGCACGCGGATCGCAGGCATAGGCCACGTTGATGCGCTGCCAGTCACTGACCTCACCCGAGGAGTTGAAGGCGGTCTTCGATGACAGCAGTACACCCGAATGCCGTGCCTGAAACCGCACCTGATCGTAGTCGGACATTCGTGATCGCGCCCAGATGAACAGGCCTCCTGCCGGTTTGCCGAAAACTTCCCATTCGGCATCTTCGAGCAATTGCAACACCGCCAGCCGGTCGCTGTTCAAGCGTTGGCGCTGACGCTGCACCAGTTTGCCGTAGGCACCGTTAGCCAACAGGCACGCCAGCACCGACTCGCAAAATCGTGAGGCGCCCATGCCAGTGATCATCTTGACCTCGGCCAGACGCGTAATGACTTCGGAACCGGCCACCACGAAACCGACCCGCAAGGAACTGCTGAGTGTCTTGGAATAGCTGCCAACGTAGATCACGTTGTCGTCCAGCGCAGCCAGTCGCGTACCGGAACCGCTATGCAAATCCGCATAAACGTCGTCTTCGATCACCTGCACGCCAAAAGCCCTGGCCAGTTGCAGCACGCGGCGCGCCACCGCCGGTGCAAGGCTGCTGCCGGTCGGGTTGTGATAGAAGCTATTGATGACCAGCCCTTGAGGCCGGTGTTTGAGCAGCACTGATTCGAGCACGTCCACGTCCGGCCCGCGCGGTGTTCGCGGCACCTCGACCATCTGGATGCCGTGCAGCCTGAGCAGATCGAACAGCACCGGATAACCGGGACTTTCCACGACCACACAGTCACCGGCCTTGAACAGTGTCCGCACAATCAGGTCGAGCCCCTGACTGGCACCCGTTGTGGTCATGATCCGGTTGTCCTGCACCGGGATATCCAACTGCCTGAGGCGCTTGAGTATCTGTTGTCGCAAGGCTGGCAAACCCAGCGGCGTGCTGTAGTTGAACAGGCTGGCCGTATCGGTACGACTGACTTGCCGAATCGCGTAACTCAGATCGTCTGTCTCGCGCCAGCTTTCAGGCAGCCCGCCACAGCCCAGCCTCAACTCGCTCGAACAGGGCCCGTGCTCGGGCTCAGCCCCCTCGAACCACGCGGGCTCGTGCTTGGCACCCGTAGCCAATGCCGGGTCGGCAACCATATAGCCGGCCCCATGACCTGACACCAGCATCCCCTGCGTCACCAGACGTTCGCAGGCCTGAGCAACGCTTAACTGACTGAGCAAATTGATCCGCGCAATCTGTCGCACCGAAGGCAGGCGCGTACCGGGCGATACCCCACTGGAACAAAGCCAGCAGGTCAGCGCGTCAACAATTTGCTGTACGACGGGCACCAGCGCCTGTCGGTCGATTCTCAATTCCATGAGCAAGCAAACTCCAGTTGATTTTGCGAGCAGCAGTTAATCACAGGAGTGTTCGAAGACATGTGCGACAACGCAGCCAAAACCATTGGATCTAATCATTTGAAACACATTGCTTCGCCCTTTGACGGAACCAAAAAAACCTGTGGGAGCGAGCTTGCCCGCTCCCACAGGTTCCGTGTGTACTCGTGAATCTGTGCGTCGCTTTTTAAAACGCAGTAACGCCGCCATCCACTGCCAGCGAATGACCGGTCGTGAACGCCGCGCCATCGCTGCACAGGTACAGCACCGCGCTGGCGATCTCTTCGACCTTGCCGATTCGACCGACCGGATGCATGGCGTTGGCGAACTCGCCTTTTTTCGGGTCGGCTTCATAAGCCCGGCGGAACATATCCGTGTCGATCACCGCCGGGCACACCGCGTTGACCCGGATCTTCTTCTTGGCGTATTCAATGGCCGCCGACTTGGTCAGGCCGATCACCGCATGTTTAGAGGCTGCGTAGATGCTCATTTTCGGCGCGGCCCCAAGGCCGGCCACCGATGCCGTATTGACGATCGCGCCACCCCCTTGCGCCAGCAGCAGCGGCAACTGGTATTTCATGCACAGCCAGACACCTTTGACGTTGACCCCCATGATCGCGTCGAACTCGTCGACGGTGCCTTCGGCCAGTTTGCCTTTCTCGATTTCGATACCGGCATTGTTGAAGGCATAGTCGAGGCGACCGTAGGTGTTGATCACCTCATCCATCAGATTTTTTACATCGCTTTCCAGAGTAACGTTGCAGCGCACGAAGGTCGCTTCGCCACCGGCCGTACGAATCAGCGCCACCGTGCCCTCGCCGCCCGCCGTGTCCATATCGGCCACCACTACCTTCAGGCCCTCGGAGGCAAATGCCTGGGCGGTCGCGCGGCCAATACCGGCCGCCCCGCCTGTCACCACGACCACCTGGCCGGAAAACGTCATGCTCATTGTTATGTCCTCGAAGAGAAGAAAGCAGGGAATCGCGTAGGACCAGTCTAGCCATGGAGGTCTTGAACACGGCAGCACTATCAAAGCTCCGGTTGGGCGCCCATGAGTTGCAGTGATGGAACTGCCGTACCAACTATCACTGCACTGGATCAACCTGCATTCGCCGCATCAGCCGAACTTGCGGCATCGTCGCTGACCGGCTATCAACAAAGCTTCATTCATCTTGAGTGCCTGCCATGACCTCCCAGACCAATCGCCAATTCCTGCTCGCCAAACGTCCGGTTGGCGCGGCGACCCGCGAGACATTCACTTATCAGCAAGTGCCGGTCGGCGAACCGGCGGCGGGTCAGATCCTGGTCGAAAACCAATACCTGTCCCTGGACCCGGCCATGCGGGGCTGGATGAACGAGGGCAAGTCCTACATCCCGCCGGTCGGGCTCGGCGAAGTCATGCGCGCATTGGGTGTGGGCAAAGTCATTGCGTCGAACAGCCCGGGGTTCGCGGTCGGGGATTACGTCAACGGCGCCCTGGGCGTGCAGGATTACTTCCTTGGCGAGCCGCGAGGCTTCTACAAGGTCGATCCGAAACTGGCACCTCTGCCACGTTACTTGTCCGCACTGGGCATGACCGGGATGACGGCGTACTTCGCCCTGCTCGATGTCGGCGCTCCGAAGGCCGGTGACACCGTGGTGCTGTCGGGCGCGGCCGGCGCCGTGGGCAGCATTGCCGGGCAGATCGCCAAGATCAAAGGCTGCCGGGTGGTGGGCATCGCTGGCGGCGCGGACAAGTGCAAGTTCCTGATCGATGAACTGGGTTTCGATGGCGCTATCGACTACAAGAGCGAAGACGTCCTCGCCGGTCTCAAGCGCGAGTGCCCGAAAGGCGTCGACGTGTATTTCGATAACGTCGGTGGCGACATTCTCGACGCAGTGTTGAGCCGCCTGAACATGAAGGCGCGGGTAGTGATTTGCGGTGCCATCAGTCAGTACAACAACAAGGAAGCGGTCAAGGGGCCGGCCAACTACCTGTCACTGCTGGTCAACCGTGCGCGCATGGAAGGATTTGTGGTGATGGACTACGCCGCCCAATACGCGAGCGCCGCACAGGAAATGGCCGGCTGGATGGCCAAGGGGCAGCTCAAGAGCAAGGAAGATATTGTCGAAGGACTGGAGACTTTCCCGGAGACGCTGATGAAGTTGTTCAACGGCGAGAATTTCGGGAAGTTGGTGTTGAAGGTTTGACTCAACAGTTGAAGCGACCACAAAACCATTGTGGGAGCGAGCTTGCTCGCGATAGCAGAGTGTCAGGCAACATTGATGTCACTGATCCTCCCTCATCGCGAGCAAGCTCGCTCCCACAGGTTTAGCGGTGTTTAAGCCAATTCAGCCACGACCGAAGCCAACGCCTTGGCTGGATCTGCCGCCTGGCTGATCGGACGACCGATCACCAGATAGTCGGAACCGGCATCCAGCGCCTGACGCGGGGTCAGAATGCGGCGCTGATCGTCCTGAGCGCTGCCCGCCGGACGAATCCCCGGGGTCACCAGTTGCAGCGACGGGTGCGCCGTTTTCAGGGCCTGGGCCTCCAGGGCCGAGCACACCAGGCCGTCCATCCCGGCTTTTTCCGCCAGGGCAGCCAGGCGCAGCACCTGTTCCTGGGGTTCGATGTCCAGACCGATACCCGCAAGATCTTCACGCTCCATGCTGGTCAGCACGGTCACACCGATCAGCAGCGGTTTCGGACCAGTGCGCTGATCCAGCACTTCACGGCACGCGGCCATCATGCGCAGGCCACCGGAGCAATGCACGTTGACCATCCACACGCCCATTTCCGCAGCCGCCTTCACGGCCATCGCGGTGGTGTTCGGGATGTCGTGGAACTTGAGGTCCAGGAACACTTCGAAACCCTTGTCGCGCAGGGTCCCGACGATTTCCGAGGCGCAGCTGGTGAAGAGCTCCTTACCGACTTTGACCCGGCACAGCTTCGGGTCCAACTGATCGGCCAGCTTCAGTGCGGCGTCACGGGTAGGGAAATCCAGGGCGACGATGATAGGAGTCTGGCAGGCGGACATGAGTGGGCTCTCAGGCAAGTCGAAATCGGCGCGCATTGTAGCGGAACCAGCGCCGCTGCGGGACCCGATGATCGGTAAATCGTCGCGACGGCTCCGGCAAGACTAGCCCTTGAGGCCATTGTGTCGAGTTCGATACACGCACGACACGCCCGCAACACCCGGGCCCGCTACCCTCGGCAACCGCAACAGGTCCTTGCAACAGCACTTCCCGCCTCAGGGCCGGACGCCTATGCTGGAACCACAACCTCGCAGCCTATCTTTGTGGTTGGCAGCCTACCTGGCAGATGAACACACGCATGCACAACGCCCAAGCACCCGTGAACGACGACCAAAAAACGCCCGGTGACGACAAACGCTGGAGCATTCGCGCCCTGATCGTCGACGATGACGTGCCGATCCGCGAATTGATGATCGACTACCTGGCCCGGTTCAACATCCACGCCAGCGGCGTCACCGATGGCGCCGCGATGCGCCAGGCAATGCAGGCGGAGCATTTCGACGTGGTGGTGCTCGATCTGATGCTGCCCGGTGAAGACGGTCTGTCGCTGTGCCGCTGGCTGCGCGCCGAGTCGGACATCCCGATCCTGATGCTCACCGCCCGCTGCGAACCCACCGACCGGATCATCGGCCTCGAACTGGGTGCCGATGACTACATGGCCAAGCCGTTCGAGCCCCGCGAGCTGGTGGCGCGGATCCAGACCATCCTGCGTCGGGTGCGCGATGACCGCAGCGAACAGCGGGCGAACATTCGATTCGACAATTGGCGCCTGAACAGCGTGCTGCGGCAACTGATTGCCGACGATGGCCTGGTGGTGCCGCTGTCCAACGCCGAATTCCGCCTGCTCTGGGTGTTTATCGAACGTCCGCGCCGCGTGCTCAGCCGTGAACAGCTGCTGGACGCCGCTCGCGGCCGTTCGATTGAAGCCTTTGACCGCAGCATCGACCTGCTGGTGTCGCGCCTGCGCCAGAAACTCGGCGACGATCCCAAGGCGCCGCAGTTGATCAAGACCGTTCGCGGCGAGGGTTACCTGTTCGATGCCCGAGACATCGGCTGATGCGCGGGCGCTTCGATACGCTGTTCGGCCGCCTGTTTGGCGTGTTGTTGCTGGCGATTATCCTCGCGCACCTGCTGGCCTTTGCCTGGTTTCACCATTACGGCCCGCCGCCACCGCCGCCTCCACCGGAGTTTTCCGAAGGCCTGGACGGGCCACGCCCGCCACTGGACCCACGCTTCGAGAAACGGCCGCCACGGCCGTGGTTCGGCGGCCCCTTGGTGCCCCTGACGTTTCAGTTGGTCTCGCTGATCATTGCCGCCTGGTACGGCGCCAAACTGCTGAGCCGGCCGATCCAGCGCCTGAGCGACGCGGCCGAGCGCTTGAGCGAAAACCTCGACAGCCCGCCATTGGAAGAATCGGGGCCACGGGAAGCGCGGCAAGCGGCGCATACCTTCAACAAAATGCAGCGCCGCATCCTGGAACAGGTCAAGCAGCGCTCGCGCATGCTTGGCGCGGTGTCCCACGACCTGCGCACGCCGCTATCGCGGCTCAAGCTGCGGCTGGAGAAAATCGACGACGACAAGCTGCAAGGCCAGATGCGGCAAGACCTCGACGACATGATCAGCATGCTCGACTCCACGCTCACCTATCTGCATGAACAGCGCACCAGCGAAGCCCCGCAGTGGATGGACGTGCAGGCGTTGGTGGAGTCCCTGAGCGAAAATGCCCAGGACCAGGGTGCGAACGTCCAGGCCAGCGGTCACTGTGTCCCCCTGCAAGTGCAGCCGATGGCCTTGCGCTCGTGCATCAACAACCTGATGGACAATGCCCTGCGCTACGCCGGACAGGCGCTGATTACCCTGGAAGACCATCGTGAACAGCTGGTGATTCGGGTCATCGACCATGGCCCGGGTATCGCCGCCGAACAACGTGAAGCGGTGTTCGAACCCTTCTTTCGCCTTGAAGGCTCGCGCAATCGCAATTCCGGCGGCGTTGGCCTGGGCATGACCATTGCCCGCGAGGCCGCGCAACGAATGGGCGGGCAGCTGACACTGGAAGAAACCCCGGGTGGCGGACTGACGGCCGTGATTCGCCTGCCACGTATCTGAACCCCCATCCGATCCATTGTGGGAGCGGCGGTGCGGCGATCCGACTTGCTCCGGACGGCGTTCCGCGAAGAGGCCCTAAGCAGAATACAAATCTCAGGGCCGGCGATCTTCGACCCGTGCCTGGGTCTTGCTCCAGTCGATCAACAGGCTGTAGGCCACCGCCAGCAATGTCGGACCAATGAACAGGCCGATAAAGCCAAAGGCAATCAACCCACCAAACACCCCAAGCAGCACAATGACCAGCGGCAGATTACCGCCACGGCTGATCAGGTACGGTTTAAGCACGTTGTCGACACCGCTGATGACGAATGTGCCCCAGATCCCGAGGAATATGGCCATCCCGTACTCGCCTTTCCAGGCCAGCCACGCGGTTGCCGGAATCCATACCAACGGCGGGCCCATCGGAATCAGGCTGAGCATGAACGTCACAATGCCGAGCACCAACGCACCCGGTACGCCGGCAATCAGGAACCCGATCAGCGCCAGGATCGCCTGAGCCGCCGCCGTGCCGATCACACCGTTCACCACCCGCTGTACCGTGCCTGCCACCAGCTCAATGTAGTAGCCGGCCCGCTGACCGATCAACCGCTCCAGCAACGTGTGTACAAACGCCGCCAGGCGCGGCCCGTCACGATAGAAGAAGAACACGAAGACGATGCTCAAGGTCAGTTCGAGAATACCGCCGCCGATCTGCGCGCTGCGCGCCAGCAACCAGTTACCCACCTGCCCCAGATAAGGTTTGAGCGACATCATCATCGCCGCGCCCTGCTCATCGATGCTGTTCCAGATCCCGACCAGCCGCTCGCCCACCAGGGGAATCGAACCCAGCCACACTGGCGCTTCGGGTAGCCCCTCGACCTGCGCATCCTTGATAAATGCCGTGGCATCGCGCACATGATCGGCAAGGTTGAAACCCAGCCACACCAGCGGTGCCGCTACCAGCACCATCCAGCCCAGCGTCAACAATGCCGCCGCCAGAGACTCGCGGCCATTGAGCCAACGGGTCAGCAAGCGCATCAGCGGCCAACTGGCAAATGCCAGGACCGCGCCCCAGAACATCGCCGACCAGAACGGCGCCATCACCCAGAAGCTCGCGCCGAACAGCACAACGAGCAGGATCTGCACCAATAGGCGATCGTTATTGATCATCAAAAGTCTCGAAAAAGTCAGTCAGCAAAAGAGTAGGCGAACGCAGCGTACACGCTCGCCCGGTACAGCCTAGCGCAATAGCTCGATGTGCAGGCCAGAGCCTTCGGCGCTGCCGGTTTCCATCCGCGCGGCACGCACGCCCTGGCCAATCAGTGCCTGACGCCAAGCTTCGGCGTTCGCTCCGGAAATACTGACCCGCAAAGTAGTGTCCAGATTCAGTCCGCGAGAAACCAGGCGTAGCCAGGTCTCGTCAGGGGCGCTGTTCAATGTGGAAAAATCGAGCTCACCGGTGCTCTTGAGTTCACGCAGCAAGGTCGCGGAGGTTGGCAACAACTGGCCCAGCGGCGCCGAAGCTTCGAACTGTTCGACATGCAGGTAGGCTTTGCGATTACCGCGGGTGATGCTGTACAGCGCGACGAGGGTGTTATCCCGTGGAGCGGCAAGTCGCAGCAGCAAATAGGCTTGTTGATCGTCGGCGCCGTACAGCTTGGCGTTGCCGAAGACTTCATTGGCCCAGAGGCTGCTTTCGCCGCAATCGCGCGCCTGGCACCAAAAGAGCAACCCGGCGTCCTGCTGTTGCAAAGCCTCGCGGGCAGCGGTGAACGCCTCGATGGATGAATGCTCCGGTGGCAACTCGTAGGTCACCGAAGTGACGTTGCCGCGGGCACTGACCTGACCGTCGAAACGTAACTGGCCACTGATCTTGCGGATCGAACCCAACGGGTAGATCCGCTCCAGTTCGGCGGCAGGGCGATAGTCGACAATCTGCGCGTCGACCATGCGCGGCACTATCGGCAGGTCCTGACTGCCCGGAACATCGGCGGCGAACAACAAGGGACTGAAACTGCACAGCACCAGCAGACTGAATGAACGCATGGATAGACTCATCGGATCAGCATGGCCTGGGCGCCCTTGATGACACTGGCTTCATCGGCGCGTTGCGGTACCTGCAGACCACGCTGCACCGCCGACCGGTCCTCCAGGGTTGCCATCCAGCGTTGCAACGCCGTCAAGCCCTCCACCGAGACGCCCGACCACTCGTAACCGCGCACCCAGGGAAAGGTCGCGATGTCGGCAATGCTGTACTCGCCGGCGAGGAACTCCACACTTTGCAACCGCGTGTCGAGCACTTCGTAGAGGCGACGGGTTTCATGCTGATAGCGGTCGATGGCGCCCTGGAGTTTTTCCGGAAAGTAGCGGAAGAACACGTTGGCCTGCCCCTGCATCGGGCCGATTCCCCCCATCTGGAACATCAGCCACTGCAATACCAGCGAACGTCCCTTCGGGTCGCTCGGCATCAGTTTGCCGGTCTGTTCAGCGAGGTATATCAGGATGGCACCGGATTCGAACACGGCGAAATCGCCGTTTGCGCGGTCGACAATCGCCGGAATCCGGCCATTGGGGTTGATCTTGAGGAAGTCCGCGGACTTCTGTTCCTTTTTGTCGAAACTCAAGGCATGCACCGTGTAGGGCAGGCCGAGTTCCTCGAGCACGATAGAGACCTTGTGGCCATTCGGGGTCGCAGCGGTGTAGAGATCTATCATGGTTGTCTCCCATTTCAACCCGCCAAGCCTCGACAGTTGCCCGGCGCAAGTCAAGGAATGGCGAAGAACCGATTGAAACAGTCTGCGACAAGATCGGCACCGGACTCGTCATTCAGGTGCAAATGGTGGCCGCCTGGCAGCTGTTCCCGGCTAAAGGGTAGACGCTCCAGCAATTCTGGGTGTTTGGCGAGCATGCCGTCGGCGGCAACCACCAGTGTTGCAGGACACTTGATCCGCTGGACGAAGGCCATTGCCTGTTCGGTCGTAAGACGCAGCGGCGATGGCAGCGTGAGGCGATTGTCGGTGCGCCAGGTGTAACCGCCTGGCACCGGCATCAGACCACGCTGAGCCAGCAGTTCAGCGGCCTCGCGGCTGACCGCCACCAGGCCCTTCATGCGCGCTTCGATGGCTCGGTCGAGGGTGTCGTAGACCGGTTTGCGCTTTTCCCGCAGATCCAGTTGCGCTTGCAGGGCCATGCCCATGCGCTCGGCAGCGTTTTCACCTTTGTCTGTAGGAGGAATGATGCCGTCGATCAACGCCAGGTGGGTGACCCGCTCGGGCATCGACCCGGCGATGATCAGCGAAGCAATGGCGCCCATCGAATGCCCCATCAGCGCAAATTTGCGCAGGCCAAGCTGTTCGGCGACCTGCAGCACATCGTGGGCGTAGTCCCACATGGCGTAACCGGCTCCCGGCGGGCGATGCCCGGAATGACCGTGACCGGCCATGTCCAGGGCGATGATGCGCAGGCCTTTGAGCTTCGGCGCCAGACGGGCAAAGCTGTTGGCGTTGTCCAGCCAGCCATGCAGGGCAATGACCGGCAAACCGTCTTCAGGACCGAACAGGTGCGCCGCCAGTTCGATGTGCGGCAGGCTCAGGCGAACCTCTTCGACGACGTGGCTCATGCGCAATCCTGTTGTCGACGGCCGTCCCAGCGGTAGAACAGGCCTTTGAGCATTTCAGCGGTATCAAGGGGACGTTCGAGCGGAAACATGTGGCCGCCGGGCATGGTCAACGACTCGCCCAGCGGCAGGCGGTCGACCGAACTGGCGTGATGACGCATCACCACACGGCTGTTGTGCCCGCGAACCACCGCCAGCGGCACTTGCAACCGCCGAGTGCTGCCCGGGCTGGTGTGCGGCACGCCGCGATAGATGCTGATTTCCGTGGCCGGGTCGAACCGTAGGCGCAGCTTGTCGCCGACCTGATGCAAGCCATGTTGCAGGTAGGCATCGAAGCATTCCGGGTCGAAGCCGCGAAACAGGGTTTTACCGGCGAAATACTTGCGCGCGCTTTCCAGGTCGGTGAACTCTTCACGGCGGCCCAAGGTACGCCCGGCCGGGGTCAAGCGGTCGATGAAACCGAAGCGTTTGGCCGCCCGGATGACCCATCGATCGGTTCGGGTCAGCACTGGCGAGTCGAGCATCACCACCCCGCGATACAACTCGGGGCAGCGCAAGGCCGCATGCAGGTGCAACACGCCCCCGAAGGAGTGACCGACGCCCCACACGGGCCCGGCCTGTTGTTGCAGGTGATGGATCAGCTCATCCACCAGGTTGTACCAGTTGTCGTCCGCCGGGAAACGCGGGTCGTGGGCGTGCTGCTCCAGATGCGTCACCTGAAACTCGGGTGCCAGCGCCGCAAACAACTTGCCGTAGGTCCCCGAAGGAAAACCATTGGCGTGGGCGAAAAAGATCTGTTGCGACATACCTGCAAATCCATGAGCGAGAACAGGCGTTGATTGTCCGCAAGACCGCGTCCTACAGCAATGACCATAACTACCAGGAATGGTGGTAGGAGCTGCCGCAGGCTGCGATCTTTTGATTTCAAACCGTCAACGTAACGGCGGATTCTCACCCAGCGGCACCACCGCCATGGTCAGCCGCGACACGCAACTGGCCTTGCCCTCATCGCTGGTCAGGCGAATGTCCCAGACATGGGTCGTGCGGCCGATGTGGATCGGCTTGGCCACCGCCGTCACCCGTCCGCTGCGCAGGCCGCGCAAATGGTTGGCGTTGATTTCCAGGCCCACGCAATAGAATTTGCTGGCATCGATGCACAGGTAGCTGGCCATGGAGCCGACCGATTCGGCCAGCACCACCGAGGCACCGCCATGCAGCAAACCGTAAGGCTGATGGGTGCGATGATCGACGACCATGCTGGCGGTCAGGGACTCTTCGTCGAAGGCCTCGAAACGGATATCCAGCAGTTCGCCGATGGTGTTTTTCTGGATTGCGTTCAACTGCTCGATGTTGGGAGTGGTACGCCACAGGCTCATCGCAGAGTTTCCTCGTTGGTTTTGTTCGTGGATCAATCCTGCCACAGCACCGCTTCGCTGCGCTCGCTCCATTCCTCAAAGCGCTCACCGTAAGCCGCTTCGATCACGTTGCGCTTGATCTTCAGGGTCGGGGTGAGAAAACCGTTTTCCACGGCCCAACTGTCCTTGACCACCACCAGGCGCCGCAGCCGTTCATGTTTGTCGAGGGCGCCGTTGACCTCTTCCAGCAGTTTTTCCAGGCTGGAATGCAAGCCGGCGCGCGCGGCCCCGCCGGCATCCTGCTGGCCGACCGCCGACAACACGCACAAGCCCAACGGTGCACCCAAGCCATCGCCCACGACACAGACCTGTTCGATGCGCGAGTGCACGGCCAGACGATTTTCAATCGGCGCCGGAGCCACGTATTTGCCTTTGCTGGTCTTGAAGATTTCCTTCAGGCGTCCGGTCAGGCGCAGATTGCCTTCGGCGTCCTCCTCACCCTTGTCGCCGGTACGCAGGAAGCCGTCCTCGGTAATGGTGTCGGCGGTTTTTTCCGGTTCCTTATAATACCCAAGCATGGTTGCGCCACTGCGCACCATGACCTCCCCTGTCTCGGCGATCCGCACTTGGACTTCCGGGCACGGCTTGCCGATCCAGCCCGGCTTGTTCTGGCCCGGCATGCCGATGTGCGAATAGCCGCAACTCTCGGTCATCCCGTAGACCTCCAGCACATCCAGCCCCAGTTTGCGATACCACAGCAACAAGGTCTGCGGCACCGGCGCAGCGCCGGACAACGCGATGCGCAACGCATCCAGGCCCAAACCGGCGAGGACTTTATGCCCGACCCGCTTGCCGATGATCGGCAGACCGAGCAGGAAGTCGAGACGTTTTGCCGGAATCTTGCCGTACACGCCCATCTGGAATTTGGTCCAGATGCGCGGCACGCCAAACAGTGCGGTCGGGCGCGCACGTTGCAGGTCGGTGAGAAAGGTGTCCAGGCTCTCGGCGAAAAACACCGTTTGCCCGGTGTAAATCGATGCCAGTTCGACGAACATCCGCTCGGCAACGTGGCACAGCGGCAAATAGGACAGCAGCCGGTCCGACTCGTTGAGACCGAACAACGAAGTGCCGCGGGTGGTGGCGAACCCAAGATTGCCGAAGCTGTGCATCACGCCTTTGGGCATGCCGGTGGTGCCAGAAGTGTAAATGATGGTCGCCAGTTGATCGGCGGCAGGTTTGGGATCGTCCTGGATCGGCGAGCTGCGTTGCAGGTCGGCCCAGCTGAAATCGAACGTACCCGGCGGATGCAGGGGCAGGCTGATGGTCGGCAGGTCGGGGCTGACTCCACGGGACATGCCTGGCCAGTCGTCAAGCTTGCCGATGAATGCCAGCGCCGCCTCCGAATGTTCGAGCACCTGGGCAACGGTCTCGGCGGTCAGGTTGGGGTACAACGGCACCGAGACATGCCCGGCCATCCAGATCGCCAGGTCGGCAATGATCCAGTGCGCACAGTTCTTCGAGATCAGGGCGATATGGCTGCCCTGCGGCAGTTCCCGCGCTCGCAACCAATGGGCCGCGCAACGGGCCTGGTGACCGACGTCCGCCCAGGTCAACGTCTCGACCTGACCGCCTCCGACAGGCTGGACCAGAAAGCGCTGGCGGGGATGACGGGCCTCACGCTCGTAGAAAACGTCCAGCGGCAAACGAAAAGCAGCAGACATGCGACTCGCTCCTGTGGTTTTGGTCTGGAGCAAGCGTAGCCAACCAAGCAAGTGCTTGGTTGATTTTTTAACAGAAAACCAAAATCAAAAGATCGCAGCCTGCGGCAGCTCCTACAAGATGCACGCCATTTCCATGTAGGAGTTGCCGCAGGCTGCGATCTTTGCTTTTATGGGTGCTTGATGCTGTTCAGCCTCATCGACCCGACTACCAACTCATTGCTCTCGAGCTCGGCCAGGCCGGCGGTGCTGACCCGCTCCGGTGGATGTCCCGCGCCATGTTGCAAGTAACTCAACAAATTCCCCACCAGCGGATTGTGGCTGACCAGCAGGACATCGCTCACCGCCACCATTTGCTCGGCGACCTTGTCCGGCTCGGTGTCCGGCGTCAGCCACTCGACGGTGCGGATCTCCGGCTCGAACCCCAAAACCTCGCGCACCAGATGCGCGGTCTCCTGCGCTCGCAGGTACGGGCTGGCATAGATCGCCGTCAGCGGCTTCCCCATCAACTGCTCGGCGCTGCGCAGCACTTCCTTACGACCGTGGTCCGTCAGTTCCCGCTCCGAATCGTGGGGACGGGAGCCGTGCGGTACAGCTTCACCATGACGCAATACCCAGAGTTTCATAGCTTGGGTTCCTCATCTCGAGCCGGATGCGGTGCCGGTGCCACGACATGCGGCGCCTCACCTTCCGGTGTACGCGGCGTCGGCCAGTCGGCGAACGGCCAGGGTTTCTGGTCGCTGTGAAAGCTGCCGAAACGACCGATCTGCGCCAGAAACTGGCTCAGACTGTCGCCGAAATTCATCAGGCTGGCGCTCGGGGCGCCATAGAACAAACGATAGATCAACTGCACCAGCACGACGGCGCCGAGGATGAACTGCGCCACTTGCCACACCAGCACGAAGACGATCATCCACAGCACCCGCAGCAAGATGGATTCGTACTTGGCTTCTACTTTTGGATCGTTCATGCGCAACTCCCTGCTTTTCTGGCAAGCGTGATTAGTTGAAACCACTGGTGGAAATAAAGTCGACGTCGGTTTTCGGCTCGCCACGCATTAACAGACCGATGACCTGCTCCAGCGTGCGGCCCTCGAACAGGATTGCGTGCAGCCCGGCGACCAGCGGCATGTACACACCAACCTCCTGGGCCTTGGCCTTGAGCACTTTAAGGGTGTTGACCCCTTCGGCGACTTCGCCCAGGCGCGTGACCGCCTCGTCCAGGCTCAGGCCCTGGCCGAGGGCGAAGCCGACCTGATAGTTGCGGCTCTTGGGCGACGAACAGGTCACGATCAGATCGCCCACGCCCGCCAGCCCCAGGAAGGTCATCGGGTTGGCGCCCTGATTCACCGCGAAGCGGGTCATTTCCGCCAATGCCCGGGTGATCAGCATGCTCTTGGTATTTTCCCCCATGCCCAGCGCCACCGCCATGCCGGCGATGATCGCATAGACGTTTTTCAACGCCCCGCCCAACTCCACGCCGAAACGGTCGGCGCTGGCGTACACACGAAAGGTGCGCCCGTGCAGCGCGGCCTGAACCTGCTGGCAGAGTTCTTCGTCTTCACTGGCGACCACTGTGGCGGTCAGCGCGTGCTCGGCGATTTCACGGGCCAGGTTGGGTCCGGACAGGACGCCGATGCGCGCCTGCGGGGCGATCTCTTCGAGGATCTCGCTCATCAACTTGAACGTATGGGCTTCGATGCCTTTGGTCAGGCTCACCAGCATTTTGCCGGTCAAGCGTTCGGCGTGGGGCACCAGCACCGAACGCAGCGCGCTGGAGGGCAATGCGACGAAACACAGGTCACAGGCGTCCAGGGTGGCTTGCAGGTCGGTGACCGGCGTAACGCCGGGCAGAATCTTGATGCCTTTGAGGTAACGCGGGTTTTCGCGATTGACCCGAATGGCCTCGGCCTGTTCGGGGTCACGCATCCACTGAAGGACCTGATGCCCGTTCTCGGCCAGCAGATTAGCCACGGCGGTTCCAAAACTTCCGCCTCCCAGGACCGCAATCGGGCGCTGTTCAGTCATATGCAATCCGTTAATCCATACCAGTGGCGATGTCGGCATTATACGGGGCGGCCCATCGGCGGCCAGCCCCGACATCAAATACCTGCACCCGTAGGAAGAAGACCAATAAAACCGAGGAAAATGCAGACATCGTGAATGGAAAAGTCATTCGGCTCGGTTAACATGCGCGCCAACAATCACTGACAGGGATCTGTTGTGTCTCCGGGCTCTCCTTCACCGCATTCGCCTCTGGTACTGGCGCTGATTTTCAGCTCGCCGGTGCTGGCCGACGACTTGTTCCTGGACAGCGAACCGCTGCCGCAAGTGCTCACTGCCACGCGCCTGAAGCAGTCGCCGGCGGCCGTGCCGGGAAGCATGACGGTGATCGACAGCGCCCTGATCCACGCCAGCGGTGCCCGCGACATCAGCGAACTGCTGCGCCTGGTGCCGGGGATGATGGTCGGCAACATCAGTGGCAACCAGGCAACGGTGAACTACCACGGCACCAACGCGACGCAAGCGCGACGCATGCAAGTGCTGATCGACGGGCGCTCGGTGTATCGCGCCGGCCTGGCCACCGTCGACTGGAGCGACATTCCGGTGGCCATGGAAGACATCGAGCGCATCGAAGTCTTTCGCGGGCCGAATACCGTCAGCTACGGCGCCAATGCCCTGATGGCGGTGGTCAACATCATTACCCGGCGGCCGGCCGACAGTCACGGTACGCGCATGAAGGTCACCCAGGGCCAGCGCGGCATCAACGACTTTTACGCCAGCCAGGGCATGGGCTGGGAGGACGGTGACTTGCGCCTGTCCCTGTCCGGCCAGCAAGACGACGGCTTCGACACCGACCATACCGGCACCGACTACCATGACAGTCGCCGCCTCGATCGCTTCAACCTCGCCGTCAGCCAGAGCCTCGACGAACGGCAAAGCCTCGATTGGCAATTGAATGCCAAGGACGGCACCAACCAGCGGCCCTATACCTACCGGCCGGTGTTCCCGGGGATTACCCGCGCGGGCGACGACTCCGATGTCACCGCCAAGGACTACGCCGGGTCATTGCGCTGGAATCTGGACGTCAATCCCGACCACAGCCTTTATATCCAGGGTTCGGCCCAACACTGGGATCGCCAGCAAACCTGGCGTGCTTGCGACGCAGAAATTTCGTTCAGCCCGCAACTGACCGAACTCTGGCAATTGAACCCAAACTACACCGAACGGCTGGCCCGCAACATCACGCGTTTCATCGGTCCTGGTGCGCCGGCCGGCACACCCGCCGAGCAGGCGCTGGCCAACCAGGTACTCGATCAATGGCGCAACGGCGCGAGCCAGACCGTTTGCGGCGACATCGACCAGAGCACCCGGGAATCGCGCTACGACCTCGAACTGCAGGACACCCTGAGCCTTGCCGATAACCTGCGGCTGGTCAGCGGGATGAATTATCGTTACGACCGGGCGGATTCCGAGACCTACTTCAATGGCACTCTCGATGACACGATCTGGCGGGCGTTCGGCCAGTTCGAGTGGCGTGCCAGCGAACACTGGCTACTGCAAGGCGGTGCCATGTTCGAGGACACCCGGTTGATCGGCAGCTCGCTAACGCCTCGCGTGGCGGTCAACTACCTGATCAACCCGCGCCACGGCTTGCGTGCCGTTTATTCCGAGGCAGTCCGCTCACCGGACATGTTCGAGAACAACGTCAACTGGAGTTATCAGGTCACCAACCTCAAGCCCGGTGCCTTTGGCCAGTCCAGCGCCCGTTATTTCGTCAAGACCCGTGGCCCCGGAGACCTCGATCAAGAGCACATGCGCTCCCGGGAGCTGGGCTACAACGGCTACTTTCCCGAACCGGGGCTGGCGCTCGACGTGAAGCTGTTCCACGACGAAATCACCGGCATGATCAGTGAACCGCTGCGCAACAATCAGTACATCGCCAGCAACGCCAACAAATCGCGTTTTTCGGGCGCCGAAACCCAGCTCGACTGGCGTGTCGGCAGCCTCGATCGCCTGCGACTGACCTATGCCTACGTCGATGCCGACGCCAGCAACCCGCTGGATGCCAGACAAACTGCAAGCAACAGTGGTTCGGCCGGATGGCTGCGGGATTGGGGCCTGGGCTGGAACAGTGCTCTTTTCTACTATGGCGATGATGCCCTCAACGACTACCGCTTCGAACGGGTCGACGCGCGAATCGCCAAACGTATTGCCCTGGGCAAGGCCAGCCTGGAGTTGGCCGGGGTGCTCCAGCAACGGCTGGACAATCAGCCGAGCACCTTCCTCGACAACAATTATGACCAGCGCCACGTGATGTATTTCAGCGCGGAGCTGGAGCTTTAAGATGCCGTATCGTCCGCCATGGAGAGCGCCGACCCTGGGCCGGCTACTGGCCGTACTTTGCCTGCTGACAAGCGGCCTGCTGGGCAGCCTGGCGAGTAACGCGGCCGACATTTTGCTCACGGGGGCCGAAGACAGCCCCGCTGTGCGGGCGTTTACCCAGGCCCTGAGCGAGTTGCGACCAAGCGATAACGTACGCTTCCGGACGCTGGCCAAAATGCCGATACCGGACAAGCTGCCGGAAAACATCCGTTTGATACTGCTCGACCTGCCCAGCCTCGACTGGCGCCTGCAGAACACCCAGGGCCCGGCGACACTCGTATTGCGCATCAGCCGCCTGCAAGCCCGGCAACGCTTGAACAACACGTTGCCGGCGCGCCTTTGCCTGCTATGGAGCGATCCACCACTGGACCGCCAGTTGCGCTTGACCCGCACCCTGTTGCCCCAAGCCAGACGCATCGGTGTGCTCTACGACACCCACAGTGAATTCCTCTTGAATGAGCTGCGACAGGCCGCCCTCCCCCTGGGTCTTGAGGTGGTCACCCAGCGCTGGGACAACATTCACGACAGTCGTCCATTACAGGCCCTGTTAAATAACAGCGACGTATTGCTGGGCCTGGACGATGCCGACCTGTACAACCCGCAAACCGCAAAGAACCTGCTGCTGAGCAGCTACTCGCGGCAAGTGGCGCTGATCGGACCCAACGCCGGATTCGTCAAGGCCGGAAGCCTGGCCAGCACTTATAGCGATCAGAGCGATTGGCTGGCGGTCCTCGACGAATTGCTCGACCGGCCACCGGCCACCTGGCCGCGCACGCACTATCCCCATCGATTCAAGGTCGCGAGCAATCCGCAGGTGGCGCGTTCATTGGGTATCGAACAGATAAACGAAGCGTCTGTCGCCACACTGCTGGCTGAAGGAGAACGCCGTCCATGAGCTTGCGCCGTCGCTGGGACATCAACACCCGCACCCAACTCATCAGCCTCGGCCCTGCACTGCTGCTGACCTTGTTGCTGATCAGCTTCTTCACGTTCGTGCGCATCCAGGACCTGCGTCAGGAAATCACCCACACCGGCCAGTTGATTGCCAATCAACTGGCCCCGGCTACCGAGTACGGAGTGATTTCGGGCAACATCGAAGTGCTCGAAACCTTGCTCAAGGCGACGCTGGCCACGCCCAACGTGAGCTTTCTGGAAATCCAGGACAGCGCCAACCGGGTTCTGGTGTATGTCGAACAACCGAGCGAACACCACAATCGCGCGCAACAGCTCGAAGTGTTCCAGGCACCGATCCGGCTCCAGCGAATCGCTTTGCATAATGACTTTTTCCAGAGCAGCAAAACCGCCACAGCCGCCCCCACCGAGGACTACCTCGGCCGGGTGATCGTCGGGCTGTCCAACGATGCCTTCAGCCGGCGCCAGCAGGAAATCGTGCTCAAGGCCGCCATCCTGGCGCTGTTTGCCCTGCTGTTTACCTTCCTCGTGGCCCGGCGTCTGGCGGGCAGCCTGTCGCAACCGATCCGTGATATCGGCAATGCGGTCAAGGCGATCCAGGCCGGCGACTACAAAACACCGCTGCCCATTGTCGACGACACCGAACTCGGGGCGCTGTCGCAACACATCAACAACCTCGCCAGCGGTCTCGAGCAGGCCAGCCGCGAACAGCATCAGGCCATGGCGCAATTGATCCAGACCCGCGAAGAGGCGGAAAAGGCCAACAACGCCAAATCCGACTTCCTCGCCATGATGAGCCATGAACTGCGCACGCCGATGAATGGCGTACTGGGCATGCTGCAGTTGCTGGAAACCACCGACATGACCGAGGAGCAGGTGGAATACGCGGCGCTGGCCTCGGAATCTACCGAGCACTTGCTCAAGGTCATCAACGACATTCTGGATTTCTCGCGGATCGAACGTTCAGAGCTGGAACTGGAGCACATCCCGTTCAACCTCGCCGACCTGATCGGCAGTTGCGCCCAGTCGTTCCAGCACAGCGCCGCGCAACGCGGTCTCGACCTGCAACTGATGATCCCCGACGACATGCGCGGCTTGCAGGCCAAGGGCGACCCGACGCGTATCCGGCAGATACTGGTCAACCTGGTCGGCAATGCGCTGAAGTTCACCGAGCAGGGCCGCGTCACCATCGAGGCACAGTGGCAGTCGCTGGACCACGAGTTGCTGTGGTTCACCTGCACCGTGCGCGACAGCGGCATTGGCATCCCGGCGCAAAGCCTGGAATTGATGTTCACCGCCTTCCAGCAGGCCGACAGTTCCATTTCAAGACGCTACGGCGGCACAGGGCTGGGCCTGCCGATTGCCCGTACCCTGGCCGAACGCATGGGCGGCACCTTGCGCGCGCGGAGTGAGGAAGGCCGCGGTTCGGTGTTCACCCTGGAAATCCCCCTGGCACTGCACCAGCAGACGCAGCCGCTGTTGCCCCCCCGCGCGCAATCCGGCAACAGTGGCGGCGATGGGCGCAATGTGCTGTTGGTCGAGGACAACCCGGTCAACCAGACGGTCATCGAAGCCATGTTGCGCAGCCTGGGCTTCAAGGTCAGTGTCGCGGCCGACGGCGCGCAGGCGGTTCGCAGTGCCGAGAGCCTGATTTTCGAAGCGATCCTGATGGATTGCCGCTTGCCGATCATTGATGGCTATGAAGCCACCCGGCAGATCCGCCAATTGCCCGGTTGCACCGACCTGCCGATCATCGCGTTGACCGCCAACGCCTTGCAGGGTGACCGCGAAGCCTGTCTGTCGGCGGGGATGAACGATTACCTGGCCAAGCCGTTCAAACGGACTGATCTGCAGCAAATTCTGCAACGATGGGTGCAGTAGAACAGGCCTTTCGACCATCTGCGACTGGCGTGAAAGGCGAAAGTGCGGCAGTCTTAGTCACCCGAACAGGCCCGAAAAGGGGCTTGAATAATAATTTCAGTGCACAAGTGTACATTCATGTCCTTGGTGCTGTGACTTTCACCACAACGCAATAGTCTATGAGTAGGCTGCCGGTTCGAGGCATGAACGCTTCGATCGGCCGGGAAGATTTGCCCCACCTGCCGCATGGGACTATTGAGGAGCTCGCATGACCAAACAAAACGCCTTTACCCGGGAAGATCTGCTGCGCTGCAGTCGCGGTGAGCTGTTCGGCCCAGGTAACGCGCAACTGCCCGCCCCAAACATGCTGATGGTTGATCGCATCACCCTGATCAGCGAAGAAGGTGGCAAGTACGGCAAAGGTGAATTGGTCGCCGAGCTGGATATCAATCCGGACCTGTGGTTCTTCGCCTGCCACTTCGAAGGCGATCCGGTGATGCCGGGCTGCCTGGGCCTCGACGCCATGTGGCAACTGGTCGGCTTCTTCCTGGGCTGGCAAGGCCTGCCGGGCCGTGGCCGTGCGCTGGGTT
Source organism: Pseudomonas sp. P1_F7 (assembly GCF_056405655.1). Classification (NCBI taxonomy): domain Bacteria; kingdom Pseudomonadati; phylum Pseudomonadota; class Gammaproteobacteria; order Pseudomonadales; family Pseudomonadaceae; genus Pseudomonas; species Pseudomonas sp. P1_F7. The sequence continues at coordinate 391,429 of NZ_JBFUBR010000004.1, forward strand.
CGGGCGAAGTGAAGTTCTTTGGTCAGGTCCTGCCGACTGCCAAGAAAGTCACCTATAACATTCATATCAAGCGCGTCCTCAAGGGCAAGCTGAACCTGGCCATTGCCGACGGTTCGGTGACTGTCGACGGTCGCGAAATCTACACCGCCGAAGGCCTCCGGGTCGGCGTGTTCACCTCCACTGACAACTTCTAAGGGTTATCCGCATGCGCCGCGTCGTTATCACTGGTCTGGGCATCGTTTCTTGCCTGGGCAATGACAAAGAGACCGTCTCCGCTAACCTGCGTGCAAGCCGCCCTGGCATCCGGTTCAACCCGGAATATGCCGAAATGGGTCTGCGTAGCCAGGTTTCCGGCTCCATTGACCTCAACCTTGAAGAATTGATCGATCGCAAGATCTATCGCTTCGTCGGCCACGCGGCAGCTTATGCCTATCTGGCCATGAAAGACGCCATCACCGACTCCGGCCTGACCGAAGAGCAGGTGTCCAACCCGCGTACCGGCCTGATCGCCGGCTCCGGTGGCGCATCGACCCTGAACCAGATGGAAGCGCTGGACATCCTGCGCGAGAAAGGCGTCAAACGCGTCGGCCCATACCGTGTAACGCGGACCATGAGCAGCACCGTTTCCGCTTGCCTGGCCACTCCGTTCAAGATCAAGGGCCTGAACTACTCCATCGCTTCTGCCTGCGCCACCAGTGCTCACTGCATCGGTACCGCCATGGAACAGATCCAGATGGGCAAGCAGGACATCGTCTTCGCCGGTGGCGGTGAAGAAGAACACTGGAGCCAGTCATTCCTGTTCGACGCCATGGGCGCCCTGTCCAGCAAGCGCAACGACACCCCGGAAAAGGCCTCCCGTGCCTACGACGCCGACCGTGACGGTTTCGTCATCGCTGGCGGTGGCGGCATGGTCGTGGTTGAAGAGCTGGAACACGCTCTGGCCCGCGGCGCCAAGATCTACGCGGAAATCGTCGGCTACGGCGCAACCTCCGACGGCTACGACATGGTTGCCCCGAGCGGCGAAGGCGCGATCCGCTGCATGCAGCAGGCGCTGTCCACCGTCGACACCCCGATCGACTACCTGAACACCCACGGCACTTCGACTCCGGTCGGTGACGTCGCGGAAATGAAAGGTGTGCGTGAAGTGTTCGGCGACAAGGCTCCAGCTATCAGCTCCACCAAGAGCCTGTCGGGTCACTCCCTGGGCGCCGCCGGCGTTCACGAAGCGATCTACTGCATGCTGATGATGGAAGGCAACTTCATTGCCGGCTCCGCCAACATCGACGAGCTGGACCCAGAAGTGGCCGACCTGCCGGTGCTGACCAAGACCCGCGAAAACGCCACCATCAACACCGTGATGAGCAACAGCTTCGGTTTCGGTGGCACCAACGCCACCCTGGTACTGAAGCGCTGGCAGGGTAAGTAATACCCCGCCATAACGCCGCACAAGAAAACGCCCCGACTGGTTCGGGGCGTTTTTTTTGCCTTGAGAAACCTCAAGGCAGAGGCAAAACCTGTGCTCTAAACAGGATCTGCGGTGCTTCCAACATGAAGCTTTTGTCATGAAACCAAAAGCCCTGCGACTGAATGTCGCGGATTCCGTGGGCTGCAGCACTGTTGCCGTTTTTGCAAAAAACCCTTACCAAACTCAGTCATTTACTTAGCAAGCTACCAAACTCTATAAAAGAGGCCTGCACACGCCTTGCTGCAGATAACAGAGATTGGAGCTAGCAGATGACTGTAAAAGTAACTGAACGCGACGATTCACATAAATCCCATGAGGGTGTAGCCGCCGGCATCCGGATCTGGGACGTGCATCAACAAGACCTGCTGGTCGGGATGTTCCATTCCGAGACCGATGCGCAAAACTACAAGGCCGAACTGGAAATGCTCGAGTGCAAACGCGAGCTCGCAACCGATTGAAGACAGACTCCACCAGCGTGCAGCCTGCCCCTCCCCGCACGGGCAGGCTGCGACCGGATCACACGACTCAGGCAATCTGAATGGCCGTTAAATGAAGGGAGTCGTCGATCACCACCGAAGGGACAGCACCGACAATCCACCCTGCCTCAAGTTTCACCACTTCGCACTCACCATCGCCCATGCCGTCATTGCGGATGGAAAACTGGAGCGAAGATGGATGACGTTTGCCGTAGTCGAAGTCCATGCCACAGGCAATCAGAAAATCGATTTTCGCCTCGGTCAGTTCAACTTGAATGTCGCGCTCGCCCTCTTTCAAATTGTAGTAATCCAGGCACAAGTTGATTCCAAAAGGGCAGCCATTGACGAGGCTATTGATAAACTTCCCTTCATAACCACCAAAATAACTATGTTCGGCCCGCACGCTACTGACCTTCTTCACCCTGACTTCGATCTCCTCGGAAAGTTTGAACAGCCAGAACTCCTCATCCGAAGCCCGGTGCTTGCCAAAATCGATACCTGATACATGGCGCTTTGGCCACATCGACATCAATGGCATATCGACTTCATATTCCTTGTTGGTAATCGTCAGCAAGTAATTAATAACATCGTAATAACTCGATTCACCGTCTCCAACTTTGATTAGTGTCGCACAGCTTCCCGCCAGCAATACGATCTTGCCATACCGTTCCATTGGCAGGTCGGTCATTAATAGAGCTACACACTCGGGCACTTTCTCCAAATAGGCAGAGTTCAGCTCATGGAGCTCCTCTTCGCTGCGGACCTCGTGCCAGGGAACGTTCCAGAAGAACTCAGGCAGGGTAAAGAAAACACAAGCGGTTGCGCCATGATCCTCGCGAGCAGCCTTTGCGGCGATCTTGATTTTTCGGCGCACAAGCTCGGCACGAGCCACCAGTTCATCGTCCAGATAATCGCGAATGGATTGATCGAGCGGTCGCGGCTGTGAAAACTGCGACTTGAAAGTGGGTTGGCGTAACGAAGCGATACTTACAAGCATTTATTCCATCCTTACATATCAAAGTTTATTCCATTTATTTTCTCCAGACATAAACACCCTTATAAAAAGATATTATTTTTTGGCAAAAGAAAACCCGAAAGATCGTATCGATACAATCTTTCGGGCTCAATGTATAAATCTTGCAAAGTGCTAGCAAACATGTAAGCCCGCTAGAACATTGAATCGATTACCACATCAGATCATCAGGGATCTTATAGGCGGCGTACGGATCATCCTCGACACTCACTTCTTCGGTCTGCACATTCAGCTGCACGATACGTTGAGGATCGCGTTCCTGAATCTTCAGCGCAGCCTCGCGCGGAATCACTTCGTAGCCGCCAGCGTGATGCACGATGGCCAGCGAACCGCTGCTGAGCTTGTTGCGCATCAGGGTGTTGACGGAGATGCGCTTGACCTTCTTGTCGTCGACGAAGTTGTAGTAATCCTCGGTCGTCAATTTCGGCAGACGCGAGACTTCGATCAGTTGCTTGACCTGCGCGGCACGGGCCTTGGCCTCAGCCTTTTCCTGCTGCTGGCGGTTGAGTTCCTGGTCGCGCTTGACCTTCTCGGCCATGGCTTCCTGCGCCGCGCGCTGCTGGGAATCATCCAGCTCGATCTGGCCTTTGTGGGCCAGGCGTTGTTGTTTCTGCTTGTCTTTGCTGACCTGCTTGGCCTGCTTCTGGTTGACCAGCCCTGCTTTGAGCAACTGGTCGCGAAGGGAAATACTCATGGTGCTTATTACTCATTTAGGCCACTGCTCAACCGCAGCTGGGCAAATTCTTTTCCTGACGTTTGGCTTCGCCCCACAAGGCGTCCAACTCTTCGAGGGTGCAATCTTCCATGGGACGGCGGGTGTCGCGCAATGCCTGTTCGATAAAACGAAAGCGTCTTTCAAACTTGCCATTGGCGCCACGCAGTGCGGTTTCCGGATCGACCTTGAGATGCCGCGCCAGATTGACCACGGAAAACAGCAGGTCGCCGATCTCGTCGGCCACGGCTTCGGGATCGTTTTCCGACATGGCTTCGAGAACTTCATCGAGCTCTTCACGCACTTTATCGAGCACCGGCAAGGCGTCCGGCCAGTCGAAACCGACCTGCCCTGCACGCTTCTGCAATTTTGCCGAGCGGGACAGCGCCGGCAGTGCGGCCGGAACATCATCGAGCAATGACAGCTGCTCAGGTGCCGCAGATTTCTCCGCGCGCTCCTCGGCCTTGATCTCTTCCCAACGCTGCTTGACCTGCTCTTCGCTCAGGCGCGGGACATCCAGCGGTGCATAGAGATCGCCCGTGGGGAACACATGGGGATGTCGACGGATCAGCTTGCGGGTGATGCTGTCGACCACACCGGCGAACTCGAAGCGCCCTTCCTCCCGGGCCAACTGGCTGTAATAAACCACCTGAAACAGCAGATCGCCCAACTCGCCCTGCAAGTGATCGAAGTCACCGCGCTCGATGGCATCGGCGACTTCATAGGCTTCCTCAAGGGTGTGCGGGACGATGGTGGCCCAGGTTTGCTTGATGTCCCACGGGCAACCGTACTGCGGGTCGCGCAGGCGGTTCATCAGGTGCAACAGGTCTTCAAGTGAATACATCGATCAGTCTCTTTCCGCTCCCTGTAGGAGCGAGCCTGCTCGCGATGGACGTTAACGATGACGCGTGCAATCTGGATGAACGCGCCGTTCTCTGGTTCATCGCGAGCAAGCTCGCTCCTACAGTAAAGCGCTCCCGTCTCAGGGCGTCCGGTTACGCCGGGTTTCGATGATGTTCGGCAACTGGGAAATCCGTCCCAGCAACCGCCCCAATGCATCCAGCCCCGGAATCTCGATGGTCAGGGACATCAATGCGGTGTTGTCCTCTTTGTTCGAGCGGGTGTTGACCGCCAGCACGTTGATCCGCTCATTGAGCAGCACCTGCGAAACATCACGCAGCAAACCGGAGCGGTCATAGGCGCGGATGACGATGTCCACCGGATAGGTGAGCACCGGCACCGGGCCCCAGCTGACCTGGATGATTCGCTCGGGCTCGCGCCCGGCCAGTTGCAGCACCGAGGCGCAGTCCTGGCGGTGAATGCTCACACCGCGGCCCTGGGTGATGTAACCGACGATGGCATCGCCCGGCAATGGCTGGCAGCAGCCGGCCATCTGGGTCATCAGGTTGCCGACGCCCTGGATCTGGATATCGCCACGCTTGCCCGGCTTGTAGCCGGTGGCCTTGCGCGGAATCAGTTCCAACTGTTCGTTGCCGCGCTCCGGCTCGACCAGTTGCTGCGCCAGGTTGACCAGTTGCGCCAGACGCAAATCCCCGGCGCCGAGGGCGGCGAACAGGTCTTCGGCGGTTTTCATGTTGGCCTTGTCGGCCAGCTTGTCGAAATCTACCGCCGGCAGGCCGAGACGATTGAGTTCGCGCTCAAGCAGGGTTTTACCGGCCGCGACGTTCTGGTCACGAGCCTGCAATTTGAACCAGTGAACGATCTTCGCCCGTGCCCGCGACGTGGTGACGTAACCCAGGTTCGGGTTCAGCCAGTCTCGGCTCGGGGTGCCGTGCTTGCTGGTGATGATCTCGACCTGCTCACCGGTTTGCAGGCTGTAGTTGAGCGGTACGATGCGCCCGTTGATCTTGGCGCCACGGCAGTTGTGACCGATTTCGGTGTGTACGCGGTAGGCGAAGTCCAGCGGGGTCGCGCCCTTCGGCAAGTCGATGGCGTGACCGTCCGGGGTGAAGATGTAGACCCGGTCGGGCTCGATATCGACCCGCAGCTGCTCCGCCAGGCCACCGATGTCACCCAGCTCTTCGTGCCATTCGAGCACCTGACGCAGCCAGGAGATTTTCTCTTCGTAGTGATTGGAGCCGGACTTGACGTCGGTGCCCTTGTAGCGCCAGTGGGCGCATACGCCGAGTTCGGCTTCTTCGTGCATCGCGTGGGTGCGGATCTGCACTTCCAGCACCTTGCCCTCAGGCCCGATCACCGCCGTGTGCAGCGAGCGATAGCCGTTTTCCTTGGGGTTGGCGATGTAGTCGTCGAACTCTTTCGGGATGTGCCGCCACAGGGTGTGGACGATGCCGAGTGCGGTGTAGCAATCGCGCATTTCCGGCACCAGCACGCGCACGGCACGCACGTCGTAGATCTGGCTGAACTCCAGACCCTTGCGCTGCATTTTGCGCCAGATCGAATAGATGTGTTTGGCCCGGCCGCTGATGTCGGCATCGACGCCGGTGGCCTGCAACTCGTTTTTCAGCTGGCTCATCACGTCGCTGATGAAACGCTCGCGATCCAGTCGCCGCTCATGGAGCAACTTGGCGATCTGCTTGTACTGGTCCGGCTCCAGGTAACGGAAGGACAAGTCTTCCAATTCCCACTTGATGTGACCGATACCCAGGCGATGGGCCAGTGGCGCGTAGATGTCGAAGACTTCACGGGCCACGCGGTTGCGCTTTTCGTCGTCGGCGGTCTTCACCGCACGGATTGCGCACGTACGCTCGGCCAGCTTGATCAGGGCGACGCGAACGTCGTCAACCATAGCCACCAGCATCTTGCGCAGGTTTTCCACCTGGCCCTGGGTGCCCAGCACCAGGGATTTGCGCGGGCTCAGGCTGTCGCTGATCGCGGCCATGCGCTGCACGCCGTCGATGAGTTTGGACACCACCGGACCGAAGCGCTGGCTGACGGCCGGCAACTTGATCTGATTTTCGCGCACGCCTCGATACAGGATCGCGGCGACCAAAGAGTCCTGGTCGAGTTTGAGATCGGCCAGGATCTCGGCGATCTCAAGTCCGGTACGGAAAGTCGAGTTACCTTCCGACCACAGATTCTGTGCCGCATTGGCTTGTTGTTCGGCCTCGCGAGCGTACTCGCAGGCCTCTTTCAAGGCTTCGCGATCCAGTGCCAGATCGACACTGACCGCATGATCGAGCCAAGCCTCGAGATTGATACTGCCGTCGGTGTTGATCGGCTGGTGTGCTCTCACCTGTACCATCTTGCTTACCTTCCCTACGACGCAGATTCAATGCGTCAAATCGCTGACCTTCGTTGCCCGTGCGCCCACGTCGGGCTGGGTGCGCGGCTGCACGGGCGGGCCAGTCGGACCAGACGAGCATCCTAGCTCGCTTCAAATAACGCCATGGCCTCGACATGTGCCGTTTGAGGAAACATATCGAGAATCCCGGCACGTTTTAACCGGTAGCCCTGCTTGATCAATTCGACCGTGTCGCGCGCCAGAGTTGCAGGGTTGCACGACACATACACCAATCGTTCGGCGCCCAGGCTCTTGAGCTTGCGCACAACCTCGAAAGCACCGTCACGCGGTGGGTCCAAGAGTACCGCACAAAAGCCTTCGGCGGCCCATTCAGCGTCCGTCAAAGGCTGGGATAAATCGGCCTGAAAAAACTTCGCGTTATGCAGATTGTTGCTAGCCGCATTCGCCGCGGCCCGATCGACCATCACCTGCACGCCTTCGACCGCCACCACTTCACGAGCGGCCTTGGCCAGCGGCAAGGCAAAGTTGCCCAGGCCACAGAACAGGTCGAGTACGCGCTCATCCGCTGTCGGCTTCAGCCAGTCCAGCGCCTGGGCGACCATTGCTTCGTTGACGGCGGCGTTGACCTGGATGAAATCTCCAGGACGATACGCCAGCTCCAGGTTCCACTGTTCAAGACGATAGCCCAACGACTGATCGGCCTCGACCGGTTGCGGTTCGCCGTCGCCATGCAACCACAACTGGGCTTCATGGAACGCGCAGAAATCCTTGAGGATCGTCAGGTCGGCGTCGGACAACGGCGCCATGTGCCGCAGCAACACGGCCAGCGTCGAACCACTGAACAACTCCACATGCCCGAGTGCCTGGGGTTTGCTCAAGCGCCGCAGCATCTCCGGCAAGCGGGCCATGATAGGTTGCAAGGGCTGTACCAGCACCGGGCAGTCATCGATGCCAACAATGTCCTGGCTGCCGGCGGCACGGAAACCGACTTCGAGTTTTTTCGCCTTCATGTCCCAGCGCACCGCCACGCGGGCGCGACGCCGGTAGCCGAATTCCGGACCGGTCAATGGTTCGGCCCACTCCTCGGGCGCGACACCGGCGACCCTGGACAATTGCTCGGCGAGCATGCGCTGTTTCAGGGCAAGTTGTTCGTTGTGGGGCAAATGCTGCACGCTGCAACCGCCGCAGCGGCCGGCATGGGCGCACGGTGCCGGGCGACGCAATTCGCTGGCCTTGAACACCCGTTCGGTGCGCGCCTCGACTACTTTGCCGTGGGCACCGAGCACCCGCACCTCGATTTCTTCGCCGGCCAATGCGCCGATGACGAACCAGGTGCGGCCTTCGAAAAACGCGATGCCGCGACCGTCATTGGCCAGGCGCTCGATGGTCAGGCGCTGCTTTTTGCCGGTCGGGATTTGCGGGGCCTTGTTGCCGCCGGTGGGCTGGAAGCGCAGGCCTCTTTCATGTTTGGCCATCAGTTGGGCGCGTCGAAAATGCCGGTCGACAGGTAACGGTCGCCACGGTCGCAGATGATCGCGACGATCACCGCGTTTTCAACTTCCTTGGACAGGCGCAGCATTGCCGCCACGGCACCGCCCGAGGACACGCCACAGAAAATGCCTTCTTCGCGGGCCAGGCGACGGGTCACGTCTTCGGCTTCGCTTTGCGCCATGTCGACGACCCGGTCCACGCGGTCAGCCTGGTAGATTTTCGGCAGGTATTCCTGAGGCCAGCGGCGGATACCCGGGATCGCCGAGCCTTCCATCGGTTGCAGGCCGATGATCTGCACGTTGTCGTTCTGCTCCTTCAAGTAGCGCGACACGCCCATGATGGTGCCGGTGGTGCCCATGGAGCTGACGAAATGGGTGATGGTGCCCTGGGTCTGGCGCCAGATTTCCGGGCCAGTGGTGGTGTAGTGCGCCTCGGGGTTGTCACCGTTAGCGAACTGATCCAGTACCTTGCCGCGACCCTCGGCTTCCATCTTCTGGGCGAGGTCACGGGCGCCTTCCATGCCCTGTTCCTGGCTGACCAGAATCAGTTCGGCGCCATAAGCGGTCATGGCCGCCTTGCGCTCGGCGCTGGAGTTGTCCGGCATGATCAGGATCATCTTGTAACCCTTGATCGCGGCGGCCATGGCCAGGGCGATCCCGGTGTTGCCCGAGGTCGCCTCGATCAGCGTATCGCCAGCGTGAATCTGCCCGCGCAGTTCGGCGCGGGTGATCATCGACAGCGCCGGACGGTCCTTGACCGAACCCGCCGGGTTGTTCCCTTCGAGCTTGAGCAATAGGGTATTGCTGGTGGCGCCGGGCAGGCGCTGCAAACGGACCAGCGGAGTGTTGCCGACGCAATCGGCGATGGTTGGGTACTGCAAGGTCATGGCGTATTCGCAATCCAGACTGCGGGGGCGACTATCATACCGGCAAACGTCCGCAGGCCATATCACGCAAAGTGTGGTGCTTATGGTTTATGGGAATAAGCAGGTATTTTGCGGTGTACATCAGGGCCTCATCGCGAGCAAGCTCGCTCCCACAGGGGCCGAGATGATTACACATTTTGCGGTTGAAGCGCGGTCAATGTGGGAGCGAGCTTGCTCGCGATGGCGTCGTCACGGGCACCGCCATCATCCGCCAACAACCGCATATTCAGGCGCAATCCATTCTCGGTATTCTGCGCCCAAAGCTGTCCGCCCTGACGCTGCACCGCATTTCTCGCAATGCTCAAGCCCAACCCAAATCCCCCATCACCCGGCCGCGAACCGTCGAGCCGGGTGAACGGCAGGAAGATCCGCTCCAGATCAGCTTCCGCCACTCCACCGCCCTGATCCTCCAGCCACAGGTGCCAGAAATCGCCATCACGCCGTCCGCCCAATTGGACAATGCCTCCCGTCGGCGAATGACGAATGGCATTGCGCAGAATGTTTTCCAACGCTTGGGCCAGGGTATTGAGATGACCGCGAACCCAGCAGGATGAATCCACCGTGCATTGCAACTGCGTATCGGGCCAGCCACTTTCATAGCAGGCGTTCTCCGTGAGCATTTCCCACAGGGCCTGGATCTGGATTGCTTCGTCGGGCAATCGGGTTCGCTCGGTATCGAGCCACGCCAGTTGCAGCGTGTCTTCCACCAGGCGCTGCATGCCATCGACCTCACGGCCGATGCGTTCGCGCAATGGCTCCAGGCCCTGCTCGCTTTCACTGGCCACCCGCAGGCGGCTCAAGGGCGTACGCAATTCGTGGGACAAGTCGCGCAGCAGTTGCTGCTGCAAGGCCACGGTGCTTTGCAGGCGTTCAGACATGTGATCGAACGCCCGGCCCAACTCACCCAGTTCATCCGATCGATTGGTGGTCCGGGTCGACAGACGTACATTCAATTGATCGGCACGCCAGGCATTGGCCTGCGCGCGCAAGTGGTTGAGTGGCACCACCAACAGGCGATACAGCCCGACACACAGCAGCAAAGTGAACAATCCCGGAATCACGCCGTTGGTGATCACCCGCCAGAACACCCGGTATTGCCCAGGCAGAAAGCGTTCGGGCAGTTCGATCACCAGGCTGCCGGCGGACGGGTCGCCGGGAAACGGTATACGCATCCACGGCCGGCCTTTCTTGTGGATCGGCCAATCGAGGCCGCGCAAAAAAGTCAGGCGTTCGACTTCCTTGTCCGTCAGCGATTGATTGCTCAAGGACTGCAAATCACCGTCGATGACACCGACCCAGCCTTTTTCCCGCTGATGCATGCCTTGCAGCCAGTCATCGACACCGGCGCTCTGGCGCTGCTGCCACGCCTGCTCGGCTTCGGCTGCATAACCGGACAGGGTGCCGCGGGCCTCATCGGAGAGGAACTGGTTACGCTCCTCCATGTAACGGCCCCAGGACCAACTCAACCAGATCATCAGCAGACAGAAAGCGACCAATAGACAGGCCAGTTTCCAGAACAGCGAGTGCCTGCCCGGCAAGTTACATTTCATCGGCGGCGCTCAGGATGTAGCCCTTGCCCCATACCGTGCGCACTTCGCGCTCGGTGTAGCCAATGGCCTTGAGCTTGCGGCGAATCTGGCTGATGTGCATGTCCAGGCTGCGGTCATGGGCCGCGTAGCCGCGCTGCAGCACCTGCTGATAAAGGAAGGCTTTGCTCAGCACTTCGTCGGCGCTGCGGTGCAGCGTCTCCAGCAACCGATACTCGCTGCGGGTCAGGCCACCGGCCTGTTCGCCATAAAAGACCTCGAAGCTTTCATCGTCGAAACGCAGGCTGTCCATCGAAGGGGCTGGCACTGCGGGTACGAGCCGACGGTCGAGGGCCACCCGTCGCAGAATGGCTTCGATGCGTACCCGCAACTCCACCATGCTGAAGGGCTTTGGCAGGTAATCATCAGCCCCCAGGCGAAAGCCGCTGATGCGATCGGCCTCGGCACCGAGGGCCGACATCAGCAACACCGGGGTGGAATGGCTCTGACGCAACTGGGTCAGTACCGCCAGGCCGTCCATGCCCGGCAGCAGAATATCCATCAGCACCACGTCGAAAGGTTGCCGCCGGGCGATGTCCAGGCCCTCCTGACCGTTCTGGCACCAGGTCACCTGGAAGCCGCTGCGGTCCAGATGCTCATGAACGTAGGCTCCGAGCACAAGGTCGTCTTCGATGGACAGGATTCGGGGGAGGCCAGCGGTGATGGGAGTCATGACTATCTGCAAACAATTCTCAGTTGAGCGATTATTCAAGATTGCCTCGCCAGGGGCAACCCACGGTTTCTCCGTATTGCCAAAGAGTCGCCCGGGCCGACGAATGACGGCACCATTTTTACGAAGATTGCCCGCGAGCAAATCGCTACACTGCGCAAGTGGTGCATGGCGGATGCATGTGCCGGCCTATAAATAGCGGGATGCAGGAGAGATGCGTGCTCAAGAAACTGGGAATCAAAGGCCGCGTGCTGTTGCTGACCCTGTTGCCAACCAGCCTGATGGCGTTGGTGTTGGGGGGTTATTTTACCTGGATGCAACAGGCTGACCTGCAAACCCAACTCATGCAGCGCGGCGAAATGATTGCCGAGCAGTTGGCCCCGCTGGTGGCGCCAGCCATGGGCCATCAGGACAACGAACTGCTTGAACGCATCGCCACCCAGGCCCTGGAACAAACCGACGTACGGGCCGTGACCTTCCTGGCTCCCGACCGCACGCTGCTGGCCCACGCCGGCCCGACCATGCTCAACCAGAAGCCCTCCGGCGGTGGCACGCAGATGCTGCGCCGCAGTGGCAGCGATGCGACTCGTTATCTGCTGCCGGTATTCGGCAAACACCGCAACCTGGCCGGGGACGTGATTCCCGAAGAAGCCGACCGCCTGCTGGGCTGGGTCGAACTTGAACTGTCCCATAACAGCATGCTGTTGCGCGGTTACCGCAGCCTGTTCGCCAGCTTGATGTTGATCGCTTCGGGACTGATCGGTGCGGCACTGCTGGCCCTGCGCATGGGTCGCACGATCAATCGGCCACTGAGCCAGATCAAGCAGGCCGTGGCCCAACTCAAAGACGGTCATCTGGAAACCCGCTTGCCGCCCCTAGGCAGTCAGGAACTGGACGAGCTGGCCTCCGGCATCAACCGCATGGCCGGCACCCTGCAAAATGCGCAGGAAGAATTGCAGCACAGCATCGACCAGGCCACCGAAGACGTGCGCCAGAACCTGGAAACCATCGAGATCCAGAACATCGAGCTGGACCTGGCACGCAAGGAAGCCCTCGAAGCGAGCCGGATCAAGTCCGAATTCCTGGCCAACATGAGTCATGAAATCCGCACACCGCTCAACGGCATTCTCGGCTTTACTCACCTGTTGCAAAAAAGCGAGCTCACCCCGCGCCAGCTCGACTACCTGGGCACCATCGAAAAATCCGCCGACAGCCTGCTGGGCATCATCAACGAGATTCTCGACTTCTCGAAAATCGAGGCCGGCAAGCTGGTGCTCGATCATATTCCGTTCAACCTGCGCGACCTGTTGCAGGACACCCTGACCATCCTCGCCCCGGCCGCCCACGCCAAGCAGCTGGAACTCGTGAGCCTGGTTTATCGCGACACACCGCTGTCACTGGTGGGCGACCCGCTGCGGCTCAAGCAGATCCTGACGAACCTGGTGAGCAACGCGATCAAGTTCACCCGCGAAGGCACCATCGTCGCCCGTGCCATGCTCGAAGAAGAAACCGAAGACACCGTGCAGTTGCGCATCAGCATTCAGGACACCGGCATCGGTCTGTCGAACCAGGACGTGCGCGCCCTGTTCCAGGCCTTCAGCCAGGCCGACAACTCGCTGTCGCGGCAACCCGGCGGCACTGGCCTGGGCCTGGTGATTTCCAAGCGCCTGATCGAACAGATGGGCGGCGAGATCGGCGTCGACAGCACGCCAGGTGAAGGCTCGGAATTCTGGATCAGCCTGAACCTGCCGAAAGCCCGCGACGATGCCGAAGACCTGCCCGCCGCGCCGCTGCTCGGACGCCGGGTGGCGGTGCTGGAAAACCACGAGCTGGCGCGGCAGGCGTTGCAGCATCAACTGGAAGACTGCGGCCTCAGCACCACACCGTTCAATACCCTGGAAAGCCTGACCAATGGCGTCACCGCCGCCCACCAGACCGATCAGGCAATCGACCTTGCAGTGCTCGGCATTACCAGTAACGACATGCCGCCGGAACGCCTCAACCAGCACATCTGGGACCTCGAGCATCTTGGCTGCAAAGTGCTGGTGCTGTGCCCGACCACGGAACAGACGCTATTCCATCTTTCCGTGCCCAACCCCCACAGCCAGCTCCAGGCGAAACCGGCCTGCACCCGCAAGCTGCGACGCTCCCTGTCTGACCTGGTCAGCCCGCGCCCGATGCGCAGCGAGCCGGGCGAACCGGTGTCGAGCCGTGCACCGAAGGTGCTTTGCGTCGACGACAATCCAGCCAACCTGATGCTGGTGCAGACCCTGCTCGAAGACATGGGCGCCAAGGTGCTCGCGGTGGAGAGCGGTTATGCCGCCGTCAAGGCGGTGCAAAACGAGACATTCGATCTGGTGTTGATGGACGTGCAGATGCCTGGCATGGACGGCCGCCAGAGCACCGAGGCGATCCGCCAGTGGGAAAGCGAACGGCATTGCACGCCGCTGCCGATCGTGGCCCTCACCGCCCACGCCATGGCCAACGAAAAACGCGCGCTGCTGCAAAGCGGCATGGACGACTACCTGACCAAACCGATCAGCGAACGGCAATTGGCGCAGGTGGTGCTGAAGTGGAGTGGCCTGGCTCTGCGCAATCACAGCCCGGAGCGCTCCGGCGATGGGCATGGCGGCGCCCACGACCTGTTGGTGCTCGACCACGAGGAAGGATTGCGCCTGGCCGCCGGCAAGGCTGATCTCGCGGCGGACATGCTGGCGATGCTGCTCGCATCCCTGGAGGCTGACCGCGAAGCCATCCGACTTGCTCAGCAAAGCAACGACCACAACGCCCTGGTCGAACGAGTCCATCGCCTGCATGGCGCGACGCGTTACTGCGGCGTACCGCAATTGCGTGCGGCCTGCCAACGCAGCGAAACCCTGCTCAAGCAACAGGACCCGAAAGCCAGCGTGGCACTGGATGAGCTCGACCGGGCAATCAATCGCCTGGCAGCCCAGGCGCGCATGAAAGCTTGATGCAGCGCAATCGCGAAGGGCTGCCGGCAAGCTAACCTGACGACTGTCGAATGCCGGCTTGCTCAACGGCGCAGGCCACCTTCAAGGAGCACCGCATGCGTACGATTCTTTTCAGCAGCCAGAACTACGACCGCGACAGTTTTCTCGCGGCCGGGCAATCGGCCGGCATCGAGTTGCAATTTCAGCCGGCGCGCCTGAGCCTCGACACGGTGGCGCTGGCCCAAGGGTATGAAGCGGTCTGCGCGTTCATCAATGATGACCTCGGCGCGGCGGTGCTCGAACGCCTGGCCGCGGGTGGCACACGCCTGATCGCCCTGCGCTCGGCCGGTTACAACCACGTCGACTTGCTGACGGCAAAGCGCCTGGGACTGGCCATCGTGCGCGTCCCGGCCTATTCGCCCCACGCCGTGGCCGAACATGCGGTGGCGCTGATCCTTGCGCTCAACCGCCGCTTGCACCGAGCCTATAACCGCACCCGCGAAGGGGATTTCAGACTGCAGGGGCTGACCGGTTTCGATCTGGTGGGCAAGACCGTCGGTGTGGTCGGCACCGGGCAGATTGGCGCCACCTTCGCCAAAATCATGAACGGTTTTGGCTGCAAGCTACTGGCCTACGACCCCTACCCCAACCCGCAGGTCGAAGCCCTCGGCGCGCGCTACCTGAGCCTGCCGCAACTGCTGGCCGAATCGCAGATCATCAGCCTGCACTGCCCGCTCAACGAGCAGAGCAAGCACTTGATCAACCGCCAATCCCTGGCGCACATGCAACCGGGCGCGATGCTGATCAATACCGGGCGTGGCGGCCTGGTGGACACCCCGGCGCTGATCGACGCGTTGAAAGACGGCCGCCTGGGTTACCTGGGGCTGGATGTGTATGAGGAAGAGGCGCAGTTGTTCTTCGAGGACCGTTCCGACCTGCCACTGCAAGACGATGTGCTGGCCCGGCTGCTGACCTTCCCCAACGTGATCGTCACCGCGCACCAGGCTTTTCTGACCCGCGAAGCGCTGGATGCGATTGCCGCCACCACGTTGCACAACATCGCCGCCTGGGCAGCGGGCACACCGGAAAACCAGGTGACGGGAGACTGAAATGGATCGAAGGTCATCTGCCTGCGCGATGCGACGTGCAAGCCCGTGCTAGCATATCGCGCATATTTGGAGGACCCATGGTCGAACACGATTTCCGCTACAGCCTGATGAACCCGCAACACACCCTCACCGAATGCCGCGCCCTGGTGCCGGGGCGCTATCAGGTCACCGGCAACGGTGGCTCGATTCGCAACAACGACGTGCTGGTCGTGACCCTCAAGGGTGCCAAGGACTTGTCCATGCGCCTGACCGTCGAAACGGTTCGCCACCTGATCAACCCGCCCGGTCAATGGGTCGCGGTGGCCAGTGGCCCGGTATTCGGCGAACTGGCCATCCATACCTGGCAAGTGAACTGCGACAGCTGCGCCAAAGAGCTGAGCTTCGAGTTCGCCGTCGATGCCAAACTGGGCAACAAGGCCGAAAAGCCTGCCGCCACCGCGCGGATTGCCGAGCTGGGCTGGACCACCGTCGACGAGAAACACCTGTGCCCGAAATGCCAGGAGCCTGCGTGATGAAACGCCTCGCTCTGAGCGCGATGGCCGGAGCCAGCCTGCTGGGCTGCGTCGCCGAGCCGGTGCAACTGCAACAGAACCGTAGCTACATTCTGGAATGGATCGGTGAACGGCCGTTGATGGATTACAGCCACCTGACCATCACCCTCGGTGAAGATGGCCGGGCCTACGGTAATGGAGGCTGCAACCACTGGTTCGCGCCGTACATCCTTGATGGCGACAAACTGACCTTCGGCAAAATCGGCAGCACCCGCAAACTGTGCGCGCCGGCGCTGATGGAACAGGAAAAACGCTTCCTTCAGGCCCTGGAAAACGTCCAGCGCTGGGACGTCTCCCCGATCGAGCAGATCCGCTTCTGGCCAGCCGAAGGCAAGCCACTGCGTTGGTGGCTTGAGGAGGGTTGATCCCTCAGCCGCAAAAAGATCGTAGCTGGCGGCAACTCCTGTATGGATTGCCGTACGCCCGGTAGGAGCTGCCGCAGGCTGCGATCTTTTCTCTCAAGAACAACTCAATTCTTCGCCTGCAACGCTTCAAGCTTCGCCATCACCCCCGCCGCCGTCTGTTCACCCATCAACTGCTCACGCACCTTGCCCTTATTATCGATGATGTACGTCACCGGTAACGCCTCGCTGCGCGGCAACTCGAACAGTTCGGAAGGGTCCTGGGCCAGCACTGTGAACCTGATCCCCAGTTTCTCGCTCGCGCCCTTCAGCTCTTGCCCCTGGACGTTGTCGAAGTTGACCCCGAACACACCGATTTTCTTGTCCTTGAGCTGCTCGGCCAGGGTGTTCAACTCAGGGATCTCGGTACGGCAAGGCCCGCACCATTCTGCCCAGTAGTTGAGGACCAGCCATTTGCCGTCCAGTCGGTCTGAGACTATCTTGTGGCCGTCCTGGTCGATGCCATAGTCATTACCACCGCAGCCCCCCAGCATTAACGCTCCGATGATCGCCAATGCTGCTGCCAGTCGCCGTGTCATGTCGTGATCCTTGTCAAAAATTGAATGCGCCTGCGACCCATCGCCTCTCACGGTTCTGGATTGCGCGCTGCACAGTTAGAATAGCCGCCACCTTACGCAAGATGCGACCCGCTCATGACCGATCTGACGCTTTATCACAACCCGCGCTGCTCGAAATCCCGCGGTGCGCTCGAACTGCTTGAAGCCCGTGGCCTGACCCCGACCGTGGTCCGCTATCTGGACACTCCGCTGGACGCCGCGCAAATCCAGAGCCTGCTGGGCAAACTCGGGATCAGCGCCCGGCAATTGCTGCGCACCGGCGAAGACGAGTACAAAACCCTCGACCTGGCCGACAGCAGCCTGAGCGAAGCGCAATTGATTGCCGCCATCGCCGCCCACCCGAAACTGATGGAGCGACCGATTCTCGAAGTCGGTGACAAAGCCATCATCGGCCGCCCACCGGAGCAGATCCTGGAACTGTTGCCATGAGTGCACCGTACATTCTGGTTCTGTACTACAGCCGCAGCGGCTCGACCAACGAAATGGCCCGGCAGATCGCCCGTGGCATCGAACAGGCCGGGCTTGAGGCCCGCCTGCGCACGGTGCCGGCGATTTCCAGCGAGTGCGAAGCCGTTTCGCCGGAGATTCCCGACGAAGGCGCGCTCTATGCCAGCCTCGACGACCTGAAGAACTGCGCCGGCCTGGCACTCGGCAGCCCGACCCGCTTCGGCAACATGGCCGCGCCGCTCAAGTATTTCCTCGATGGTACCAGCAACCTGTGGCTGACCGGCGCCCTGGTGGGCAAACCGGCGGGTGTATTCACCTCCACCGCGAGCCTGCACGGCGGCCAGGAAACCACGCTGCTATCGATGATGCTGCCACTGCTGCACCACGGCATGCTGATCACCGGCCTGCCCTACAGCGAGTCGGCGCTACTGGAAACCCAGGGCGGCGGTACGCCATACGGCGCCAGCCACCACGCCGGTGCCGACGGCAAAAGCGGTCTGGATGCCCATGAAGTGGCGCTGTGCCGCGCGCTGGGTATGCGCCTGGCCAAGACTGCACAGAAACTGGAGAGCTGAGGTGGCGAAAAAGCCGAAGATTCTGCCCGCCATTGACTGGCTTGAGCCGCGGGTGCGGGCCATGCGTGTCATCAGCCTGCTGTGCTTTTTGGGCCTGGTGGGACTGCTATGCGTCTACTACCTGCTGGTCGCCGACCTGCACGGCGCCCGGCCATGGGTGATTCTGCTGATCGAACTGGTGCCACTGCTGATTTTGGCGCCGGGGATGATCGTCGGCAGCCCGCGCGGGCATTCGTGGATGTGCTTTGTGGTGAACCTGTATTTCATCAAGGGCGCATTGGCGGCCTATGACCCAAACCGGCAAATCTTCGGTTTGCAGGAGATGGCCGCGAGCCTGGCGGTGTTTTGCTCGGCACTGTTGTATGTGCGCTGGCGGTATCAGTTGAACCGTAAGTTGGCTGGCGAGGGCAAAACCTCCGTCGCCTGACCTGACGCCATCGCGAGCTTGCTCGCGATAGCGCGATACGGTCTCAATGATTGACGGTATAGGCCAGCATCATGGAAATCTGGCTCATCGGCCGCCCGCCACTTTCCTCATGCCACTGGTTGAACACGTCCTGCACCAACGCCAGGTCGCGCAGACTGCTCGGCACCTTGTCGATGATGTCCTGCGCATTCAATGCCGCCACCACGTCGTAGCTCGGCACAAAGGTGTCCTTGCCGATCATGCGCAGGAAGCGCGGGGCAGACAGTCCGCCCAACTGATGTCCGCGTTTTTTCAGGAAGGTCCAGAGCCCGACGATATCGGTCACCGGCCAGTCGGCGATCAGCGCGCCGAAGCTGCCCTTTTCATGGGCCACGTCCAATATGAACTGCGCATTGCGCGGCACACTCTTGAGCTTGCCCAGGTGACGGATGATCCGCGTGTCCTGCATCAGGCGCTCAAGGTGCTCGGCGCTCATCAGCACGACTTTTTCCGGGTCGAACTTGAAGAACACTTCTTCGAAGGCCGGCCACTTGGCATCCACCAGGCTGTGCTTGAGCCCGGCGCGGAATACTCGTAGCGCCATCATCGAGAGGTAGCGATCGTCGCTGATCTTGCGCAGTTGCGCCGGGGTTTTGGGGACGGGCAGATGGGCTTCCAGTTCAGCCGCCGAACCGAAACGGTTCAAGCAGTACTCGTTCAGCCACTTGTAGTCGCGCATGCCCTCTCCAGTAATCTGAAATAAAACGAAAAACCTGTGGGAGCGAGCTTGCTCGCGATGGCGGTGCGTCATTCAACATTGATGTCGACTGACATGACGCAATCGCGAGCAAGCTCGCTCCCACAGTAATTGGGGTCAGAGGTTGACCACGTTGACGAAGCGCGATGCCGCGGACTCGTCAATCTTGAGGCTGGTGAAGTCGAACAGATTGCGATCCGCCAGTTGCGACGGGATCACGTTCTGCAGGCTGCGGAAAATGCTCTCGGTACGGCCCGGGGTCTTGCGCTCCCAGTCCTGCAGCATTTCCTTGACCACCTGACGCTGCAGGTTCTCCTGAGAACCACAGAGGTTGCACGGGATGATCGGGAATTGCTTGAAGTCCGAGTAGGCCTGGATGTCTTTTTCGTTGCAGTAGGCCAGCGGGCGGATCACCACGTTGCGCCCATCGTCGGCGCGCAGCTTCGGTGGCATGGCCTTGAGCGAACCGTTGAAGAACATGTTCAGGAAGAACGTCTCGACGATGTCGTCGCGGTGGTGACCGAGGGCCATCTTGGTCGCACCGATTTCATCGGCAAAGGTGTAGAGCGTGCCGCGACGCAGGCGCGAGCACAGCGAGCAGGTGGTCTTGCCTTCCGGGATCAACTCCTTGACCACCGAGTAGGTGTCTTTCTCGACGATGTGGTACTCGATGCCCAGCTCTTTGAGGTAGGCCGGCAGAACGTGCTCCGGGAAACCCGGCTGCTTCTGGTCCATGTTCACGGCCACGATCTCGAACTTGATCGGGGCGACCTTCTGCAAGTGCATCAGCACATCGAGCATGGTGTAGCTGTCCTTGCCACCGGACAGGCAGACCATGACCTTGTCGCCGTCTTCAATCATGTTGAAATCGGCAACCGCCTCACCGGCCAGTCGGCGAAGGCGCTTTTGCAGTTTGTTCTGGTTGACCGTGAGAGTGCCCATGACGCGAAATCCGTGAGGTGTGACGAAAGGCGGGCATTTTACGCAAAAACACCTCAGGGGCGAAGTGCCTCGCCAAAAGGGCTGTTCGGCACAGACCCGGCGGCGATTAACAATTGTGTTTACAGCGCGATTTGCTCTAAAGCCCCTACTCCCTCTGGGGAAACTCCTCCCTATACTGCGACATAAGGTCGCATACAAATTTCAGACCTATGACTTGCTTGGCCGTATTGGCCCGTAGGCGCTCCACTGGGGGGCGACGGTAAAAACAAGAGGAGTGACTGGCATGATCCATCACGTAGTGGGGCTCTTCACCCACCCTGACCAAGAATGGAAAGAAATCCGTGGCGACCAGGAGGAAAGCATCAGCCACATGTACCTGACCCATACCCTGATCCTGGCGGCGATCCCCGCCGTGTCTGCCTTTATTGGCACCACACAGGTTGGCTGGGTCATCGGCAATCGGCCTCCCGTGATGTTGACCGTAGAAAGCGCGATCTGGATGACGGTCATGTCGTACCTGGCGATGCTCGGCGGTGTCGCGGTCATGGGCGCATTCATTCACTGGATGGCCCGCACGTATGACGCCAACCCAAGCCTCGCCCGCTGCATTGCATTTGCAACCTACACCGCAACACCGCTGTTCATCGGTGGCCTCGCCGCCTTGTACCCGCACTTGTGGCTGGGGATGATCATCGGCACCGCAGCCGTCTGCTACACGGTGTACTTGCTGTACGTGGGCCTACCGACATTCATGAACATTCCATCTGACGAGGGCTTCCTGTTTTCAAGTTCGGTGCTCGCCGTAGGCTTGGTGGTGCTGGTCGCCATCATGGCGTTCACTGTGATTGTCTGGGGACTCGGCGTGGGGCCGGTCTACACCAGTTAGCCACTCATCAGTGATAATCGGAAACTACCGACACAGGCCGCCGCAAGGCGGCCTTTTCATTCTTCAGCAACGAACAGGCACACGACCATTCGGCACCTTGGCGATTCGCAAGGTCAGAGGGTTGCGGCATACTCGACCGCTCTGGAGATCCATCAAGCATGCCCGAGCAACTCAATACCCGCGTCGAAGACTGTTTCCAACTAGCTGAATCCTTTTTCAAACGACCTTTCAAACGCCCCGTGGTGAGCCTCAAGCTGCGCGGGCAAAAAGCCGGTGTCGCGCATTTGCACGAGAACCTGCTGCGCTTCAACCCGCAGCTGTACCGGGAAAACACCGAAGATTTCCTCAAGCAGACCGTGGCCCATGAAGTCGCACACCTGATCGCCCATCAGCTGTTCGGCGACCGCATCCAGCCCCACGGCGAAGAGTGGCAATTGATCATGCGCGGCGTGTACGAACTGCCACCCAACCGCTGCCACACCTATGACGTCAAACGTCGCCGCGTGACCCGCTACATCTACAAGTGCCCGTGCGCTGACAGCGACTTCCCGTTCTCGGCGCAGCGCCACAGCCTGGTTCGGCAGGGACGGCGGTACTTGTGCCGACGGTGTCGCAATACCCTGGTGTTCAGTGGAGAAATGCGGATCGAGTAGTTGGACTTTTGGTGTTTGGACTGGCCTCATCGCGAGCAAGCTCGCTCCCACAGGGAATCTGTGGCGTGACACAAACCCAGTGTGGGAGCGAGCTTGCTCGCGATGGCGGCCTGACAGGCACTAAAGAATCACCTTGGCCCGCCGCAACTGCTCGATCCGCTCAATGCTAAACCCCAACTCCCCCAACACCTGATCCGTATGCTGCCCCAGCGACGCACCAATATGCCGGGGCTCAGGCAATCCTTGCGAAAACTTCAGCGGACAAGCCATCTGCGCCTGGCTTGAACCGTCGCCCCGCGGCACGTCGGTGACCACTCCCCGCGCCTGCAACTGCGGATGACGCAGCGCTTCTCCGAGGTCCAACACCGGCTCGACACAAGCATCCAGTTCGGCGAACAGCGCGCGCAAATCGGCAAAGTCATGCTTTTCGAATTCGACCCTCAGCGCGTCTTTAAGCTGTTTCTGATGAGCCGGTTGCGGAGACAGGCCGAGGCCGGCCAAATCCTCCAGCCCCAACGCCGTACACAACTGTTTCATGAACGCCGGCTCCAGGCTGCCCACCGACAGCCAGCGCCCATCCCGAGAGCGGTAGTAATCGTAGAAGCTGCCGCCGTTGAGCACCTGGTTTTCCGGTCCCGGCTCGACGCCACAGGCCAGATACCCGGCACCCGCCATCGCATTCAGGCTGAACGCGCAGTCGGTCATGCTGACATCCAGGCACTGGCCCTGACCGGTTTGCTGCCGGGCAATGACCGCCGCCAGCAAGCCAATCACCCCGTGCAGCGAGCCACCGGCGACATCCGCCACCTGCATGCCCAACGGCAGCGGCCCACTGTCGGCTCGGCCGGTGTAACTCGCCAGCCCGGACAGGGCCAGGTAGTTGATGTCATGGCCGGCGCGGTCCTTGTAGGGGCCGGTCTGGCCGTAGCCGGTGATCGATACATAAATCAGTTTCGGATTGATCGCCTTCAGGGCTTCGTAACCCAGGCCCAGACGCTCCATGACACCCGGACGGAACTGCTCGAGCACAATGTCGTAATCCTGCAGCAACGACCTGATCACCTCCAGCGCCTCGGGCTGCTTGAGGTCCAGGGCGAGGCTGCGCTTGTTGCGGTTGAGATAGGCATGACTGGCTGACACGCCTTGATCATGGGGCGGCAATACCCGCAGCAGATCCATGCGGGTCGGTGATTCGATGCGCAGCACTTCGGCGCCCATGTCCGCCAGCAGCAACGAAGCGAACGGCCCCGGCAGCAATGTCGAGAAATCCAGAACCTTGAGTGATGCCAGTGGACCGAGCATGAGCGTTCTCCCTTAACGATGCACCCAGCCTAGGCAGCCGCTGGCATTGCGGCAATCACCTTATGCGCCATGTGCAGTGACCGTTGCGCTCAATCGCCGGGCATGAAAAAACCCGCCGAAGCGGGTTTTTCATTACAACAAGGCTTACTTGGCGTTAGCCGGGGCTACCTCTTCGACGTGCCCCAAAACATCGTCTTTAGGCTCGTCGGCAATGCCGCGACCGCCCGAAGCCAGCTCCGCTTGCAACACGTCGGTGTCCAGTTCCTTGACCCACTTGGCCACAACGACAGTGGCAACGGCGTTGCCGACCAGGTTGGTCAGGGCACGGGCTTCAGACATGAAGCGGTCGATGCCGAGGATCAGCGCCAGGCCGGCAACCGGCAGGTGGCCCACGGCGGACAGGGTCGCAGCCAGTACGATGAAACCGCTACCGGTCACGCCCGCAGCGCCTTTGGAGGACAGCAGCAACACCACCAGCAGGGTGATCTGGTGCGTGATGTCCATGTGCGTATCGGTTGCCTGAGCAATGAACACCGCGGCCATGGTCAGGTAGATGGCAGTACCGTCGAGGTTGAATGAGTAACCGGTCGGGATCACCAGACCCACGACAGATTTCTGCGCGCCCAGACGCTCCATCTTGATCAGCATGCGTGGCAGTACCGATTCCGAAGAAGAAGTACCCAGCACGATCAGTAGTTCTTCACGGATGTAGCGGATCATTTTCAGCACGCTGAAGCCGTGCAGACGGGCGATGGAGCCCAGCACGACCAAGATGAACAGCAGGCAAGTGATGTAGAAGCACGCCATCAGTTGACCCAGCTGCACCAGCGAACCGACACCGTAGGCACCGATGGTGAACGCCATGGCACCGAAGGCACCGATTGGCGCGAGCTTCATGATCATGTTGATGATGTTGAACATCACGTGGGCGAAGCGATCGATGAAGTCCAGCAGCGGCTTGCCGTAGGCACCCAGGCGATGCAGGGCGAAACCGAAGATCACCGAGAACATCAGCACTTGCAGGATGTCACCGGTGGCGAAGGCGCCGACAATGGTGGCCGGGATCACGTTCAGCAGGAAGCCGACGACGCTTTGGTCAGCGCCGGCCGCAACATAAGCGGCAACCTTGGAGGCATCAAGGGTGGCGACGTCGATGTGCATGCCATTGCCTGGCTGCACGATGTTGACCACGACCAGACCGACCAGCAGGGCGATGGTCGAAACGATCTCGAAGTACAGCAGCGCGTAGCCGCCGGTCTTGCCGACCGCTTTCATGTCCTGCATGCCGGCGATACCACTGACGACGGTGCAGAAGATGATCGGGGCGATGATCATTTTGATCAGTTTGATGAACCCGTCACCCAGCGGCTTTACCGCCACACCGAGCTGCGGATAGAAGTGACCGAGCAAAATACCGATGACAATTGCAACGATCACCTGGAAATACAGGGATTTGTACAGTGGCTGACGAGTCGTCATTGCAAAGTTCCTCAAGGGTGCCCGGTGACAACATCCATCTGTTGCCCGCAACACCACAATTGCGAACCCTCCTGCACTGGAGGGATTTGTTTTTTCGAGCTGCGCAACGGCAGGCATCTGCACGTTGTATCGCAAGGCCCGTGCCACCTTCCGTAAAAACCCTACAAGCCTTTTGATCTCTGGGGTCGCAGCGAATTCCCTGTCACCGGACGGTTACAAGCATGTGGCGGATTTCCGCCCATCCATCAAAAGTCGTCCTGCTATTTGGCGGATATCCGCCCTGTTCATGCCCGCGGTGCGCAGCTACCATCCGTCGATCAACGGTCAGATCTGCTGCCATGCGCGAACGCACCATTGCCAGTCATTTCGCCCGCGCCGCCCTTGGTGGTGCGCGTCGGCACGGCTACAACTATTCCAGCCTGCTACAACAACTGGGGATCAGCCCCGAGTTGCTGGACGAGCCCCGGGCACGCATCGCGCCGGAACAATTCACCCAACTGATCCAGGCGTTATGGCTGGCACTGGATGACGAGTACCTGGGGTTCGGGCAAGCCCCGAGCAAGCCGGGCAGCTTCGCGATGATGTGCCATGCCGTGATTCACTGCCGCAGCCTGGATAAGGCACTCAATCGCGGCTTATTGTTTTATAGCCTATTCCCCGGCGCTCCGCGTTTGACCCTGAGCCGCGAAGATGAATGGGTGCGCCTGAGCCTGGACGACTCGCAGCTTTGGGACCCGGATCATTTCCTCAGCGAAAGCCTGCTGGTGATCTGGCACCGTTTCGGCAGCTGGCTGATCGGCCAGCGCATTCGCCTGGAACAGGCCACATTCAGCTACCCGCGGCCCGAACACGGCGCCGAGTACGACCTGCTGTTTTCCTGTCCGCTTGAGTTTTCCAGGCCTCAGAGCAGCCTGTTGTTTCACAGCCGCTACCTGGCCATGCCGCTGTTGCAGGATGAACGCACCCTCAAGCATTTCCTCGAGCGCTCCCCCGCCGACCTGCTCTCGCGTCCGGACGATGGCGACAGTTTGAGCAGCCGCCTGCGGCGCCTGCTCAGTCGCGACAGCTCACGCTGGCCCGACCTGGAAGCCGTGGCCGCCCACCTGCACATCAGCCCGCAGACCTTGCGCCGGCATTTGCGGGAAGAGGGTTCGAGTTTTCAGGAATTGAAGGACCAGTTGCGCCGGGACATCGCGATTTATCACCTGAGCCGCGCTGACCTGTCGTTGCAACAGATCGCCGAGCAGCTGGGGTTTTCCGAGCCGTCAGCGTTTCACCGGGCATTCAAGAAGTGGACGGGGCTGACGCCGGGGGCTTATCGGGCGCAGGAGAGCTGAGTTTCAGCACCCGCGTTGCGCAGTGATCACTGGTGTCCTCCCGTACACCCCTGAAAATACCCCATCCAGGTTTTGCGAACGCTTACTCTAAAGGCGGGATGATCAGTGACAAGCCAGGATAAATTTTATCTGGATGATCCAGCACCGACCTGTTCGCATTAAAGATCAGTGGGTACTTGGCAGCATCACCATAAAACTCTCTGGCAATTTTGGACAATGTATCGCCCCTTACAACCACATACATATTCAACTGACTGACCGGCGGAATCGCCAGTGTTGCTGGTGATTCGAAATCCACATCGCCCAACAGCTTTATTTGTCCGATGAAACGTCCAAGATTATTGGCCGTGGTCGCGTGTATGTCATGCATCAGCACAATGGAGTTCTTTCTTTTCCTTATTTGCTCAACACCATGGGATACCCAGCCCCCCGGTTGGTAGTTGCTGTTCCAGTCCAGGGTATCCACGCTCCAGAGAACCTGCCGGTACCCCAACTCGGCGACAGTGCGATCAACCATCGCATCGTGTGCGCCATAAGGCGGCCTCATGATCAGGTCCGGCTGCTGGTAGGGAGTCAGTGCCTGCTCCGTCATCTTGATTTGATCGATGATGGTGTCTTTGTCCTGGCCGACCAGTCTTAGATGATCGTAAGTATGATTGCCGATCCGGTGCCCTTCGCCCAGGATGCGCTTGATACGCTCGCCATGCCTGGCAACCAGATTGCCAACAATAAAAAACGTTGCCTTGATATCAAACAGCTCCAGTGTTTCGAGCACGGTTTCGGTCTGGGCTTGCCGAGGACCGTCATCAAATGTCAGCCAAACTTTCTTCCTTTCCATTTTAATCTCCCTTGGTGGCTTGTAACGCTTCAGCCCCTATCCACTCATGCAACCAACACAGGCTCTGCGTGTGCATGTCGTCAATATGGCGAGGCTTATTACCTGCCACCAAACGGCTGAACGCCAACAAAACATTGTTGCCGGTCGTTTAACGCTTGACGCCTGTAGCGGCCCGAAAAGACCGCTATCAAATACCCGTTCAAACCACCGGAAAAAGAATCCGGAACGCCGCCCCACCCATCGGTGAATCGCCCAAGGTCAGTTTGGCGCTGTAGCTCTCGATGATGTCCTTGACCACCGACAGGCCGATACCCTGCCCCGGGTGCTGACGGTCCAGGCGCTCGCCGCGCTCGAGAATCCGTGCGCGCTGATCCTGTGGTACGCCGGGGCCGTCGTCCTCGACACACAACTCGGTGCCGCTGAGGGTTTCACGCACGCTGATACGTATTTCGCCGAGGCACAGGCGATAGGCGTTTTCCAGCAGGTTGCCCATCATCTCCAATAGAGCGCCCTGCTCGATCGGTACGTAGCACGGGTCGGGCAGGTCGAACGCGACGTGCACGAGCTTGTCGCGATAGACCTTGTCGAGCGTATCGCACAGGCTTTTCAGCACCGGGTGCAAGCGCACCTGATGACGTACCAGACCGCTTTTGCGCAGGCTGGCGCGCTGCAACTGGTAGCTGATCTGCTGGCTCATGCGTTCGATCTGGGTTTGCAGCACCCACGCCTGATCGCGATCCTCCGGACGCTGGGCCAGATCCTCACTGACGCCTTGTAACACCGCCAGCGGCGTTTTCAGGCTATGAGCCAGGTCATCGAGGGAATCACGGTAACGACTGCGCTGCTCACGCTCACTGTGCAGCAACCGGTTGAGAGAACCGGTCAGGCGCAGCAATTCCCGGGGATGTTCTTCACTGAGGCTTTCGCGGGTGCCACCTTCAATCTGGTCCAGTTCCTGGCTCAAGCGCCGCAATGCCTGCAAGCCCCAGGTCAGACCGATCCACAACAACGCCAACAGCACCAGCAGTGCCGCACCAAAACCCAGGTAGAGATTTTCCCGCAGGCCTTCGAGGGTCAGTTCGTACTCGCGAACCGGCTGCAGGGCAACGATGCTGAAGGCTGCACTCTTGCCGCCGAGCAACTTGACCTCGACGTCGTAGACGAAGAACTCCTGGCCATTGGCTTCGCGGATCCGCGCGAACTCGTTACCACGTCCGTCGTAGCGCGGCTTGTAATTGATGCGTTCTTCCTGTGTCGCCTTCGAGCGCCAGACCAGATGCCCTTCACGGTCATAGATGTAGCCGAGCAATCGGCTGTCGGTGAGGTTGAAGCGCTCGTCAGGCAATTGCGCCGGCATCTGCAGGCTGTTGTTCTCCACCCGGGCGGCAGAGATCAGCGTGGTCACGTCCGAAGCCAGACGCTGCTCGATGGAGTCCTGCAACGCCAGGCTGAAGGCACCCTGCATGGCCGGCAGCAACGCCAGCATGAACAACACCGCCAACAGCGTGGCGGCGAGCATCAAGCGAATGCGTAGCGAGCGGATCAAGTGCAACGCTCATTGAACAGGTAGCCCAGGCCGCGCACGGTGTCGATCGGTTTGAACCCGCCCGGCCCCTCCAGCTTGCGGCGCAGACGGCCGACCAGAACCTCGATCACATTCGGATCACGCTCGTCGTCATCCGGGTAGAGCTGTTCCATCAGGCGGTCCTTGGGCACCACTTGCTGATGATGGCGCATCAGGTATTCGAGAATACGGTATTCGTACGCGGTCAGCGCCAATGGCTGTTCGTCGAGGGACGCCTGCTTGCGGTTCAGGTCCAGCAGCAACGGGCCAGCGACGATGGTTGACTGAGTGAAACCACAGGAGCGGCGCAGCAAGGCATTCAGGCGGGCCTCCAGTTCTTCGAACTGAAACGGCTTGACCACGTAATCGTCGGCGCCAGCGGCCAGGCCTTCGACCTTGTCCTGCCAGTTGCCGCGCGCAGTGAGGATCAGGATCGGGAAGGTTTTGCCACTTGATCGCAACTGGCGGATCAGGTCGAGCCCGCTCATGCCCGGCAGACCGAGGTCGATTACCGCCAGGTCAAAGTTGAACTGTGCGGCCTGGTACAGCGCCTCCTCGGCGTTGGCCACGGATTCGACCACGTGGCCGCTCTCCGTCAGGCGGGTTTGCAGGTGATGACGCAGCAGCGCTTCATCTTCGACGACCAGCAGTTTCATAACGCTCTCCCGGGCAAATCAACATCTCCAGAGGCGCAACGTCGCACCTCAATAGCTAACAAGGCAACGCCGGATCAGTCACTCGGGCTGATCCGGCGCAGGCCGTTCACGAAACGCTTGTCAGAAAGCGTAGTTGGCGGACAGGTAAGTCTGGGCGCTGCTGGTCAGGTCCAGCGAACCCTGCTTGCTGCCACCGCGCTCGCTCATCTCAGTGCTGGCGTTGCTGCGCAGGTAACGGTAACCCAGTTCAACCGAGACGTTCTGCGAAACCTGTTGCAGCACACCCACCTGGCCACCGATGGCATAGCCGATATTGCTGTCGCGGCTGAAGCCTGGCGACTCCTGAGTCATTTTGGTCAGGCCGGCCGTGGCACCACCGAACAGCTTGGTGCTGCCGCCCACCGGGTAGAACAGATCGTAGCTGCCCAGGAGGTTTTCCTGACGCAGTTTAATGCCGTTGTGCGAGCCCGATACATTGTCGTAAGTCGCGTAGTACCGGCCCTTGGTATTTTGCTGGCCTAGACGAACACCCCAGGTGGTGTCCTTGCCGATCACGCCATCGGCGTTCGGGTGATTGAGGTTGTCGTTCAGGGCGTGGGATTTTTTGACCTTGTCGCTGGTCTGTCCAAGAGTAAGGCTGGCGAAGTTGTCGTCGGACGCGAAGGCTGCGGTGCTTGCGCCCAGAACCGTGATTGCCAGAAGCAGTTTTTTGAATCCAGTCATTTGGGAGTTACCTCATGTGCCGTTTGTTTTTTGGGTACGGGGCAAGGTTACTCACCGTGCCCTGAACTCCCCCTGAACGCACTCTGAACCTGGGCTGAACCGCCCCCTCCCGAATGTTTCGACACGTTTCAACAGGAGATTCGACCATGCGCCTGTTCCTCGCTGTCCTCCTGCTGGCCCTGAGCGGGCTCAGTCAGGCCGCCATCCAGACCCGGGAAATCCCCTACCAAAGTGCCGATGGCACGAAAATGATCGGCTATTACGCTTATGACGATGCCATCAAAGGCCCGCGCCCCGGGGTCCTGGTGGTACATGAGTTCTGGGGTCTGAACGACTACGCCAAGCGTCGCGCCCGGGATCTCGCCGGCCTGGGCTACAGCGCCCTGGCCATCGACATGTACGGTGACGGCAAGAATACCGAGCACCCCAAAGACGCCATGGCCTTCATGCAAGCCGTGGCAAAAGACAGTGCCGTGTCGAGCGCGAGGTTTCAGGCCGGGCTCGACCTGCTGAAGAAACAACCGCAAACCGATCCGCATAAAATCGCCGCCATCGGCTACTGCTTTGGCGGTGGCGTAGTGCTCAATGCCGCGCGCCAGGGTGTGCCGCTGGCGGGGGTGGTGAGTTTCCATGGTGCCCTGGCGACCAATACGCCAGCAACGCCAGGCAGCGTCAAAGCAAAAATCCTGGTGGAGCACGGGGCGCTGGACAGCATCGTCACCCCGGAAAACATCACGGCTTTCAAGAGTGAGATGGACAAGGCCGGCGCCGACTACAAGTTCGTCAGCCTCGACGGCGCCAGGCACGGCTTCAGCAACCCGGATGCCGACCGGTTAAGCCATGGCGACCATGGCGGACCGGACATTGGCTACAACAAGGCCGCGGATGAAAAGTCATGGGCGGACATGCAGGCTTTCTTCAAAAAGATCTTTGGTTGACACCGTGCTCTGTGGCGAAGGGGCTCCCTCGCCACAAAAGCCATCTGCCACTACCCAGCCTCAAGCCAACCCGGCAAAATGCCCGACATGAATCCAGCCCCCGCCCTGCCCGTCTGCTGCACGCCCCTCGATGACCATTGGCCGCTGCCGTTCGTGCTGCCCGATACGGTCCTGCTGAGCACTCACTTCGATAGCGCACGACTGGCCAGCGATGACTTTCAGCGCAGCGCTGTGGAGGCGCCGGCGAGCATTCAGCGCTCGGTGGCCAAACGGCAGGCGGAGTTTCTCGCCGGGCGGGTGTGCGCCCGGGCCGCGTTACAGCGGCTCGAAGGATTGAGCTTCATTCCGGCCATCGGTGAAGACCGGGCACCGGTCTGGCCTGCTCATATCACTGGCTCGATCACCCACAGCACCGGCCGGGCGGCGGCCATCGTGGCGAACAAAAGCCATTGGCGCGGCCTGGGCATGGACCTGGAAAACCTGCTCAATGCAGATCGGGCCGAACGCCTGGCCGGCGAAATCCTCAACCCGCCGGAGCTACAGCGCATGGCGGCAGGTGGTCACGATCAACAGGCGTTGCTGGTCACCCTGACTTTCTCGGTCAAGGAAAGCCTGTTCAAGGCACTCTATCCGATCGTCCAGCAACGCTTTTATTTCGAACACGCCGAAGTGCTGGAGTGGCGTGAGTCGGGTGAGGTGCGGTTGCGATTGCTCACGGATTTGTCCAGCGAATGGCGCAACGGCACTGAGCTGGATGCGCAGTTCGGGGTCAAGGATGGGCAGTTGTTGAGTCTGGTCAGCATCAAGGCCTGAAGTTTATTGGCGCCTGCTCGCGATGGGGCCGCAACAGACAACACAAGGTTCAACGCTTCTCCTGATTGCGCGGCCAACTCAGACTGAAGCACGCCCCGCCCAGGCTCTTGCTCTTGCCGATCAACGCGCGCCCGTCATGCCAATGGATGATGCGTCGCACAATGGACAGGCCTAACCCATGGCCTCCAGAAGCACGGGTGCGACTGTCGTCGAGACGCAGGAACGGCGTGAAGATTTTCTCCCACGCCGACTCCGGCACACCCGGCCCGTCATCCTCGATATCCACCCGGCATCGCTGCTGCCCCACCTGATAGCTGATGGTCACTCGGGATTGCGCGTGGCGCATGGCATTAGTCACCAGGTTCTGGATCGCCCGATGCAGGTAGCGCGGCTCAGCCTCGACCCAGGCGTCATCGTTATCGGCGGCCGACAGGCACAACCCGCGTTGCACCGTAACGTCGGCGCGCAATGGCGCCAGTTCTTCAATCACCTGATTGACCAGGGCATCCAGATCGATCCGCTGAAAGTTCAGTGCCGGCGAGCCCTGCTCGAGCCGCGCGTAGGTCAGCATCTCGTCCACCAGCCGGTCGAGGTCCTCGATGTCGTGATCCATGCCCTGACAGTATTTTTCCAGGGCTTGCGGCGTGGTGGCCGAGCCGATCATCTCCAGGCCAAAGCGCAGGCGTGCCACTGGTGTGCGCAATTCGTGGGACACCGCGCGCACCAGTTCGCGCTGGATCGCCAGCAACTGCTGCAAGTGTTCGGCCATGCCGTTGAACGCCGAGGCCAGCCGTCCCACCGAGTCCGCACCGCGCGCCGGCACGCGGGTTTCCAGGCTGCCCTTGGCAATGCGCGTGGCGGCGGCTTCGAGGCCACGCAAGCGTCGCTCGAGCTGACGCACCAGCAGATAGACGATCAAACCGATCAGCGTCAGGCCCAGCGCAGCGATCAGCACCAGCCACTCCGGCGGATAAGGATTCATCTGATACAACGGGCCGATTTCCAGGACCCACGGCGTGCCCACCATGCCGGCAAACACCCGGATCGAATCCCCCCCCTTGCCCAGCGCCATCACGGTGTCACCCTCGGACACCCGGCGGCTCTGGTCTTCGTCCATATCCGCCTCGTCAACCGTGACCAGGCGCAGGTCGAAGCCGAAGCCCTTGCTTTCCTTCAATTGCGCCAGGCGCAAGGGCTGGTCGGCTACCGGGGTGCGCACCAGTTCATCGGTCAACAGGTAGATGGTCGCCCGGGCCAGCTGCTCGCTGATCTGTTGCACCTCCCCGGTGAGCATCAACTGTTCCTTGTCGCTGACCAGCTTGTACACCTTCGCCGCGTGCGGCCCGGTCTGTTCCACCAATGCCTGGCCGCGCAACACACGGGTGCGCTGGGTCAGGTCGAGGTCAGTCTCGGCAAAAGTTTTCAGCGCCAGCGGAATACCCAGCAGCCGCTCCCACACCAGCAAGGCCCGGTGGCGCTCGGTCTGGTTCATCGGTTGCAGGTTGTCGGCCATCAGCGAAAACGTGCCGTGGGCCAGGCGCTCGCGGTATTGCTCGCTGCGCACCTCATTGAGCAGGTGCAACGCCAGTACACCGAGCACCGCCACCAGGATCAGCGCGGCGCACATGCCGCCATAGATGCGCAGGAAGATCGAGTTCACAGGGTCTGGTCTACGCAAGCCTCGGGAACGAACAGATAGCCTTTGCTACGCACGGTCTTGATCAGCCGTGGATGCTCCGGGTCATCGCCGATCTTAGGGCGGATACGCGAGATACGCACATCGATGGAGCGGTCCTGACCGTCATAGCCGATGCCTCGCAGCGCGGTGAAGATCTCTTCCCGGGAAAGGATGCGCCCTGCATTGGCCACCAATAGCCAGAGCAGGTCGAATTCGGCGCTGGTCAGTTCGATACCGTTGCCCTGCAACCAGGCTTCGCGCAAGGCGTTGTCGACGATCAGCGGGCCGAACTGTAGACGCCGCTGTTTTTCCGGGGCGACTTCGGGCGTTTCACTGCGACGCAACAGCGCCTGGATACG
This sequence comes from Pseudomonas sp. P1_F7, assembly GCF_056405655.1. Lineage (NCBI taxonomy): Bacteria > Pseudomonadati > Pseudomonadota > Gammaproteobacteria > Pseudomonadales > Pseudomonadaceae > Pseudomonas > Pseudomonas sp. P1_F7. The sequence continues at coordinate 424,956 of NZ_JBFUBR010000004.1, forward strand.
CGCCAGCAGCAGACGCGGACGTACCGGTTTGCACACGTAGTCGTCAGCCCCCAGGTCCAGGCCGAGAATCTGGTCGGTGTCGTCGGTGCGGGCGGTGAGCATCAGGATCGGGCCGTCATATCGGGCGCGGACCTTGCGGCAAATGCTCAGGCCATCTTCACCGGGGAGCATCAGGTCGAGGATCACCAGGTCCGGTTGTTCCTTGATGATGCGATTCGCAGCGAACGCACCATCCCCTTCGATCGATACACGCAGGCCATTGGCTTCCAGGTAATCGCGGGTCAGTTCGGCCAGTCGCTGGTCGTCCTCCACTATCAATACCTGCCAGGCTTCTTGCTCCACGGGTGACCTCTGCTTGCCAAAACACCAATAAGGAAGGATCCACCCGTCTTTTTGTAATGATTCGGGAGGACAAATATGTATACACGCTGGGCCGATTGTATAAACGCCGCCCGTCGAGAACACAAGCGGGTAAATGCGTTCGGACAACAGGGTTTTTTGTGGTAGGGTTCGCGCCCTTAAAAATCCGCCCGGCCGTTTCGATCGTTGAAAATTGCTGAAAAAAGGTCCGGTCCAGCAAGGTCGCGGCCTACACGCCGGTTCCCTCTTTCACACACAATTTACGCACAGGTTTATCCACAGGCAGTACGTTGCAATCGCCCCCCAAAACGCATTATCTTGTAGCCCGGCGCTAAAAAAACCCTAGATGTAGGGTTTTGCGCAAAAAACCAAACACAAACCAGACACCAATTTCAAGCGCTTTTATTGCCTCTGTCCGGTTGAACCATACGTATTTTCGAAAGACCAAACCGCGCATGCGGATGGCTACTGTATTTCGGCCCCGAGTGGTGAAAACGGTACGGGTGTTGCAGTCCCAACTGTCACCTGCAAAGGACCAAGGTTTCAGGCCCAAGGCGTGAGACCAAAGACTTCGGCATGGAAGCGGCGCTCGATAAAGCCCCCTTCCTACTGTCCCGAAGTTGTTATGCCCGGCGCTCGCCGGTTGTAGTGCTTCAGGACGGAACGGTGGGCACCGTGATGGTGCCCAAACAAACATAGAGAATGTGGAGACACTCCCCCATGCAAACCGACACAACTCGCGAGAACCCGCAGGGCACCTTGCCGCAGGCCGCTGATTCGAATTCGGATCTGTCCGCCACCGCGCCTGGCCAACTGCGCGTGATCAAGCGTAACGGCACTGTCGTTCCCTACACCGATGACAAGATCACCGTCGCCATCACCAAAGCGTTCCTCGCAGTTGAAGGCGGCACCGCTGCTGCCTCGTCGCGAATCCACGACACCGTTGCCCGCCTGACCGAACAGGTCACCGCGACCTTCAAGCGTCGCATGCCATCGGGCGGCACCATCCACATCGAAGAAATCCAGGACCAGGTCGAACTGGCCCTGATGCGTGCCGGCGAGCAGAAAGTGGCTCGCGACTACGTGATCTACCGTGACGGTCGTTCGAAAGAACGCGCTGCCCACGCACCGGCCGAAGAAGCGGTCAATGCTCACCCGTCGATCCGCATCACCCGTGCCGACGGCAGTCTGGCGCCGCTGGACATGGGCCGCCTGAACACCATCGTCACCGAAGCGTGCGAAGGCCTGGAAGAAGTCGACGGCGACCTGATCCAGCGCGAAACCCTGAAGAACCTGTACGACGGCGTGGCCCTGAACGACGTCAACACCGCCCTGGTGATGACCGCCCGTACCCTGGTTGAACGCGAGCCGAACTACTCGTTCGTGACCGCCCGCCTGCTGATGGACACCCTGCGCGGCGAAGGCCTGGGCTTCCTCGGTGTGGCCGAGAGCGCCACTCACCACGAAATGGCCGACCTGTACGCCAAGGCACTGCCGGCCTACGTCGCCAAAGGTATCGAGTTCGAACTGCTGAACCCTGTGCTGGCCGAATTCGACCTGGAAAAACTGGGCAAGGCGATCAACCACGAGCGCGACCAGCAGTTCACCTACCTGGGCCTGCAGACCCTGTACGACCGCTACTTCATCCACAAGGATGGCGTGCGTTTCGAACTGCCGCAGATCTTCTTCATGCGTGTAGCCATGGGCCTGGCGATCGAAGAGAAAGCCCGTGAAGACCGTGCCATCGAGTTCTACAACCTGTTGTCGTCCTTCGACTACATGGCGTCGACCCCGACCCTGTTCAACGCCGGTACCCTGCGTCCACAGCTGTCGAGCTGCTACCTGACCACCGTGCCGGATGACCTGTCGGGCATCTACCACGCAATCCACGACAACGCCATGCTGTCGAAATTTGCTGGCGGCCTGGGCAACGACTGGACGCCGGTTCGTGCGCTGGGTTCGTACATCAAGGGCACCAACGGCAAATCCCAGGGCGTGGTGCCGTTCCTGAAAGTCGTCAACGACACCGCCGTTGCCGTTAACCAGGGTGGCAAGCGCAAAGGCGCTGTATGTGCCTACCTGGAAACCTGGCACATGGACATCGAAGAGTTCATCGAACTGCGCAAGAACACCGGTGATGACCGTCGTCGTACCCACGACATGAACACCGCCAACTGGATCCCTGACCTGTTCATGAAGCGCGTCTTCGATGACGGCAAGTGGACCCTGTTCTCGCCGTCCGAAGTGCCGGACCTGCACGACCTGACCGGCAAGGCCTTCGAAGAGCGCTACGAGTACTACGAAGCCCTGACCGAGTACCCGGGCAAGGTCAAGCTGTTCAAGACCATCCAGGCCAAAGACCTGTGGCGCAAAATGCTGTCCATGCTGTTTGAAACCGGTCACCCATGGCTGACCTTCAAAGATCCGTGCAATCTGCGCAGCCCGCAGCAGCACGTGGGCGTGGTCCATAGCTCGAACCTGTGCACCGAGATCACCTTGAACACCAACAAGGACGAGATCGCCGTTTGCAACCTGGGCTCGATCAACCTGCCGAACCACATCGTCGACGGCAAGCTGGACACAGCCAAGCTGCAACGCACCGTGAACACCGCCGTACGCATGCTCGATAACGTGATCGACATCAACTACTACTCGGTGCCGCAAGCGAAGAACTCCAACTTCAAGCACCGTCCGGTCGGCCTGGGCATCATGGGCTTCCAGGACGCGCTGTACCTGCAGCACATCCCTTACGGCTCCGACGCTGCCGTCGAGTTCGCCGACAAGTCGATGGAAGCGGTCAGCTACTACGCGATCCAGGCGTCCTGCGACCTGGCCGACGAGCGCGGCTCGTACGAGACGTTCCAGGGTTCGCTGTGGTCCAAAGGCATCCTGCCGCTGGATTCGCAACAGATCCTGATCGAGGCCCGTGGCCAGAAGTACATCGATGTCGACCTGAACGAATCCCTGGACTGGGCACCGGTTCGTGCCCGTGTACAGAAAGGCATTCGTAACTCGAACATCATGGCCATCGCACCGACCGCGACCATCGCCAACATCACCGGCGTCTCGCAGTCGATCGAACCGACCTACCAGAACCTGTATGTGAAATCGAACCTGTCGGGCGAATTCACCGTGATCAACCCGTACCTGGTTCGTGACCTGAAGGCTCGCGGTCTGTGGGACTCGGTCATGATCAACGACCTGAAGTACTACGACGGTTCGGTGCAGCAGATCGAGCGCATCCCGCAAGAACTCAAAGAGCTCTACGCGACCGCGTTCGAAGTGGACACCAAGTGGATCGTTGACGCCGCCAGCCGTCGTCAGAAGTGGATCGACCAGGCTCAGTCGCTGAACCTGTACATCGCTGGCGCTTCGGGCAAGAAGCTGGACGTGACCTACCGCATGGCCTGGTACCGTGGTCTGAAAACCACTTACTACCTCCGCGCCCTGGCCGCGACCAGCACCGAGAAGTCGACCATCAACACCGGCAAGCTGAACGCTGTTTCCAGCGGCGGCAACCACGGTGACGACTCGGTCCTGGCAGCGCCTGCCGGCCCTGCTCCAGTGCCGAAGGCTTGCGCCATCGACGAGCCGGATTGCGAAGCTTGCCAATAAGCTGAGCCGGTAAGCACCGCAAGGTGCTTACTCGAAACCCCCGATCAGCCTTTGGCGGGTCGGGGGTTTTCTTTTGCCTGTAGGAAACCAGGATCAAAAGATCGCAGCCTGCGGCAGCTCCTACAGGGCGTACGCCGTTCCATGTAGGAGCTGCCGCAGGCTGCGATCTTTTCCGTTCTTCACAGGCACAAAAAACCCCTCTTTCGAGGGGCTCCTTGCACAGCACAATCGAGCATCAAGCCATCTGAATGATGGTCTGCATGATGGTGCTCTGGGTGGAGATCGTCTTGGCGTTCGCCTGGTAGTTGCTCTGCGCCTGGATCAGGTCGACCAGTTCGTTGGTCAGGTTGACGTTGGACTCTTCCAGAGAGTTGGAAGCGATCGAACCCAAGGTGCCGGTTTGCGGAGCATCGTAGCCCGGAATACCCGAGGTGTAGGTTTCCTTCCAGCTGGAGCCACCCACCGGCTGCAGACCTTGTTCGTTGGTGAAACTGGCCAACGAAATCTGGCCGATTGGCTGGGTCTGGTTGTTGCTGAAGTTGGCCAGCAGTACGCCGCTGCCGTCGATGGTCAGGTTGGTGATCTGACCAGTGGCATAACCGTTCTGCGATGGAATCGAACGCGCGGTGTCGGCGTTGAATTGGGTGGTGTTGCCCATGGCGATGGTCACGCCTGCTGGATCGGCTGCGGCACCGTTGGCTGTCCAGACGCCATTGGTGACGCTGCCCGGGGTCCAGCTGGTGATTTTCAGGTCACTGCTGATAGTCGCGGTTGGCAGTGTGGTCGGAGGCGTCACTGGCGTGCTGACCGACGTCAGTTTACCGGTGGAATCGAACGACATGGTCGAAGCGATTGGAGCCGTCAGCGCAGGATCACTGCCGTCCGGGTTACGACCATCGATCAGGGTGTAGGTATCCCAAATGTTCTGCCCAGTCTTGACCATGTACTGATCCATGGTGTGCTGGTTTCCCTGAGTGTCGAAAATCGGGGTGCTGAACTGTTTGGTAAAAGTTTCCGGTTTGGTCGGATTGAACTTGTTGGTAGCAACCGTCTGGTCAATCACCGCTGCCGTAGAGTTCAGGTTGATCATCGACGAAACGGTGCTGGTGGATTTCGGCGCCAGATTGGAGGTGTCGATCCGCAGGTCGGTCAACACGCCATTGAGGATCTTGCCATTGGAGTCCACGCCATAACCCTGCAGACGGGCCGTACCGTCGCTGTTCGTCACGTAGCCATCCTTGTCGGTCTTGAACGTACCGGCACGGGTGTAGGTCAGCGAACCGCTGTCGCTCAGGACGAAGAAGCCATTGCCCTGGATACCCATGTCGAGCACGTTGCCAGTGTTGCTCACGTCACCCTGGCCGAACTGCTGGGAAACGTTGGCCAGGCGCACGCCGCTGCCGACGGTCTTGCTGCCGGTGCCCAGGCGAGTTGCCGAGTACACATCTTCGAATTCTGCACGGGACGATTTGAAACCGGTGGTCGCGACGTTGGCGATGTTGTTGCCGGTCACGTCCAGTTGTTTGTTGGATGCAAAGAGACCGCTAAGGCCGATATTAAAAGACATAATCCACTCCTTTGTGCCGGGTTAGTCGGCTTTACATACCAATGGTTTGTACTTTGGACAGAGCGATGGTGCCCAGCCCGGCCAGATTGAGCATCAACTCACCGCCAGTCTGGCTGATGGTCACGCTGTTGACGGTCGCTGGCAGGTTGGTGATCAACGCCACGGACTGCCCATCGATCGTGCTGCTAGCGCCGAAGGTGTAAGTGCCTGCAGCTACCGTTTCGCCCGCATCATTCTTGCCGTCCCAAATGAAACTGGCGTTGCCTGCTTTCTGAGCGCCCAGGTCGATGGTGCGTACGGTCTTTCCGTCCGCATCAGTGATCTTCAGGGTGGCGGCGGCCACCGACGATGGCACCACCACCGTACCGCTGAGACTCTTCGACGTGTCGACCACGGCCTTGTCACCGGGTGCAATGACCGAACGCCCCACCAGTGACGACGCCTGCAATGCCTGGGAGGAGTTGTAGTTGCTGGCCAGGCCGCTCACGGTGTCGTTGAGCGAGGTGATGCCTTCCAGGCTGCTGAACTGCGCCAACTGGGCCACGAACGCACCGTTGTCCTGAGGCTCCAGCGGGTTCTGGTTTTTCAGCTGGGTCACCAGCAACTGCAGGAACGCATCTTTACCCAGGGCCTGTTTGCCCGTGGCGCTGCCGGTTGCCGACGCGAGGCCGTCAGTCGTGGTGTTGGTCTTGATCGAGGAATTGGCCAGGATGTCGTTGAGGCTCAAACCGCTGGTGGAATCGGTAACACTCATCTGAGTCGCCCCTTATCACTGACCGAGGGTCAGGACCTTCTGCATCATGGTTTTGGCGGTGTTCATCATTTCGGCGTTGGTCTGGAACGAACGGCTCGCGGAAATCATGTCGGCCATTTCCTCCACCACGTTGACGTTCGGGTAGTAGACGTAGCCCTTGGCATCGGCCGCCGGATGGTTCGGCTCGTAGCGCGCTTCGAGGTTGCTCTGGTCTTCGACCACACCCAGCACCTGCACACCCTGACCGGCGGCGTCCTGGCTCTGGAACAGCGAGTCGCTGCCACCGCTCTGGCCGCCCTGGAACATGGTGGCGAATACCGGGTGACGCGCGCGGTAGGTCTGGTCGATGCTCGACGAGACGGTCTCGGCGTTGGCGATGTTCGAAGCGACGGTGTTCAAACGCGTGGTCTGCGCACTCATGCCGCTACCGGCAATGTTGAAAACACTGGACAGTGACATGGCTTACTCTCCGCGAAGGGCTGACACCAGCCCTTTGAATTTGCTGTTGAGCAGGGTGAAGCTGGCCTGGAAGCCGATCGCGTTTTCCGCGTAGTTCGACTGTTCCAGCTGAGCGTCCACGGTGTTCTGGTCAATCGACGGTTGCATCGGTGTGCGATACAGCAACGACTCGTCGCCATTGCCCAGACCTTCAGCTTCGATGTGACGGCTGTTGGTCATGTTCAAGGCGAAGGTGCCGCTTTTGGTTTTCTCGTTCTGCTCGGCGAGCACTTTCGAGAAGTCCAGGTCCCGAGCCTTGTAGTTCGGGGTATCGGCGTTGGCGATGTTGTTGGCCAGGACTTCGGCACGCTGGGCGCGGAAGCCCAGGGCTTGTTCGTGGATACCGAGCGCTTTATCGAAGCTGATGCTCATGTCGGGAAACCTTCGGGTGACCTGATTTTTCGTAGGATCAACTTAGCAAGCCCCATGCCAATTCAACCCCCCCCGGAAACCGGGGCTTTGCCGGCCATGGCAACGCGGCAATGCCAGAAAAGCGGCAACGGTTTTCCGCCGGATGCCGCTTTTCTGCCGCTTGTGAAGGTAAACACCTATCCCTGTAGGAGCTGCCGCAGGCCTTTGCATCACTTCGCCTGGTAAATGATCCCCGGGCTGCACTGGACCATCTGGTAATGATCCGGCAAACCGTTCAGCGCTTCGGAAGCACCGAGGAACAGGTACCCACCCGGCTTCAACGTGCTGTGGATCCGCAACAGGATGTCCTTCTTCACCTCGGCGGAGAAGTAGATCAACACGTTGCGGCAGAACACGATGTCGAACTTGCCGAGGCTCGCGTAGCTGTCCAGCAGGTTGAAGGAACGGAATTCCACACGGCTCTTGATCGGCGCCTTGATCGCCCAGCGCCCCGGCCCTTTCGGGTCAAAATAACGCTGCAGGCGCTCGGGCGACAGACCGCGACCGATGGCCAGGCTGTCGTACTCTCCGGTCTTGCAGTTGTTCAGCATGGTGCCGGACAGGTCGGTGGCAATGATCTGCACGCCCATCCTCAACTGCCCCATGTTGACCCGCTCGAACTCGTCGATGGACATCGACAGCGAATAGGGTTCCTGGCCCGACGAGCACGCCGCCGACCAGATGCGCAGGCGCTGGCCGGGACTGGCCTTGATCGCTTCGGGCAGCGCCTTGTTTTTCAAGACTTCAAACGGGTAGGTGTCACGAAACCACAGGGTTTCGTTGGTGGTCATGGCATCCACCACCTGCTCGCGCAAACCGCTGCGCGGTTGGGTCTGCATGCGCTGAACCAGTTCACCCAAAGACTTGATGCCTTGCTGTTCCATCAGTTTGTTGAGACGGCTGGAGACCAGGTACTGCTTGTTTTCACCGAGCAAAATGCCACAGGCTTTTTCCAGGAATACCCGGAACTGTTCGAAATCCAAATTACCCGTAGACAATGATGCCGCCTCTTAAATCGTGTTGACTGCCAGGGGTGCGAACCCCTAGCTGATATCTGCTGCTTTGATCCGGTCGACTACCCGGGATGCCAGGTCATCAGGACGGAACTTGGCCAGGAAGTCATCGGCACCGACCTTCTTGACCATCGCCTGATTGAATACCCCCGACAACGAAGTATGCAGGATGATATGAAGCTTTTGCATGCGCGGGTCGTTGCGGATTTCCGCCGTCAGGGTGTACCCGTCCATCTCCGGCATCTCGATGTCGGAGATCATCATCAGGAACTCTTCTTCCGGCTTCTTGCCCTCGTCGACCAGTTTGCGCAGGTAGTCCAGCGCTTGCCGACCGTCGTTCAACGCCACCACTTCGACGCCCACCGTTTGCAGGCAACGCGTGACCTGCTTGCGTGCCACCGACGAGTCGTCGACCGTCAGCACGCGCAACGAAAGCGCCTTGTGCCGGGTTTCGACATCCACCACACCCACGGAAATCGCCTCCGGCGTCGGTGCCACTTCCGCCAGCACCTTCTCGACGTCGATGATCTCGACCAACTGATTGTCGACCCGCGTCACCGCCGTCAGGTAGTGATCGCGCCCGGTGCCCTTGGGCGGCGGATGGATCTCCTCCCAGTTCATGTTGACGATGCGCTCCACCGAGCGGACCAGGAATCCCTGGGTCTTGGTGTTGTACTCCGTGATGATCACGAAGGGATTGTTCTTGTCCTTCAACGCACCGGAGCCAGTCGCCATTGCCAGATCAAGGATCGGAATGGTCGCCCCCCGGATGTTCGCCACGCCGCACACGACAGGACTGGACTTGGGCATCAGCGTCAGTTTGGGGCATTGCAGCACCTCCCGAACCTTGAACACGTTGATCCCGTACAGTTGCTGGCCGTCGAGACGGAACAACAACAGCTCAAGGCGATTCTGCCCCACCAGTTGCGTGCGCTGGTTTACCGAATCCATTACACCAGCCATGCCCAGACTCCTACACCAACGCCAAGTGTTGTTGCGACGCGCCTTCATCACTAAACGGCACGGCGCTTGCTTTTTTAATCGTTATGAACAAAGAACCGACATTTTTCCGACGCCTTACCACACCCTACCGCAGATTGCTCGGCGTGCTGGCGGCTGTTTGCCTGTTCAACGCTGGCAGCCCTGCCCTTGCTGACGCGGTTACCTTGCCTGACATGCTTATCGGCGTCACTCAGGGCTTTCTTGAATTCACCGTAGAAGACTATCTGGCTACCAGTCAAACGGAAGGTCGCTACGAGATCCAGGTCAACCCGCTCGATCCGCGCATGCACATGCCCATGTGCGACAAGGAATTGACAGCCACGCTTGAGAGTCCCAAGCCGCTGGGGCGGGTTACGGTCAAGGTTCGCTGCGAGGGCGCTTCCCCCTGGACAGTGTTCGTGCCCGCTCAAGTCCGCCTGTTTCGCGAAGTCGTGACCAGCGCCCGGCCACTGCGCCGCGCCGCCATTGTCGAGCCTGGGGATGTGGTCCTGCGCGAGCGCGATATCAGCCTCATCAGCCAGGGCTACCTGACCTCCCTGGATCAGGCGATCGGGCAGCGACTGACCCGACCAATGGTCGCCGATCAGGTCATTACCCTGGTGAACATCGAACAGGCCGAAGTCATCCGCAAGGGTGATCAGGTGGTGATAACCGCCCACAGCGGTACCCTCAGCGTGCGCATGCCGGGCGAAGCGCTGTCAAACGGCAGCCTGAGCGAACAGATCCGGGTGAAAAACCTCAACTCCCAACGAGTCATCAAGGCGCAGGTCATGGCGCCGGGGCAGGTGGAAGTGTCCATGTAAGGCTCTCTGTTCATCAGAATGTGGCGCTTGCCGCGGCTGTTCCCTAGACTGTGCTCCATGCACGGCAAGCGCTGACGCGCGCAAGGTTCATTGATAAATGGGCCTAAAGTTTTCCAGGGAATGGCCGAAACCATGGCAAGCGTCCAAATTCCCAGAGGTTTTTTATCATGGTCATCGATTTCAGCCGTTTGAACAGCTCCTCGTCCCTGACGGGCAGTACACGTACCAGCGCCAGCAAGGAAAGCGCCGAGGCCGGCAAATCCGCGCCGCTGGAGTCCGCGGCCGAACAGGCCGGTACCGTCAAAAGCGGGGAATCGGTACATCTCAGCGATGAGGCTCAGCAGTTGCAGAAGGTCACTGACAAGCTGCGCGATCAGCCTGCCGTAGACAAAGCCCGCGTGGCCGAGTTGAAAGCAGCGATTGCCGATGGCAGCTATAAGGTCGACAGCAACCGTGTAGCCAGCAAACTGCTCAACTTCGAAGCCCAGCGCTAGGCCACCGCCGGCGCCAGGCTTTTGGACGCTTAAAACCCAAGGCCAGCCATGCACGACACTCATTTACTGCAACTGATCACCAACGACTTTGCTCCAGCGCAACACCTGCTGGAATTACTGCAGACCGAATCCCTCGCATTGCATGGCCGCGACATGCCATTGCTCGAGGACATCCTGGCGCAGAAACAGGCATTGGTCGTTTTACTCGAACAGCATGGCCGCAAGCGCAGTGAAATTCTCGCCAGCCTCAACCTGCCGACCAACCGTGGCGGTCTGGAGCAATTGGCCAGCCAGTCGAGCATTGGCGACCAGTTGCTGGCGCAAAGTGACGTGCTGACCGATCTCCTGGCCCAGTGCCAGGCCATCAACGCCAACAACGGCCAGTCGATCCTCACCCAGCAGGCCGCTACAGCCACCCAGCTGAAAATCCTCAACGGCGGTGAAACCCCGGCGCTTTACGATGCCAGCGGAACATTCTCCAAGCTTGCTAAGCCGCGGCCGCTCAGTCAGGCTTAGGCCGCTCGAGGAGCCCGCTCTATCCAAGACGCGAAAGATGCTGGCAAAATGCTGGCCAGTCGTAGTCAAATTTTGTCTGGAGATCGATTAACCGTGTCCAATGCCTTAAACGTGGATGATGCTCCGCAGCCACCCAAGGTGCTCTCCACGCCCTTGGAAATCTCCAGCAACCTGCGCCAGCTGCTCGAAAGCCATGACCCGCTGATCATCACGTTCCACGAGCGCAGCCAGCGCTTCCAGAGCTATCTGGTGGACCTGGACCGTGGCAGCAACATGATTGCCCTGGACGAAATGATTCCCCGTGATGGCGAGCGCTACCTGCTGGCGGGCGAGCCGTTCAGGGTCGAAGGCTTCCACGAAGGCGTACGCATTGCCTGGGAAAGCAACGGCCAATTGAACATCGACGAATCCGGCGGCAGCCGCTGCTATCGCGGCACCCTGCCCGATGAAGTGGTGTACCACCAGCGCCGTAATGCATTCCGTGCGGCACTGAAGCTGGCACAACTGGTCAACGTCAACCTCGACGGCGAAAAGCTCAAGGCCCCCATCAGCGGCAAGCTGCTGGATATTTCCGCTACCGGCTGCAAATTGCGTTTCGACGGCGACATCACTGGCAGCCTGCAACTGGGTCAGGTTTACGACCGTTTCAACGCCGACCTGCCCTTCGGCAAGATGACCGCTCCGGTCGAGTTGCGTTATCTGCACTTCGAAGAAAAGATTTCAACCACCTTCGCTGGCGTCCGCTTCCACAACATGAGCGGGTTGGTGCAGCGTCAGGTCGAACGCTTCGTCTATCAGTTGCAACGTGAAGCGCGTCGCTTCGACAAAGACGACATCTGATAGAGCGTCAACAAAAAACGGGCAGTCCCTTGCGGTGACTGCCCGTTTTTTTGTGCCCTGGATTTAAGGCCTGACCTCGGTAAAGCTCTGCTCGCGCCCCGAGTCAGGGTCTTCTGGCGGTTGATCGGTTTCAGGTTTTGATTCGGCTTCCGGTTCGGCTGGCGGCTCCGGATTCACCGGGTTGCACATCTGATCCTGCACCACCTGCTCATCGACACGCGGGTCAAGGCAGGCCACCAGCGGTGAACTCGTCATATTGTCCGGCATGGCCACGTGATGCAGTGGTGCGTCGTCGACCTGATGCAGGTTGGTCACTGCTTTCGGGCGAATCCGCCACACCAGCACCAACGCGAAGAAACTGAAGAAGGCATAGAGCATCTGGCTGCCAAACAGCTTCATCAGCACGCCTGCCACCAGCGGTCCGATACTCGCGCCAACGCCGTAGGTCACCAGCAACATTGCCGTCAGGGACACCCGGCGATCGCCTTCGACATGGTCGTTGGAGAACGCCACTGCCAATGGATACAGGCAGAACTGCACCAGCGAACAGACGAAACCGGCAATAAACAGAATCTCCAGTGGCACCTGCGGCATGATCGCCAGCGGCAGTGCAGCCAGTGCCAGGCTGAAGGCGAAACTGCGGATCAACACGGCCCGATCGTAGCGATCGGACAACCAGCCCAACGGCCACTGCACCAGCAACCCGGCAAAAATGCAGCACCCCATGAACAGACCGACCTGCTCCGTGGACAATCCCTGCTGCGAGGCATACAGCGGCGCCAGACCGTAGAACGAACCGACGATCAGGCCTGCCCCGAGCACCGTACTCAATGACTGCGGCACACGCTTGATAAAGAACCGTGGTTCCATGGGCGCCGGATGCAAGGGTGCCGGGTGAATCCGTCGGGTCAGGGCCACGGGCACCAGGCACAGGGCGAAACACAGAGCGACCAGCATCAGCAGCTCCAGCCCCAGCGCCGGGTGCATGACCAGAATCAGTTGCCCCATCACCAGGCCCAGGTAAGAGGCGATCATGTAACCGCTGAACACCACCCCCCGCTGCCTGGCTTCGGCCTGTTCGTTCAGCCAGCTCTCGATCACCATGTACTGGCACATCATGCCCAGGCCGACGATCACCCGCAGGAACAACCAGGCCGGCAGCCAATCGATCAGGCCATGACCCAACACCGCCGCGCCGACGATTCCGGCACAGGCCGAGTAGGCCCGGATATGCCCGACCCGGGCAATCAACCGGTGACCGATCTTGCCCCCCAGCACCAGGCCAAAGTAGTTGGCGGCCATCAACGCACCGACCCACAGGCTGTCGACATGGTCGGCCGCCAGGCGCAAGCCCAGGTAAGTACTCAACAGGCCCGAGCCGATCAACATCATCAGCGAGGCGAAATACAGTGCTCGAAAGGATTTCCAGATTTGGCGCATCGGCGTTCCGAGCGGCTCCTTGCAGTGAATATCGGCTACCGCTAAACGATAGCCGGATGTCGACGGATCGTCAGGCCTGGGCTGCTAAAACACGCCGTTCCCAGGGAGTAATTTCATCATGGAAACTGGACAGCTCCAGGGTCTTCGAAGCGATGTAGCCTTCGATGAATTCCGCGCCGAACAGTTCCTTGGCCAACTGGCTACGTTTCAGACGCTCAAGTGCCGCATGCAAGGTACACGGCAACGAAAGATTGTCCGGCACTTCGAATTCACCCTGGATCGGCGCGCTCGGCTCCAGCGCGTTCTCGATGCCATGCAACCCCGCCGCCAGGCTTGCGGCTATCGCCAGATACGGATTGGCATCGGCCCCCGGCAAGCGGTTCTCGACCCGACGGGCCACCGGCAAACTGGCCGGTATGCGCAGGCCGGCCGCCCGGTTGTCGTGGGACCAGCAAGCATTATTCGGTGAGGCGTATGGGTGGCACAAGCGCTGATAGGAGTTCACGTTCGGCGCAAACAATGCAGTGAAGTCGGCCATGCACGTTTGCTGACCGGCAATGAAGTGACGGAAGATGGCCGTCTCCTGCCCCGCCTCATCGCTGAACACGTTACGCCCCGAATCGATCTCGACGACGCTCTGGTGAATATGCATCGAACTGCCCGGCGTATGCGGCAACGGCTTGGCCATGCACACCACGCTCAGGCCGTGCTTGAGGGCAACTTCCTTGAGCAAGTGTTTGAACAGGAACGTCTGGTCGGCCAGCAGCAATGGATCGCCATGCAGCAGATTGATCTCGAACTGGCTGACGCCCATTTCGTGCATGAACGTATCACGAGGCAACCCTAACGCAGCCATGCACTCGTAGACTTCATTGAAAAAGGGGCGCAGCCCATTGTTGGAGCTGACGCTGAACGCCGATTGACCATCCTCCCGACGACCGTCCAGCCCCAGTGGTGGCTGAAATGCCTGGGTCGGATCGGTGTTGGGAGCGAAGACAAAAAATTCGAGCTCGGTAGCCACGACTGGCGCCAGGCCGCGGGCTGCGTAACGGGCAATCACAGCCTTGAGTTGACCGCGGGTCGACAGGTTGGAACTGGTGGTGGTACCCAGTTCATTTGCGTCACAAATGGCGAAGGCCCGCGGCGGATTGCTCCAGGGCAGACGGTGGATTTGTGCAGGGTCCGGGATCAGCGCCAGGTCGCCATCATCGCTGCCGTAAAACCGTGCCGGCGGATATCCGCCCATGATGCATTGCAGCAGCACGCCCCGCGCCATCTGCAAACGTCGACCGTCGAGAACCCCCTCGCAGGTCATCACTTTGCCCCGTGGTACGCCGTTCAAATCCGGCGTGACACATTCAACTTCATCAATGCCCGTCAATCGCTGCGCGAGTGAACTCAGGCCAACGGTCGTCATGACGCTATCCTTGTTATTGCACGGGCCGCGAACGGCGACCGTACAAAATAGGCTCCGCGTGTTCGGAATTTCAAGCAGCGTTGAAAAATATGCTGCCGGTCAGGGCAGGTAAAGACGGAACACCCCACCGCCCAACGGTCCGCCATTGCCGATTTCGGTGCGCCCGCCGACGCCATTGCGTTGATGCAACGCGGCAATTCGCCCGGCGAAGTACAGGCCCAGCCCGGTGCTGCCGGTGCTTTGATTGATGCCCTGCACGTAATCGGCCTGACGCTCGATCATCCGCGCCGGATACCCCTGGCCATCGTCATTGATGGTCAACACCAGTTGCCCGGCTTCGTCGCTGACGCTGATCAGAACGGCATGCCGTGCAAAGCGAATCGCATTGTTTATGCAGTTGGCCAATACCGACGCGATCAGCTCACGGTCGAAGAAACCCAGCGGGCTCAGCGGGTCCACTTCATAGGTGGCCATGATGCCGCGGCTGGCGAACACCTCCTGATGGCAAGCCAGTTGCGCTTCGATGAAGTCGTCCAGCTCATGGTAGGCCGGCTGCAACGGCATCTGGTTGACGCCGAGCTTATACAGCCCCAGCAACTGCACCAGCATGCCGTTGAGGTGGGCGAACTCGAAGTCGATCACGCCCCGCTCCGGCGTCTGCTGCGCCGACTCCGGCAATCGCGCCAGCCACTGGCTGTGGGCCTGCATCAGCATGGCCAGCGAGTTCTTCATGTCGTGCACGGTAGAGGCGATCACCGTGGAGAAATCCAGTGACTGTTGGTTGTCGTTCATTGGCCAAACGCCTTGCTTTTCAGCTTCTGGTAACGCGGATAGCGCGCATCGGAGTCGGGCATCAGGCCGACCATTTTCAGGCAGGCCCGGCAATCTTCCAGCTCCGCCGAAGGAACGCTGGTATCGGTGCCGTGCAACAACGACTGCGCCAGGTTCAGGGCGATACTGATGTTCTTCGGCTGCATCGCCAGGGCTTTGCGGAACGCCTGCCGGGCTTCCACCAGATTGCCGGTCTTGTACACGCGCACGCCCTGACGGTTGAGTTCCGCGGCGGCGTTGCCGGAATTGAGGATGCTCGGGTCGTCGGTCTGCTTGGCGATGTCCTTCATGACCACCGGATCGTCGCCGTAAATTTCCACGCAGTTTTTCAGCATCGCGGTGCCGGCTTCGGTCTGCCCAAGCATTTTCAGCTGCTTGGCCACCAGCAGGGCCGCTTCGGCGCTCATGAATTGCTCCATGCCATCGAGGCGCAACAGGGCCTGCTCGGTGAGCTTGTCGGCGGTTTCCGCATCGTTGATCAACAGGCTGGTGGCCTTCATCAAGCGCGCACGAATCTGCAGGCCAGGGTCGCCAGGGTTGTCCTTGGCCACTGCGCTCAGCGTGGTATTGATTTCCAGTCGAGTGCGGGTATCCAGCCCCCTGTCGCGACCCTTGCTGATCAAGGCGTGAGCCAGGCCGAGGTTACTTTCAGGATCCTTGAAACGTGATTGCGCGCCTTGGGCCACAGCCTGGCGATAGGCTTTGGAGGCGGTGTCGAAGTCCTCGTTGGTCATCGCCAGCTTACCGAGCAACGCCTGGCGACGCACCGCCAGCGGCGACAGGCGAATCGCCTCCTCCAGGACGCGCTGCGCACCCTTGGTGTCCCCTTCGGCGACCAGTACGTCAGCCATGCCGTCATACAGCGACGGCATCATCGGGAAAACTTTCAGGGCTTTTTCGTAAATGCCTTTGGCCTGCCCGACCTGACCTCGCTTGAACAGCAGCTTGCCCAACCCGGCAAACGCCCATGGCAATGGACGGTCGGCGATGATGCCGTCGTACAGCCGCTCCAGCGCTTCGTTCTGATTGAGGTCGCACAGGGCGTCGGCGCGATAGCGCAGGCACAACGGCGAGTAACGGATATCTTGTTTGCACAGGGCGATGCAGGCGCTTAGCACCTCCATCGGCTTGCCTCGATCGAGGGCCTGCAGGATCGGCTTGAGCAGGGTCTTACGCTGCTCCAGGCGCTCCAGGCGCTGGGCCAGGCTGGAACGGTTGAACGGCTTGGTCAGGTAGGCATCGGGCTCGTGCTCCAGCGCACTGAGCACCATGGCCTGGCTGGTTTCGGCGGTGACCATGACGAACACCGCTTCATGGCTGATCAGCTTTTCTTCCATCAGGTCTTCGAGTACCTGCTGGCCGTTCTTCTTGCCGTCACCCAGATGAAAGTCCTGCAGGATGAAGTCGTATTGCTTCTGCGAGCACATTTTCAGCGCCTGCTCGCCGGTATCGGCAGTGTCCACTTCCTTGACGCCCAGTTCGCGCAGCATCGACCTGACCGAACTGCGGAAGTCCGAGAAATCATCGACGATCAGAAAACGCTTTTGGTGATACGACAGCATCGAAGATTTCCAGGCAATTTAAGAAGAAGAACCCAAAGACAAATACACGGACGGACTCAGCTTCGCAGCCCTTGATTTGGCGCGCAGATGATAGCTGGTAGCCCTTAGCCATCAAACACCTTCTCATTGCCAATCAGCATATGCATTGACCGCGAGAGACGAAGAAGCTCGTAACTGTCCGGGTTATCGGCCAGCCATGGCATTCCCTTGAGAACCTGCCCCAATGCTCACTCTGAATATGTGAAGGCGTTACTGAAAACGAGACTTCGCGCACAAAAAAGTGCTGATAAATGAACGTCGGCAAATGCCGGGCCCGTCCTGCCGACCCAGCACACGAGTTTGCCGGACGCATACGCGGTGGCGCGGGCATCAGTTGCTATTTCGAACCCGCAGGACGGGAGCGGCCAGTGCTTTTCACTGATTTCGCCAAGCTCTGACTTGCAGGTGGCTCGGCCAGGCAGGCTTCGCCGATAAATTGACTAAATCGAAACTAGCACTCCTAACTGCACACCACTCGTCGATTAATTGACGATTCTGATCAGTATCAGACTTTGGTCGCAGGTCAACTGTGGCGAGTCTAAAACCTTGATTTTCGAGGGTTACCCCCCCTCCTTGAAAACATCGGTCAGGCCTACCCGTACCGGGCCTGTATCGAGGACTGACGGATGGTCAGGCTAGTAGCGCTCCGGGCTGACCTAGACTCCGTTGAGAGGCGCGCGGGAGCACATCATCATGCGTATTCCATTGATAATTATTCGTATTTACTTTCTCTCTCGGGCTTTGCCTGCCTTTTGTAAACGTTCGCCCTCCCTGCCGCTGCTGTTGATGGATATGGCCCAAGGGCCGGTGGTTGCCAATGCCTGGGCGGGCACCATCACAGCCTCCCCGCGTTCAAACTTGTCCTTCAATCGCAGCGACACAGCGAGCAAGTTGCTGATCCAGGAAGGCGAGCGGGTGGAGGCCATCGCTGGTTTTTCAAGGGGGTCAGGAAGATGATCACTGACCAGGAAAAACCAATAGGCGTGATGTTGATCGATTGTCGCCCCCTCGTGCTTAAGGGCCTTCACGACTTGATTGATGCCAGAAAACCCCGGATGGAAGTGACAGGCCAGGCCACCACCTATACCCATGCGCTGGATCTTGCCGATCAGTTACGGCCCAATGTCATTTTTTTCAGTTTCTTTCCGGATGCTCTGAATCCTCTGGATGTCGTCGCGGGACTCAGCCGTAACGTTGAAATGAAAGTGCTGCTGCTCAAGGGCCTGTACGAAGCCGTTCCCGCTGCCCAAGCGATAGAGGCTGGCGCTCGCGGCATCGTGCTGGCGGAAGACCCGACGGAATCGATTGTCCAGGCCATCCTCAAGGTCCACCATAGCGACATTGCAATGGATAGAGCCTGGGCTGGCGGCCTTTCCGGCTATTCTGCGAGCGGGCATATACCCTTGAAATGCAATCTGGAGCGGGCGAAACAGGCGCGGTTGACGCTACGTGAGAGAGAACTGATCTGCGCCATCGTGGGCGAACCGTCCGCCAAATATGTGAGCATCGCCGGGCGCCTGGGGATCAGCGAGCACACCGTGCACAACCACCTCAGCAACATCTATCAAAAGCTTGATCTCATCAACCGCATCGACTTGCTGATGTATGCGCTGAAACACGGGCTCACCAACAAAAAAGCACCGCCCAACTCCGCCTGGGTGGAACTGGATTGAATTTCAAGTCAATACAAGACGGTCTGCCCCTCACTTTCGGGGGTAGGCCGTCACCCTGTCGCCGGCCTTGGCGGTGAATGTATCGCCCAGGACGCTGTAGACCAGCGCCACCCCGCCCGAGCTCAGCGCCAGCAAGCCGCTGGTGTTACTCGACAGGGCATAGCTCAGCGGCGTGTCGGTGCCGAGCAAACCATCGGCGCCTGCAGAGGCCGCGGTGAGCAGAAACGTCGCGCCTGCCGAGTCGTCGGGATTCACGTACCACGAGGTCGTAACACTGCCGTTGACTTGGCCGTCGAGATCGCCGGCGGCGCCGTCGGTCACGGACCAGGGCTCGTGCCCCTCGCCCGTGTCGGTATCGAGCACATCGTCGGACGTGCCCCATACGCTATCCGCGCCGGCACCGACGGCGTGGTCCACTTCGAGCGTCACTGTGCTGCCGGCGGCGAAGCCGCTGGCCGTGATGATGGCGGTGCTGCCGAGGGCATAGTCTCTAAGGTCGGTGGTGACGAACGGAGTGTATAGGCGGGGGAGCTGCAAAAAATATGGTGTCCCAGGGCAGGTTCGAACTGCCAACCTTCCCCTTAGGAGGGGGATGCTCTATCCAATTGAGCTACTGAGACACAAGTCGGACGCGAAGAAACGCGGCGCGATGGACGGCGTGCATGTTAACGGCCGGGCTGGCTTTTGTCATGTCGTCCGTAGGCTTTTTAAGTGTAGGCAGACACCTCTGCCGGGCGCGGACTTGTTTACCGTGCAAATTGCATCACCGCAAAAAAAATCATTGCAAAATGCAAGACAGGGCTTTCGCGAAAATAAGTTAATTCATTGTTTTTAAAGAATTTAATTGTCGATAGACTCTGGCATGCGAGCTGCCTCAACTGTTCTCGCAGAACAATGGAGGCCCGCCTCATGAACAGCGCCCTTTTACTCTCGAATGCAATTGTCCTGACGGTTTTGCCGGGTTTTCATTTTACCCCCGAGAGCGGTGCTACGCAGGTTGCCCAGCGAATGCCGCATTCCCTTCAACTGCAGAAAGCGCCGCAGTTGGCGGTGATGAGCGACCAGTACAGCTTTATCAGCCAGGAAAACATCCTGGTGCCGGCTCCGTCTGCCGAACGTTTGGCATTTTGAATGACCCTCACCAGGAGCACAGCATGTCCAGATCAGCCGCGAGTTTCTTCATCCTCGCCTTGTTGAGCGGCATTTTTCATCTGGCATTGACCCAGGACATGGTCGTCACCCTCCCCCTGATCGCCTGTGGTGTATTCAGCGCGTTGTTCGTGCTCGCATTGATTGCCGGGCGCAAGATCAAGTTTGATCCGGTGCTGCGTTAATCCTGGCTTGGCAGATCCGGTGCAAGGGTCTGCCATCCATCCTGAATCCCCCTCTCTAAACGACTTCCCCTAGTAAATCGGCCATTTGCCACTATTCTGTAAAAGGCAAGGAACAGGGATCGAGTCCACTTTCTCCTGACCGTCAGAAACCTTTCGTCGGGCGGAGAAAGCGCTAAGCGATACGGCCCGGTCGAACTTTTCAAACCAGTCTGCATTTCTGATAATTGGTGCTGGCAGAAAGCCTTTATACAGTTCAATATTTGTCACAGAATTGACGCCAAGGATCTGGCTGGTTTGAGGCATGATGCGCGCCTCTATCAATTCAGGTTGAACATTTGGTCAGAGCGCTTGTCCTACCAGACATCCTGCGGCCAATCCCGAAAACCGCTCCCCTGAACTAACCGGTTAAATATATGCGCCCATTGAAACAGGCAGTTTATTCCAGCCGTACGGCTGACAAGTTCGTCGTACGTCTGCCAGACGGAATGCGTGAACGCATTGCCGAGGTGGCTCGCAATCATCATCGCAGCATGAACTCCGAAATCATTGCGCGCCTTGAGCAGAGTCTTATTCAGGAAGGCGCACTGGGAGAAGAGTTGAGCATGCGCCTGGACAGCCCGGAGCTTTCCTTGCACGAACGGGAACTGCTGCAGCGCTTCCGCCAACTCTCCCATCGTCAGCAGAACGCCCTGGTTTCGCTGATCGCCCATGACGCTGAAATGGCCGCCGACGCGTCCTGATTCAGCCAGAAAGCTCAAGCCAGTCTGATCGCTGGCTTTTTTTTGCCTGAAATTCAGGCACAAAAAAACCCGCCAAATGGCGGGTTTTCAATGAACAGGACATCAGAGCAAGAAGATTGTCGCCAGCCCGAGGAAGATGAAAAAGCCTCCGCTGTCGGTCATGGCAGTAATCATCACACTGGCACCCATTGCCGGATCGCGCCCCATCTTTGCCAGGGTCATCGGGATCAAAACCCCCATCAACGCGGCCAGTAGCAAGTTGAGCGTCATCGCGGCGGTCATCACCACGCCCAATGACCAACTGCCATAGAGCAGGTAGGCAACCACACCAATCACCCCGCCCCAGATCACGCCGTTGATCAACGCGACTGCCAATTCTTTGCGCATCAGGCGCGAGGTGTTGCCGGTGCTCACCTGGTCCAGCGCCATGGCCCGAACAATCATGGTGATGGTCTGGTTACCCGAGTTACCACCGATCCCCGCCACGATCGGCATCAAAGCCGCAAGCGCCACGAGCTTCTCGATCGAACCTTCAAACAAACCGATGACCCGAGAAGCCACGAACGCGGTAATCAGGTTGATCGCCAGCCAGGCCCAACGGTTACGCAGGGATTTCCAGACCGACGCAAAAATATCTTCTTCTTCACGCAGACCCGCCATGTTGAGAACTTCGCTTTCGCTCTCTTCACGGATCAGGTCGACCATTTCATCGATGGTCAGACGGCCGATCAGCTTGCCGTTCTTGTCGACCACGGGCGCGGAGATCAAGTCATAACGCTCGAACGCCTGGGCCGCATCGTAGGCGTCTTCGTCCGGATGGAAACTCACCGGATCGCTGGCCATTACCTCGGAAACCTGTTTGTCCGGATCGTTGACCAGCAAACGCTTGATCGGCAACACGCCCTTGAGGACGCCGTCGTAATCGACCACGAACAGTTTGTCGGTGTGGCCCGGCAACTCCTTGAGACGACGCAGATAACGCAAGACCACTTCAAGGCTGACATCCTCGCGGATGGTCACCATCTCGAAGTCCATCAGCGCACCGACCTGTTCCTCATCGTAGGACAGTGCCGAACGCACGCGCTCGCGTTGTTGCTGGTCGAGGGTCTCCATGAGCTCATGGACGACGTCTCGCGGCAGCTCGGAGGCCAGGTCAGCGAGTTCGTCGGCATCCATGTCCTTGGCCGCTGCCAGGAGCTCGTGATCGTCCATGTCGGCGATCAGCGATTCACGAACCGAATCGGATACTTCAAGAAGGATGTCGCCGTCGCGATCGGCCTTGACCAGTTGCCAGAGCGTCAGACGATCGTCCAGCGGCAAGGCTTCAAGGATGTAGGCGACGTCGGCGGAGTGCAGGTCATCGAGCTTGCGTTGCAACTCGACAAGGTTCTGCCGGTGGACCAGGTTCTCGACCCGGTCATGATGCGGGCCTTCCTGGCGGTGAGTCAGGTCTTCTACCACTCGCTGGCGCTGCAGCAACTCAACCACCTGAGCCAGGCGATCCTGCAAGCTTTCCTGCGTTTTCTTTACTTCAACATCGGACATAGGCGAACTCCACTCCCAGCAGCGGGGCACGCCGGAAGGATCAATCAGTCAATTCATGATTGGTGAAACGGGGTACTGAGTAACTACTGGGTAAGTCCATGGAGGTATTCCACAAGCCCCGGCGGGGCTGACGGGCGCAATGATACACCGCCTGACGGTTTTAAACGTTAAAAAATCTTGGCTGAAACAAGCGCTTGCACAACAAACTTAAGCATCGTCCTGATCCACAAAAATGCGACGACGTATTCTGAAAAGAAAACACACCACCCTTCGAAAATTGTAGCCGCTACCCTTGAAAAGGAACGTCATGGAGGACGCCTGATGCCATCAGTTGCACAATTCTTTTTACTGCTCGGTCTGGTCAGCCCCCTGCCCCTGGCGCTCGCCACCACCGTTCAGCGCTGCGAGGCGGCCAATGGGCGCATTACCTTCACCACACTGAGTTGTGCCGTGGGAGAAAGCGTTTCACTTCAGGACATCCGCGCCTTTACACCCGGCAGCACGATGGCGCTTATGCCGCCAGCCGAACCCCGTGAAACATCAGGAATGAAAATCCCAAGGAAAGAGCCGACCGTGGTCGGTCAGGCGCAGGACAAGTGTGGAAACCTGATCAGTGCCAGGGAGCGCCGAGAGGCGATCATCAATCAGCGAGTGGTCGCCGGCATGAGCCAGCAAGACGTCGAAAGCGCCCTCGGCAAGCCGGACAAGATCAGTATTCGCAATTCAACCACGAGCTACCGCTACGACACCCTGCGAGGTCGCAGTGCACAGGTGGAGTTCGACGAGAGGGGATGCACGAAAGGAAAAGCCAAATCCCGGACGGCAAAAAGCCCGCATTAGATGCGGGCTTTCTGTTGTATGGTGCACTCGACAGGATTCGAACCTGTGACCGCTCGGTTCGTAGCCGAGTACTCTATCCAGCTGAGCTACGAGTGCATTTTGTGTTTTTAGACCAGACCACAACTGGTTGAAGCCAAGTTACTTGCATTACTGCAACTAACTCTTAAATGGTGCACTCGACAGGATTCGAACCTGTGACCGCTCGGTTCGTAGCCGAGTACTCTATCCAGCTGAGCTACGAGTGCATTTGTTGCCGCGCATTATAGGCCGTCTAATCTCTATGTCAAGCACTTTTTCTAGTAATTTCAACAACTTACCGAAGAAGCCAGATTACAACGTACTACGCAAATAATGGCGGAGAACGGGGGATTCGAACCCCCGACACCCTTTTGAGGTGTACTCCCTTAGCAGGGGAGCGCCTTCGGCCACTCGGCCAGCTCTCCGCAACACGGGGCGTATATTAACCAGCTTCTTCCCCGTTTGCAAACATAAAAAACGATAAAAATTAATGGCTTGGTTCTTCGTCCTTCTCTTTCTTGATACGCAGGTAAATTTCTTCCCGGTGAACAGCCACCTCTTTGGGGGCATTAACACCGATGCGCACTTGATTTCCTTTGACGCCGAGCACGGTCACGGTGATTTCGCCATCACCAATAATCAGGCTTTCTGCGCACCGACGAGTCAGAATCAGCATACCTTTCTCCTCACGCATTACATTTCAGGGACAACAGTCTGCAAAAAAAAGGCACTCGACCCACAACCGGAGCGGTCGCAGCCCTACATGCCTGAGTATTGACTAGCGCGAGCAAAAGAACAGGCTCGAGGGTCACGCCATTCAAAAAAACAAAAGGCGCGGTCAGACCGCGCCTTTTGGCAAACGCATCACTCGCCCTGGCGGGCCGGTGCGTCCAGTTCGAAAGCCGTGTGCAGAGCGCGCACAGCCAGTTCCAGGTACTTCTCTTCGATCACTACGGAGACTTTGATTTCCGAAGTCGAGATCATCTGGATGTTGATGCTTTCCTTGGCCAGGGATTCGAACATACGGCTGGCCACGCCTGCGTGAGAACGCATGCCAACGCCGACGATCGACACCTTGGCGATCTTGGTGTCGCCCACGACTTCACGGGCACCCAGCTCGCCAGCGGTCTTTTCCAGCACGGCTTGCGCCGCCTGGTAGTCGTTGCGGTGCACGGTGAAGGTGAAGTCGGTGGTGTTATCGTGCGCGACGTTCTGCACGATCATGTCGACTTCAATGTTCGCGGCACTGATCGGGCCGAGAATCTTGAAGGCAACGCCCGGGATGTCTGGCACGCCACGGATGGTCAGCTTGGCTTCATCGCGGTTGAAAGCGATACCGGAAATGATCGGCTGTTCCATGGTTTCCTCTTCATCAATAGTAATGAGGGTGCCCGGACCCTCCTTGAAGCTGTGCAGTACGCGCAGCGGAACGTTGTACTTGCCGGCGAACTCGACCGCGCGGATCTGCAACACCTTGGAACCGAGGCTGGCCATTTCCAGCATCTCTTCGAAGGTGATCTTGTCCAGGCGCTGAGCCACGGACACCACACGCGGGTCGGTGGTGTAGACGCCGTCGACGTCGGTATAGATCTGGCATTCGTCAGCCTTCAGGGCTGCCGCCAGCGCCACGCCGGTGGTGTCGGAACCACCACGACCGAGGGTGGTGATATTGCCGTGCTCGTCGACGCCCTGGAAACCGGCGACCACTACCACACGACCTGCCTTCAGATCACCGCGAATCTTCTGATCATCAATCTGCAAGATACGCGCTTTATTGTGCGCGCTATCCGTCAGAATCCGCACCTGGTTGCCGGTGTAGGACACCGCCGGCACGCCGCGCTTGATCAGCGCCATGGCCAACAGGGCAATCGTCACCTGCTCACCGGTGGAAACGATCACGTCCAGCTCGCGCGGAACCGGTTGGCCGTCGCCACTGATTTGCTTGGCCAGATCGATCAGACGGTTGGTTTCGCCGCTCATTGCAGACAGCACAACCACCAGGTCATCGCCGGCATCGCGGAATTTCTTAACCTTGTCGGCGACCTGTTCGATTCTCTCGACGGTGCCGACCGAGGTGCCTCCAAATTTCTGTACGATCAAAGCCATTTCAAAGCCGCCTCTGCCCATGAAGGGCGCCCAAATAATCACTCAAACAGCGTTGCGGCCCACCACTAGACTGCGGGCCGCAAGCACTGCCTTATAGACCCTGCTCTACAAACGGAACGGTCAGGGCCAGTGCCGCATCCAGTGCGCCAGCGTCGGTACCGCCGCCTTGCGCCATGTCTGGACGACCACCACCCTTCCCGCCCACTGCCGCAGCGGCTTGCTTCATCAAATCACCGGCTTTGAGTTGGCCAGTCAGGTCTTTGGTTACGCCAGCAACCAGAACGACCTTTTCCTCATGGACACTGCCGAGCAGGATCACTGCGCGGCCGAGTTTGTTTTTCAGTTGATCGACCAGCGCCAGCAGCGCCTTGCCATCCTGACCGTCCAGACGCACGGCCAGCACTTTCACGTCCTTGACGTCCAGCGCCTGGGCCGACAGATCGTCGCCTGCGGCACTGGCAGCCTTGGCTTGCAACTGCTCGAGTTGCTTCTCCAGCAGACGGTTGCGCTCCAGCACAGCCGACAGCTTGTCGATCAGATTGTCGCGGCTGCCCTTGACCAGGCTGGCCGCTTCCTTGAGTTGTTCTTCCGCCGAGTTCAAGTAGGCCAGCGCTTGCGCACCGGTGACGGCTTCGATACGACGCACACCCGATGCCACACCGCCTTCGCTGATGATTTTCAGCAGGCCGATGTCGCCGGTACGGTTGGCGTGGATACCGCCGCACAGCTCGACGGAGAAATCGCCCATGCTCAGTACGCGCACGTTATCGCCGTACTTCTCGCCGAACAGCGCCATGGCGCCTTTCTGCTTGGCGGTTTCGATATCGGTTTCTTCGGTTTCAACTTCGGAGTTCTTGCGAATCTCGGCGTTGACGATGTCTTCCAGCGCTTTCAGTTGTTCAGGCTTGATGGCTTCGAAGTGGCTGAAGTCGAAGCGCAGGCGCTGACTGTCGACCAGCGAGCCTTTCTGCTGAACGTGATCGCCCAGCACCTGGCGCAATGCAGCGTGCAGCAAGTGAGTCGCGGAGTGGTTCAACGACGTGGCGTGACGCACCTCGGCGTCAACGTGGGTCTCGACCGGCGCACCGACGATCAGGCTACCCGAATCCAGGATACCGTGGTGCAGGAATGCACCGCCGGTCTTGGTGGTGTCACGCACGTCGAAACGCGCGCTGCCCACCTGCAGGTAACCGCAATCACCGACCTGGCCACCGGACTCGGCGTAGAACGGCGTCTTGTCGAGAACGATCACGCCCTCATCGCCTTCGCTCAATACGTCGACCGACTGGCCATCTTTATACAGCGCAACGATTTTGGCGGAACCGCTGTGAGCGATGTAACCGGTGAACTCGGTGGCCACGTCAACCTTGACCAGGCTGTTGTAGTCCATGCCGAAGGAACTGGCGGAACGGGCACGGACGCGCTGGGCCTCCATCTCACGCTCGAAACCTTCTTCGTCGATGGTCAGGCTGCGTTCGCGAGCGATGTCGCCGGTCAGGTCCATCGGGAAACCGTAGGTGTCGTAGAGTTTGAACACCACGTCGCCCGGCACCACTTCGCCTTTGAGTTCAGCCAGATCCTGCTCGAGAATCTTCAGGCCCTGCTCCAGGGTCTTGGCGAATTGCTCTTCTTCGGCCTTCAGCACGCGTTCGATGTGCGCCTGCTGGGATTTCAGCTCCGGGAACGCTTCGCCCATCTCGGCAACCAGGGCCGCGACGATCTGATAGAAGAAGCTGCCCTTGGCACCCAGCTTGTTACCGTGACGGCAGGCACGACGGATGATCCGGCGCAGCACGTAGCCACGGCCTTCGTTGGATGGCAACACGCCGTCGGCAATCAGGAAACCGCAGGAACGAATGTGGTCAGCCACGACTTTCAGCGAAGCCTGGGCATCGTTGGTGCAACCGATGGCCTTGGCCGACGCGCTCAGCAAACTCTGGAACAGGTCGATTTCATAGTTCGAGTGAACGTGCTGCAGCACGGCACTGATCCGCTCCAGGCCCATGCCGGTGTCGACCGACGGCGCTGGCAGCGGGTGCAACACGCCATCGGCGGTGCGGTTGAACTGCATGAACACGTTGTTCCAGATTTCGATGTAACGGTCGCCGTCTTCTTCCGGCGAGCCCGGTGGACCGCCCCAGATGTCGGCGCCGTGATCATAGAAAATCTCGGTGCAAGGACCGCACGGGCCGGTATCGCCCATGGTCCAGAAGTTGTCGGAGGCATACGGCGCGCCCTTGTTGTCGCCAATGCGCACCATGCGCTCGGCCGGAACGCCGATGTCCTTGGTCCAGATGTCGTACGCCTCGTCATCGCTGGCGTAGACGGTGACCCAGAGCTTTTCCTTCGGCAGGTTCAGCCACTTGTCGGAAGTCAGGAAGTTCCAGGCGTAGCTGATGGCATCACGCTTGAAATAATCACCAAAACTGAAGTTACCCAGCATTTCGAAGAAGGTGTGGTGACGGGCGGTATAACCGACGTTTTCCAGGTCGTTGTGCTTGCCGCCGGCGCGCACGCATTTCTGGCTGCTGACCGCGCGGGTGTACGCGCGCTTTTCCTGGCCCAGGAAGCAGTCCTTGAACTGGTTCATCCCCGCGTTAGTGAACAGCAGGGTTGGGTCGTTGCCCGGAATCAAAGAGCTGGAGGCTACACGGGTGTGGCCTTGCTCTTCGAAGAAGCGAAGGAAGGCTTCACGGATTTCTGCGCTTTTCATTAGGTTCTTCCACGGAGGCTGCGGCCAAAGGCCTGTTCGAAACGTCAACAGACGAAGCGACGGCAAAGGGCCGCATTATATCGGCGTTAGTGACTAGGTACAGTGTGTTTGTACGTTGCAAACACTCATTTAGACGGTTAACGCCGTCACTTGCTAGAAAAGTCGACGAATGTC
Source organism: Pseudomonas sp. P1_F7 (assembly GCF_056405655.1). Taxonomy (NCBI): domain Bacteria; kingdom Pseudomonadati; phylum Pseudomonadota; class Gammaproteobacteria; order Pseudomonadales; family Pseudomonadaceae; genus Pseudomonas; species Pseudomonas sp. P1_F7. The sequence goes on from NZ_JBFUBR010000004.1 coordinate 453,261, forward strand.
GCGACGACTTGCTCGATTTGCCCACGGCTGACGTCCATGTGCGTGACCATGCGCAGACGGGCGGCGGCACTGAGCTTGATCCCGCGCTCGGCTGCAAACACCTTGATGGCCTCGGCCTTCTCGCCCATCTGCACGTAAACCATGTTGGTCTGCACCGGCTCGACCTCGAAACCCGCCCCACGCAAGCCTTCGGCCAGCAACTGCGCGTTGGCATGGTCATCGGCCAGGCGCTGAACGTTATTATCCAGCGCATACAGGCCCGCCGCCGCGAGAATCCCGGCCTGACGCATGCCGCCACCGACCATTTTGCGCAAGCGCCGGGCCTTGCCGATCAGCTCGACCGAGCCGCAGAGCACCGAACCGACCGGTGCGCCAAGCCCTTTGGACAGGCAAACCGAGACCGAATCAAAATGTTGGGTGATTTCCCGGGCATCCACACCCAGCTTCACTGCCGCGTTGTACAGCCGTGCGCCGTCCAGGTGCAGTTGCAAGCCATGCTCGCGGGTAAAACTGCGCGCCCGGGCCAGATACTCCAGCGGCAGGACTTTGCCCTGCATGGTGTTTTCCAGCGCCAGCAAACGGGTGCGTGCGAAGTGGAAGTCGTCCGGTTTGATCGCCGCCACGATCTGCGCCAGGTCCAGCGAACCATCGGCCTGCACTTCCAGCGGTTGCGGCTGGATAGAACCGAGCACCGCTGCACCACCACCTTCGTACTTATAAGTGTGGGCCTGCTGGCCGACGATGTACTCGTCTCCGCGCTCGCAATGGGCCATCAAACCCAACAGGTTGCTCATGGTGCCGGTCGGCACGAACAGTGCCGCGGCAAATCCCAGGCGCCTGGCCAGTTCGGCTTCCAGGTGATTGACCGTCGGATCTTCGCCATACACGTCATCGCCGGTGGCGGCTTTGGCCATCGCGTCGAGCATGCCGGCGCAAGGTTGGGTGACGGTGTCGCTGCGAAGATCGATAACACTCATGAATCTGGCCTCGGTAAGCAGGGGAAAATCCCTTTCAGGAAGGAATTACTGCGGGCATGGCGACGATTAATCAACCCTTGCGTAGGAAAAGGCCGATCAAACCAACGGAAAAGTCGATGACAATCATCCAAAAGGGGCCATGCGCATGTCGGAAATATGTGATAAAAACGCTGCGCCGCCAAACATTCCGGCGGCAAAAACGTTCTCAGGGCGGGGTGCAACTCCCCACCGGCGGTAATTGCGCGCAATGCGCATAGCCCGCGAGCGCTTGGTGACAGCACCGCTTCGGCGGAGCCTGACAGCAAGGTCAGCAGACCCGGTGTGATCCCGGGGCCGACGGTCATAGTCCGGATGAAGAGAGAACGGGATTATCGCCAAAGGGCCGAACGCCGGCATTCGTGCGAGCGTGCGTACCCTTTAGATCCCATTCGATTCATAACGCCCTGTTTTTCACACAAACAGGAGTCAGAACATGCAACCCACCGCAATCGATAGCAAAAGCAAACACCACCACGGCGAGCGCGTCGCGTTCATCCAGGCCTGCTGGCACAAGGAAATTGTCGACCAGAGTCGTAAAGGCTTCGTCGCCGAAATGATTGCCCAGGGTTATCAGGAGTCCGACATCGATTTCTTCGAAGTCGGCGGTGCCTTTGAAATGCCCCTGCACGCCAAGTTGCTGGCCAAGACCGGCCGTTATGCCGGCATCGTCGCGGCAGCCCTGGTGGTGGACGGCGGCATCTACCGTCACGAGTTCGTCGCCCAGTCGGTGGTCAGCGGCCTGATGCAGGTTCAACTGGAAACCGAAGTGCCGGTGTTCTCGGTGTCCCTGACCCCGCACCACTTCCATGCCGGCGAAGAGCACCAGAAGTTCTTCTTCGAGCATTTCGTGCATAAAGGCCAGGAAGCGGCGAAGACTTGTGCAGATACGTTGCTGAAGATCCGCTCGCTGCGTCGCAGTGAGCCGCGTGCGGTGGCCGTGTAATCACAGAACCCGTGGTATGGGTGATGTCTTTGGCTTCACCCAAATCAACTGTGGGAGCGAGCTTGCTCGCGATTTGCGGTGTATCAGTCAACATATTCATCGACTGATAGTCCGCTATCGCGAGCAAGCTCGCTCCCACAGGGATTTTATGTCTGGCTTCAGTTTGTGGTCAGGCCAGGTTTTCGTCGGTGGTCGGCACGATCAGGATGCCGGCACGCAAACCGTTCTTCACCTTGGGGTTCGGGAAGATGATCCGGGCGCCCTCCTCCTCGATGATCCAGCGGGTGTTGGCGATGTCTTCCGCCAGCAGGTAACCCACTTCCAACTCGGAAAAGTTCTCGATATCCGCCGGCAGGTTCAGGCGGAAGCTGTCGCTGTGCTTGATGATTTCCCGCGCCACGCTGTACAGCTGCAAACCGTCCAGTGCTTGCTCAGTCAGTTCCGGCTCGGTGCCTTCGATGATCTGCTTGAGGCGCTCCTCCAGCAGCGAGACATTGACCCCGGCGTTTTGCCCGAATGGCCGCGCCTTGCCGAGCTCCAGGGTGAAAGCCTCGGCACCGAGCTTGTCGTAGGTGTAGGCGCTGAATACGATGGACGGTTTGTTCTGCAGCAACACCGCTTCCATGCCGGCGGCGCGCAGGCGCGCCAGTTCCTGACGCGAATGCTGGCGGTCTTCTTTCCACGGGTACAAGGCGAACTGCTCGATTTTCGAGCCACGAATCGCCGTGTGCAGGTCGTAGTGCAGGCGCTGACGGTCCGGCAGGCTGAAGAAACTCGCTGCCAGCCGCTCCAGTTCACAAGCGCGCAGGGCTTCGGAGCCACTGCTTTGTTCATGACGGCCATTGAACAGCCGATTGACGTCCTGCTCGACGAAACGCTCGCCCTTGCGAATCGCTTCGGGGTTGCCGAACAGGAACAGAATACGTGCACGCGGCTTCAAGTCACCGCGGGCGATGTCATGCAACAGGCGATCGAGCAGTTCGATCGGCGCTGTTTCATTGCCGTGGATCCCCGCCGACAGCAGCAGGTCCAGGCCATTGTCACGCGCTTCAGGTGGCCGGACTTCCAGCGCACCTTCGCTCAACCAGCGCATGCGCACGCCTTCGACAGTCAGTTGAGTCTTCTCCGCCGGTTCGCGGCCGGCGAGGGTCAGTTCAAGCAGTTTGCCGAGGGCGAGCATAGAGCGGTTTCCTTAGTGATCGTGGTTGCAATCCGGGCCGTGAACGTGTTCCTCGTCGGTGAGGTCGGCAGGTTCCATCTCCAGTTGCAGACTTACCAGATTAGTCGCCAATGGGCGCAGCAGCAGGTTGGCGTATTCGGCATCGCCTTCTTCGACGTCCACGCCGATCAGCAACTGGCCACGGCCGTCCTGCTGGATCCACAGCTCTTTGCCTTGCCACAGGACCGCGACGCGGGTGCAGGAAGTCTCCAGTTGCGTGCCGTCGGTGTCTTCAAGGATCAGCTGCAGGGTATCGCTCATGTCTTTACGCTCTCGTTTGAGTTGAACCGGCGCGCTGCCATCCCAATTGATCTGGAATGGATAAACCGCGCCCAGTTTAAGGATTTGCGTCAGTTCATCCAGTGCCGTCCGGCACTCAAGCAGCAATTGCGGGTCCGCCAGATCGTTTTCGGTCATGCGGTCGCGATAGTGCTTCTCGACCCATTCGGTCAGAGTGCCGTACAACGGTGCGGTCATGATAACCCCTGGATTGACCGCCGCCAGTTCGGTTTCGGTGAGCGCGACGCGCAGTCGCAGGCAAGCCGGGCCACCGCCGTTCTGCATGCTCTGCTTGAGATCGAAGACTTTCACTTCGCGAATCAGGCCGCCAGAGCTGGTCAAACCCTGCAGGTATTGCCAGACGCGCTCGTTGCCACGGCATTCTTCCGGCACGATCAACAGCATGGAGCCGTCAGGACGCGACAGCAGTTGGCTATTGAACAGGTAGGAACGAACTGCGTCTTCCACGCTGACAGCGGAACGCGGAACACAGACAGACTGAAATTTCCCACCGACTTTGGCGAGTTTGCTCTGCAGTTCGGACAGCATCTGCTCGGTCTCGAGGAATGCGTCCTCGTGATAGAACAGCACTTCGCCATTACCCACGGCGATCACGTCGTTGTGGAACACACCCTGGTCGATCACCGACGGGTTCTGCTGGGCGTAGACCACGCCGTCATCGCTCAAACCGTGCAAACGGGCAACGGCCTGGGACGCTTCGAGGGTCTGGCGCGCCGGGTACTTCTGCGGTGCCGGGTAGCGGGTATCGAACGCGCTGCGACCGAATACGAAGAACTCGACACCGGCTTCGCCGTACTCACGGCAGAAACGCGTGTGGTTGGCCGCGCCTTCGTCACCGAATTGCGCCACGGCCGGCAAGGCGGCGTGGTGGGCGAAGTGTTTCTGGTCAGCGAACATCGCCCCCAGCACGCGGCTGGTGGTCGGGTGTTCGATGCTGCGGTGATATTTGCAGTTGAGGTTGGCGGCGGTGAAATGCACGCGGCCGTCAGCCGTGTCGGCGCTCGGACTGACGGTGGCGGCATTGGCCACCCACATGCTCGAGGCCGAGCAACTGGCCACCAGCAGCGGCATCGCCTCTTTGGCAGCGCGCTCGATCACTTGAGCGTCCGTGCCGCTGAAGCCCAGGCGACGCAGTGCGGCCACATCCGGGCGCTCTTGCGGTGCCAGCACGCCTTGCTGAAAGCCCATCTCCATCAGCGCTTTCATTTTTGCCAGGCCTTGCAGCGCCGCTTCCTTGGGGTTGGAAGACTGCTGGCTGTTGCTCTGGGACGCGACGTTGCCGTAGGACAGGCCACCGTAGTTATGGGTCGGCCCCACTAGACCGTCAAAATTGACTTCATAGGATTTCATCAGCGAGGCTCCACGAGAATCTGTTGTTATAGGCTTCAGTAACTATTCTTTGCGACCGCGTTGCGGCCATCGCGAGCAAGCTCGCTCCCACAGGTTCGGTGGTGTTCACACATTTTATGTAAGACACAAATCCTGTAGGAGCGAGCCTGCTCGCGATTGGGCATCACGCCATTTTCACGCCAGGCGTGAGGGCGGCAGGCAAGACCAGGCTCGGCGTTTCCAGCGAGGCCACCGGGTACGCGCAATAGTCCGCCGCGTAATAGGCACTGGCGCGATGGTTGCCCGAGGCGCCGACGCCGCCGAATGGCGCGCTGCTCGCGGCACCGGTCAGTTGTTTGTTCCAGTTGACGATACCGGCACGGCTTTCCAGCCAGAATTGCTGGTAGCGCGCTTCGGAATCCGACAGCAGGCCAGCAGCCAGACCGTAGGCGGTGTCGTTGGCTTCAGCGATTGCGGCTTCAAAATCAGCGTAGCGGATCACTTGCAGCAACGGGCCGAACAGCTCTTCGTCAGGACGATCGGCGACGGCGGTCACGTCCAGAATGCCCGGGGTCAGCAAGGCCGATTGAGCCTGAGGCTGAGTCATTTCCAGCAGCGCCACGGCGCCGTTTGCCAGCAGATGTTCTTGCGCATCCATCAGCGCTTTCGCTGCGCCGAGAGAGACCACCGAGCCCATGAACGGCGCCGGTTGCTGATCGAAGGCACCGACTTCAATAGTCGAGCTGACCGCCACCAGACGCGCCAGCAGCGAGTCGCCCCAGGCACCCTGCGGCACCAGCAAGCGGCGGGCACAGGTGCAACGCTGGCCGGCGGAGATGAACGCCGACTGAATGATGGTGTACACCGCGGCATCGAGATCGGCGACCTGATCGACCACCAGCGGGTTGTTACCACCCATTTCCAGCGCGAGGATCTTGTCCGGACGACCGGCGAATTGCTGGTGCAGGTGATTGCCGGTGCGGCTGGAACCGGTGAAGAACAGCCCGTCGATACCCGGGTTCGCCGCCAGGGCGATGCCGGTTTCGCGAGCGCCTTGCAGCAGGTTCAATACGCCTGCTGGCAGGCCAGCCTCGATCCAGCACTTGACCGTCAGTTCGGCGACTTTCGGGGTCAGTTCGCTTGGCTTGAACAGCACGCTGTTACCGGCCAGCAGTGCCGGCACGATGTGGCCGTTCGGCAGGTGGCCCGGAAAGTTGTAAGGACCAAACACCGCGACTACACCGTGGGGTTTGTGGCGCAGCACAGCGGTGGCGTCGCCCAGGGGGCCGCTCTTCTCGCCAGTACGCTCGCGGTAGCTTTGCACCGAGATCGCGATCTTGTTGACCATGCTGGTGACTTCGGTCGCCGCTTCCCACAGGGGTTTGCCGGTTTCTTCGCCGATGGTATGGGCCAGTTCATCAGCGTGATTCTTCAGCGCGGCGGCAAAGGCTTCCAGCACCGAGATACGCTCTTCCAAGGTACGCCGTGCCCAGCCCGGGAACGCCTGACGCGCCGCTTGCACAGCCGACTCGACCTGAGCGGCGGTGGCACCGGCACCGGACCACAGCACTTGCTGGGTCACCGGGTTCAGCGACTCGAAGGTTTCGCCCAGACCGGACAGCCATTCACCTGCGATGTAAAGCGACTTCATTATTTCGACTCCCGAGCTGCGGACAACGCCACGGCGCGCACTTGATCGCCAGCGTTGAGTTGAAGACGTTTGGCGGTCTGCGGATCGACCACCAGGGTGCCGGCGGCCAGACGTGCCGGCGCAGCAGTGATGCGGCAGTCCTCGCGCTTGCGGTTGTGAATGATGAATGGCGTGGCGTCGTCACCCGGTGTGCCGACGGCCAGCACCAGCGCCTGGCTGTCGCGCACGGCGCGGATCTTGCCGGTTTCGCATTCGATGGCCGGGCCGGCGTCGAAAATGTCGACGTAGCCCTGGTAGCTGAAACCTTCGCTCTTGAGCATGGCCAGCGCCGGCTCGGTGTCCGGGTGAACCTGACCGATCACGTTGCGCGCATCCGGCGACAGGAAGCAGGTGTACAGCGGGAATTTCGGCATCAGTTCGGCGATGAACGCCTTGTTGCCCACGCCGGTCAGGTAGTCGGCCTGGCTGAATTCCATCTTGAAGAAGTGCCGGCCCAGGCTTTCCCAGAACGGCGAACGCCCGGCTTCGTCGGAAACACCGCGCATTTCGGCAATGATTTTGTTGCCGAACAGTTGCGGGAATTCGGCGATGAACAGCATCCGCGCCTTGGACAGCATGCGGCCATTGAGGCCGCTGCGATAATCGGCGTGCAGGAACAGCGAGCACAACTCCGAATTACCGGTCAGGTCATTGGCCAGGAACAGCGTCGGGATTTCGCGATAGATGTTCAGCTCTTGGGAAGCGCTGACCGTCAGACCGACCCGGAAGTTGTACCAGGGCTCACGCAGGCCGACGGCGCCGGCAATGGCGGAAATACCCACCACGCGACCGTCGTCATCTTCGAGCACGAACAGGTAGTCCGCGTCGCCCCGCCCGGCTTCGCCGCGAAAGGTCTTCTCGGCCCAGCCGACCCGATGGGCCAGACGTTCTTCGTTGGCCGGCAAGGTAGTCAGGCCGGTGCCGGTGCTGCGGGCCAGGTCGATCAGAGCGGGTAAATCGCTGCTGCGTACGGGACGAACGATCATGCTATCTCCTCAAACGGGCCGCTTGCGCCACCCGTGAAACTTCGCTGCTTTCTAGGCATCAATTGCGACGTTAAACCGCCACCAGGCGCACGCTTGCACCCTCGCCGACGCCCAGGGCTTCGGCCGCTTCCAGGTCCAGGGTCACCGGTTTGCCCGGCGCGTAGTCAAGCTCGAGCATGACCGCGCGGTAATCCTGCAACTGGGCATTGGCCACCAGATACTGGCGACCGACACCCTTGACCGGCTCGCCGATCTTCACCGGCACCACACGGCTCTGGGCAATCGAACGGATCCCCGAGACACGGGCATGCAGGGTCGGGCCGCCGTCGAAGATATCGATGTAGTGATCGGTCTCGAAGCCTTCGCGCATCAGGATGTCGAAGGTGATCTGCGCCCGCGGATGCACCTGGCCCATGGCTTCTTGAGCGGAGTCCGGCAGCAGTGGCACGTAGATCGGGTAATGCGGCATCAGTTCGGCGAGGAACGTACGGCTTTTCAGCCCGCACAGACGCTCGGCTTCGGCGTAGTTGAGATCGAAGAAGTTGCGACCGATGGCATCCCAGAATGGCGAGTCGCCGTTTTCATCGCTGTAACCGACGATCTCGGTCACCACGGAATCGGCAAAACGCTCCGGATGGCTGGCTACGAACAGCAAGCGGCCACGGGAATTGAGTTCCGACCACGGCGAACCCACCAGATCGCGCTGCACGTAGAAACTGGTCAGCAAGCTGTTGCCGGTCAGGTCGTGGCACTGGGAGAGCACGTGGATCTTGTTGTGAATCTTCAACTCGCGCGAAGCGTGCACGAACGTTTCGTTGCGGAAGCTGTAGAACGGCTCGGAGTAACCGGCCGACGCCACGATGGCCGAGCAACCGACCAGCTTGCCGGTGGCAGAGTCTTCAAGGACGAAGAAATAGCTTTCTTCACCGTTGAAACTCACTTCAGCGGCGAACGAGGCTTCGCTTGCCGCGATCTTGTCACTCAGGCGCTCAACGTCATCCGGCAAGGAAGTGACACCAATCGGACTGTCCGCAGCCAGACGCTGTACCTCGCCCAGATCAGCCATTTGCGCGGGGCGCATCACCAGCATGGTGTCACTCCTTTATCCAAAATTTACAGAGAAAAAAACCTGGCCTGCCTGAGAGACACTGTGGGAGCGAGCTTGCTCGCGATGGCGTCCTGTCAGACAACGAAGATGTTGGCTGTCAGGCCCTCATCGCGAGCAAGCTCGCTCCCACATAAAAGCGGGGCCGGCATAAAAAATTCGGTTCGACGCCCGAAAACTCTGACGTCGAAGGGTCTATCAGGCTTGCGTCAGTTTTGCTGCGGCACGTTCGAAGCGGTCCAGACCGGCATCGATATCGGCGTCTTCCACCACCAGGCTCGGGGCGAAACGCACCACGTCCGGGCCGGCTTGCAGGACCATCAGGCCTTCTTGCTCAGCGGCGTTGAAGATGTCCTTGGCTTTGCCTTTCCAGGCGTCGCTCAGCACGCAGCCGATCAACAGGCCCATGCCACGGACCTTGGTGAACAGGCCGTATTTTTCGCCGATCTGCTCAAGGCGCGCCTTGAACTTGTCGTGCTTGGCGTTGACGCCGGCCAGCACTTCAGGGGTGTTGACCACGTCGATCACGGCTTCCGCGACAGCGCACGCCAGCGGGTTGCCGCCGTAAGTGGTGCCGTGGGTGCCGACGACCAGGTGTTTGGCCAAGTCTTCGGTGGTCAGCATCGCCGCGATCGGGAAACCACCGCCCAGGCTCTTGGCGCTGGTCAGGATGTCCGGGATCACGCCGTAATGCTGGTAGGCGAACAGATGGCCGGTACGGCCCATGCCGGTCTGCACTTCGTCGAAGATCAGCAGCGCGTTGTGCGCGGTGCAGAGTTCGCGGGCACCTTGCAGGTATTCCAGTTCAGCCGGGATCACACCGCTTTCGCCCTGGATCGGCTCCAGCACCACGGCGCAAGTCTTGTCGGAAATGGCGGCTTTCAGCGCGGCCAGATCGTTGTACGGCACATGGGTGATGCCGGTGATTTTCGGACCGAAACCGTCGGAGTACTTCGACTGGCCACCCACGTTCACGGTGAACAGGGTACGGCCGTGGAAGCTGTTGAGCGCGGCGATGATCTCGTACTTCTCGCTGCCGAAACGGTCGAAACCGACACGACGGGCCAGCTTGAAGGCGGCCTCGTTGGCTTCGGCGCCGGAGTTGCAGAAGAAGGCGCGGTCGGCAAAGGTGGCGTCGACCAACTTGTGCGCCAGGCGCAGGGCCGGCTCATTGGTGAACACGTTGGACACGTGCCACAGTTTGTTCGCCTGCTCGGTCAAGGCACCGACCAGCGCCGGATGCGCGTGGCCCAATACGTTAACGGCAATCCCGCCGGCGAAGTCGATCAGCTCGCGACCGGACTGGTCCCAAACGCGGGAACCGGCGCCACGCACAGGAATGAATGCGGCAGGCGCATAGTTGGGAACCATTACCTGATCGAAATCGGCGCGTTGTACCGCAGCGTGCTCAACGGACATCGGAGTCTCCTGAAGAGAAAACACTCGCCTGAAACTGGCGAGCGATGGGGGGATTGTAAGGACAGTTTTCAGCCCGGCCTTGCCGCCAAGCGACAACTTCTTATAGCGCAAACCCCGGATTTTCCCGGGTTTACGGCAATGCGACAAATAGGGTCGCAAAGGCGCAGTTTAACTGGCGGCGGGCGTTTGCGGCAGGCTTGCGACGTTGTAACTCATGCCAATGGCCCGAGTGCGGTAAATATGTACCGCACAGCGCCCAGGTTCGCGGGTTTTCCTAGTGGCCTCTCAAAGCCAACGGCCACTCACCCCATGAATACCGAATCTACCGTCACTGTTGCTTCCGACGCTTTCAGGCCGGACGCTCATTTCCAGCATCTGCAGAATGTCATACCCCCCTGGCTCCGTCAGGCGGCGCCCCACCGACGTGAGGCGCTGCGCAACATCACCCCCGCTCTGCCCGCCGTACTACGCAATGCATCGAAACTTCACCACACGGAACTCGTCAGGCTGATCGCCCGACAGATTTCTAGCCAGAATCAGGTCGACAAGGCGCTGGCCAACCTGCAAGACCCAGCGGATTTCGCCGAGCCGCTGCTCAAGGCCGAACTCAAGCGCCGCTTTGGCCTTGAGGTGGATGTGCGCAAGACTTTTTTGCGCCTCTACATCCCTGCTCACCTGCCGTGGTTACGGCTGAAGTCGGGCGCTGCGCGCACCTGGACGGTTTCGCTGCTGGACGCCGCGCTGCACAATTTCGAAAGTGCCGAGACCGGCGCCGATGCCTTCGAGCCTGCCTCGACGTACATCACCGCGCCGTCTTCCAGCGGGCAATTCCTGACCTTGCCGCAGATCCTGGAAAAAATGCCTGTCGCGGTATTTACCGGCATGTGCCGAGAGCTGGACATCGGCCAGCGCTATAAAACGTATCTGGAAGACAATCTGGGCATCAGCAACCCGGTGGTCGCGGCGGTCCTGCAAGCAAAAATCCGCGACAGCCAGAAAACCGCACTCACCGCTGCATTGCACCTGGCGCAGATGCAAAAACACCTGGGCAGCGGCACCCACAGTCTGATTCTCGGCCTGCTCGACAACCTGCCGCATCTACGCCTGCACGGGCAGCTATGGCGCTGTCATGACCTGACGATCCTGAACGCGCGCCTCACCGGCATCCTGCTGTTTGCCCCGGACCTGGAAGAAGCCCGGGAAGTGGTTCGCGTGGTGGCTTACATACCGGGCGACCCCGAACATCCGATCAAGGAATACCCCTCGTCTGCGGCATTCGCCGAGGAACTGGGCCAGCGCCTGCGCGCCCCCGAGTATCAACAATTTTTCAGCCGCTTCATTAACCATGAGGATCGCGGTCACTTTTTCGCACAACTGAACAATCTGCTGGCCCCGATTACCTGGCAACCGGTTGAGCCAGGCGACCCTCGTCCGACCTGGCGGGAACAACCCAACCCGCGTGCAGATCTGCACGTCGTGGCAACGCCTGTCAAAGGAGAACTGTGGACTCACCTCTACCAGAGCAAGCTCAACAAGATCCTCAACGATGCACGAGTGATCGCGGTTTCCACTGCAACGGTCGACCAGAAAGCCCGTTGGGCGCTGTGGGACTCCTTCACGGAAATAGCCGCGACACTCCTGAACATCGCCGCTTTCGTAGCACTGCCCTTCGTGCCGTTTCTCGGCGAACTGATGCTGGGTTACATGGCCTACCAGTTGCTCGACGAAACCTTCGAAAGCGTGGTCGACTGGGCCGAGGGGCAGAGTCGCGAAGCCTTCGGGCACCTGATGGGTGTGGTGGAGTCCGCAGTGCAACTGGGGACCTTTGCCGCAGGTGGTGCGATCGCCGCCGGCGAATTTCGCTCGGTATTGCCCCGAGAGATCGTTGAATTCATCGACCGCTTCAATACGGTAAAACGGCCTGACGGCGACACCCGCTACTGGCAGCCCGACCTGACCAGTTATGAACACCCGGCAGTTTTACCCAAGGATGCAAAACCGGATGAGCTGGGGCTGCATCAGCATCAGGGCAAAAACCTGCTGCCCCTGGAAAACAGACACTACGCCGTGAGCAAGGATCCGCTAACCGGCAAGTACCGCATCGACCACCCCGCCCGCCCTGACGCCTACAAACCACAACTGCGACACAACGGCAGCGGTGCCTGGCAATCGGAGCTCGACCAGCCATTGAATTGGGACCAGGCCACCGTGTTACACCGTATTGGCCCGGACATGCAGCGATTTCCAGCGAGCACCCGCGAACGCATGCTCGTCATCAGCGACTGCGACGAAAATGTCCTGCGCAAGATGCACGTGAATGCCGGACAGGTGCCGCCGCTGTTGGCCGACACACTCAAACGCTTCAAGATCGATCAAGACATACAAACCTTTATCGATCAGATCGGCAGTGATCGTCCTGAGCACTTCCTCAAGGCAGATCCAGTGACTCAGCTGGAAATACTCAATGAAAACGGCTACTGGCCGTCAAACAAAGGCCTGCGACTGATCGACGACAACGCGCAAACCCTTTGGCAAAGCCCGGCGCCCGATGTGCCCGTGGTGCAAATCGATGCCACCCGCCTCACCGACGGCGACCTGCTGAAAACCTTTCTCCTGACCCTGTCGGACAGCGAAGCCAGAACGCTGCTGGGCGAAGAATTCGGCCACCCCTCCCCAGGTTTGGAAAATCGGGCGCAGCGGTTGCGCCAGATACTCGCGCGGCTTGCCAAACAGAAAAGGCAAAGCCTGTTCGATCAGCGTTATCGCAGACTCGAACGTGGCGCTCGCGCAGCTATACAAGTGGTCATGGATGCCGAGCCCGGACTGCCACGCAGCGTTGCACAAGCGATTGTGGACACAGCAAGCGACCTGGAGCTGCAACAACTGAAACAAGGCACTGTCGCCCCACGACTAACCGAACTGAGCAAGGAAGCCGGACTACAAGTACGCGTGACACGCGCCTACGAGGGGCTTGATTTGCCATCGACGGAGAACAACCTCGACACCGACCGGCTGGCCTTGCACACCGTGGAAAAACTGCCGGGTTGGACAGGAGAGCTACGCCTGGAAACTCGCCAGTACACCCATGAAGGGCCTCTGCTCGACAGCCTGGGCAGCGTCGATGCGCCCCTGCGTAAAGTACTGGTGCTCGGAGAAGAAGGCTCGTATCAGGCGTTCGATCATGACGGCGCAGAACTCAGCGGCATGGACTCGCTTTACGCCTGCCTGTTGCAGGCAATGCCAGACAGTGAACGCGCTGCCCTGAACCTGCATATCGGTGAAGGTGAACGGCTCAAGCAGCTGATTCGCCAGCACGCCTTGAACCGTGATGCATTACGCGCGCTACTGGCTCAACACCCCGAGTTCAAACCCACTTACGACCCGAAGGTCATGCGCTTACTTGGTGGCGGCGACGGGTTTCGTCTAATGCCACGCAACACTCCCACCTTGCAAGCTCGAGCCCAGGCATTGTTTCCCCATCTATCCGCCGAAGAATTTGACGCCTTTGTCGAACGCTTGCAACTGCATCCCAGCGGACCGCGGGCAGAGCTGAGTCGGCTCTTGGCTCAACACGCGCAACTCCAGGAAACGCTTTCGTCCTGGCGCGACGACATTCCGCTGTTCATTCCAGACACACAAATCAGGGTCACTCCCGAGCAATTCGCCGTACAAAAGCAGGTCCGTCAACAATTCAGCATTGATCTGATGGATTGCTGGCGACAGCAATGGACTGTTCCCGAGACCGACTTTGAAACTGCCGACTTCAACTTCTTCCAACCGATCATCGGCGAATTGCCGGCCCTGAACACCGACTTCAGTGGCGTCACAATGCTAAGAATGGATGGCAGTAGCGCCACGGGGGGCATGCATGAGTTTCTGCGCAGTTTTACCGGTTTACGCATCCTGAAAATGCGCGACTTCAACCTTGGTCGCTTGCCGGACACCGTTCCCTCGTTGCAACTCGAAGAACTCGTTCTGAGCAATTGCGCGATCACCCTCAGCCCCGAAAGCCAGGCCGGGCTTGCCGGTCTGCATCAGTTGACCATTTTGGACTTGTACAAGAACCCCCTGGGCCTGACACCCAATGTCGGCAACATGCCCGATTTGAACTACCTCGACTTATCGCAGACAGGCATCACTGAACTCCCGCGCGACTTGATGACTCGTCCTCGACTGCAGACTGCCTTGCTCAACGACAACCATATCAAGGAGTTGCCCGGCGCCCTGCTCACATTGCAACGCAGCACCCAGGAAGGCTTTGACCTGGGCAACAATCCGCTTTCAAGCGCAACCCGCGAACGCCTCAAACAACACTTCCAGCAAACCGGTCAGGACTTCGGTATCTATGCCGAAGAAATCGACGTGCGTCGTGTGCAGGCGCTGTACCCCATGCTGGACCGTGAGGATGCCAGCAAATTCGTGTTCCTGTTACCCGGCACACTGGACGAGGGACGAATCGCACTGACCCGCCTGGAAGCCGAACTCACCACCCTTGAAAACGACCTGTCGGCCTGGACCGGCAATATTCCAGCCGTCCACCCTCACAGCAATCAACCGTTCACTGCCCAGCAACTGCTGATCGAACATTCGACGCGGGACGCATTCAGAGAGTCCGTATTGCGCTGCTGGCGCCAGGAAAGCGATCCGGAGGGCTTCGACGAATCGCTACAAGCGACTACTTATGACCTGAGCCTGGACACTTGGATTACCGGTAACCTGCCGACACTGAGCGCAGATTTCAGCCATGTTTCTCTGGTTTACCTGAGTAGCGAGAGCGGCCTGACCACAGGTATCACCGGGTTCCTGGAGCGTTTTCCCAAACTCAAGACCCTCGTTATCAACGACTTCAGGCTGGGCGATATTCCGGAGGCAATCTTCCGGATGAGCGATTTGAAGTCGCTCAATCTCCTCGACTGCAACATCACCCTGACCCCGCAGTCGGTCCTGAACCTGGCCGAGATGGCCCGCCTGGAATTCATCGACTTGAGAAACAATCCGCTGGGGCTGGCTCTGGATATCAGCCAGATGACGGACCTGGCGACCCTGCAACTGGACAACTGCGGGCTCACCGAATTACCCGCCGGACTGATGCAGCTCAAGAGCCTGGAAGACGTAGACCTGAGCGGCAACGCGATCAGCCAGATACCCACCGACCTCCTCGAACTGCCACTGGAGGTCGCCGAAAGCATCAGTCTGCGGGGTAATCCGTTCTCTGAAGAAAGCCTGCAAATCCTGCTTGAGTATTTCAGGCTGACCGGTGTCGACTTCAGGGTTCAGGAAGTGATCGAACGGGCAGAATTGGAGATGTCGACTTCCGAAGCGTCCGAACCGGAAGATTGATCGGGATCAGGCGCGGATCAACCGCGCTCCGGCGGCACCGATGACAATTCGAACGGGCTGCTGCTGCGCCGCTGGTTGCGATCTTCCCGCGGCGTGGCACCGAAGAAATTGCGATAGGCGCTGGAGAAGTGCGGCCCCGAGGAGAAGCCGCAGGACAGGCCGATCTGGATGATCGACTTGCTGGTTTGCATCAACATCTGCCGGGCCTTGTTCAGGCGCAGTTCCAGGTAGTACTGGCTCGGCACACGGTTGAGGTATTGCTTGAAGATCCGCTCCAGTTGCCGACGGGACACGCACACATGCTGGGCGATTTCGTCGGTGGTCAGCGGCTCTTCGATGTTGGCTTCCATCAGCAACACGGCTTGAGTGAGCTTCGGATGGCTGGAACCGAGGCGGTTCTGCAACGGAATACGCTGGCGTTCGCCGCCCTCGCGAATGCGCTCGACCACCAGCTCTTCGGACACCGCACCGGCCAGTTCCGCACCGTGGTCACGGGCCAGCACTGCTAGCAACAAGTCGAGCACCGACATGCCGCCGCACGCGGTCAGGCGATCGCGATCCCAGTCGAACAGGTGACTGGTGGCGATGACCTTCGGAAAGCGCTCGGCGAAATCGTCCTGCCAGCGCCAATGCACGGCCGCGCGATAACCGTCGAGCAAACCCAGCTGCGCCAACGGATAAACACCGGCCGACAGACCGCCGATCACACAGCCGGCACGCACCAGTTGTTTGAGCGCACTGCTGAGCGCCGGCGCCAGAGCGGTCGGTGGTTCGTCAGCGAGCAGGAACAGTTTCTGGAAGTTTTCGAGCTTGCCGGTCCACGCTTCACCCGGCAATTGCCAGGCGCTTTCGGTCGGCGGTTCGGCCTGCAGGAACGACAGTTCGTAAACCACGTCCGGATGCACACGCTGGGCAACACGCAAGGCCTCCTCAGCCAGCGCAAGCGTCAGTGCTTTAGTGCTGGGCCAAATCAGGAAACCAATTCGATGGGCAGTCATGGTGGGCAATCCGAAACGAAAACAGTGTTAGAAGCCAGAAGCGGCTGCAACCAAATTAGACCATCTGGCGCGCGCTGCGCAGCATGGCCTAATTTGGTGCGTAACGGGAGCGATTACTTCAGGCTACCCGAGAGGAATTGCTGCAGACGCTCGGACTGCGGGTTCACCAGCACTTCGCGCGGGTTGCCGCTTTCTTCGACCAGACCTTTGTGCAGGAACACCAACTGGTTCGACACTTCACGGGCGAAGCCCATTTCGTGCGTCACCACGACCATGGTCCGGCCTTCCTGGGCCAGGGCCTGCATGACTTTCAACACGTCGCCAACCAGCTCCGGGTCAAGAGCCGAGGTCGGTTCGTCGAACAGCATCACTTCCGGTTCCATCGCCAGCGCACGGGCAATCGCCACGCGCTGCTGCTCGCCGCCGGACATGTGGCCAGGGTAAGCGTCTTTGCGATGGGCCACGCCTACCTTGTTCAGGTAGTGCTCGGCCTTGTCGCGAGCCTCGGCCTTGGACATGCCCAGTACATGCACCGGCGCTTCCATGATGTTTTCCAGCGCGGTCATGTGCGACCACAGGTTGAAATGCTGGAACACCATCGACAGGCGCGAACGCATGCGTTGCAGCTGCTTCGGGTCGGCCGCCTTCAGCGCGCCGTCCTTGTTCGCCACCAGCTTCAACTCTTCGTTGTTGAGCAGGATCTTGCCCGCGTGCGGCTGCTCCAGCAGGTTGATGCAGCGCAGGAAAGTACTTTTGCCGGAGCCACTGGAGCCGATGATGCTGATCACATCGCCAGCTGCCGCCTTCAGGGACACGCCCTTGAGCACTTCGTGACTGCCATAGCGTTTATGCAGGTCTTGGACTTCAAGTTTGTACATGCTGTCGGTTCTCACAAAAACAGTCAGTCAGTGGTATTCAGTGCTTGCGCGGGGCCAGGTAGCCCAGCCAGCGGCGCTCGGCCATCTTGAACAGTTTCACCAGGATGAAGGTCAGGCACAGGTAGAACACGCCGGCGGTGATGTACGCCTCGAACGGCAGGTAGAACTGGGCGTTGACCGTGCGCGCGGCACCGGTGATGTCGATCAGGGTCACGATGGACGCCAGACTGGTGGTCTGCAGCATCATGATCACTTCGTTGCTGTACTGCGGCAACGCGCGGCGCAGGGCCGACGGCAGCAGGATGCGCTTGTACATCTTGACCCGCGACATGCCCATGGCCTTGGCCGCTTCGATCTCGCCGTTCGGCGTGGCACGCAGGCTGCCGGCGATGATTTCGGCGGTATAGGCACTGGTGTTGATCGCGAACGCCAGGCACGCACAGAACGTTGCGCTGGATAGCCACGGCCAGAGGAAGCTTTCACGCACGGCTTCGAACTGCGCCAGACCGTAGTAGATCAAGAAGAGCTGCACCAGCATCGGTGTGCCGCGGATCACGTAGGTGAAGAGCCAGGCCGACATGTTGACGACCGAGTTCTTCGAGACGCGCATCAAGCCCAGCGGCAATGCGCACAGCAGGCCGAAAAACAGCGACAGCGCGAGCAGTTTGAGGGTGGTCACCAGGCCGCCGAGGTACAGCGGCAAGGCCTCCCAAATGACGTTGTAGTCGAAGATCATAGATCAGCCGCCCTTACGCCTACCGAGTAGCGCTTCTCAAGGTGACGCAATGCCAGCAACGACACACTGGTGATCACCAGGTACATCGCCGCCACTGCGAGGAAGAAGGTGAAAGGCTCGCGGGTGGCATCGGCCGCCTGCTTGGCCTTGAACATCATGTCTTGCAGACCCACCACCGAAATCAGCGCGGTGGCCTTGGTCAATACCAGCCAGTTGTTGGTGAAACCCGGAATCGCCAGGCGAATCATCTGCGGCACCAACACCCGGAAGAACACCTGGAAACTGCTCATTCCGTAAGCCATGCCGGCTTCGGCCTGACCTTTGGGGATCGCCATGAAGGCGCCACGGAAGGTTTCCGAGAGGTACGCACCGAAGATGAAGCCCAGGGTGCCGATACCGGCGGCCAACGGGTTCAGGTCGATGTACTCGTCAAAGCCGAGCAGCGGTGCAACGCGGTTGAGCAGGTCCTGGCCGCCGTAGAAAATCAGCAGGATCAGCACCAGGTCGGGAATACCGCGGATCACCGTGGAATACAGATCGCCCAGCCAGGCCAGCCAGCGCACCGGCGACAGGCGCAGTGCCACGCCGATCAGGCCCAGAACAATGGCCATGGCCATGGACGACAAGGCGAGCTGAAGCGTCAGCCAAGCGCCATCGAGGATGACAGCCCCGTAGCCTTTCAACATGATTCAGGTCCTCGAAAGTTGGGATGAAAAAATGGCGCAAACCTCAGAGATCCTGTTGCTTGCGCCATTTCGGACTTGTCGCAGGGACGTGTTACTTGCCGTAGATATCGAAGGCGAAGTACTTGTCCTGGATTTGCTTGTACTTGCCGTTCTCGCGAATGGCCGCGATGGCTGCGTTGAGCTTGTCCAGCTCAGCCTTGTCACCCTTGCGAACCGCAATACCTACGCCGTCACCGAAGTATTTGACGTCGGTGAACGCAGGGCCGACGAACGCGAAACCTTTACCGGCGTCGGTTTTCAGGAAACCGTCATCCAAAAGCGTAGCGTCTGCCACGGTGCCGTCGAGGCGGCCGGCGGCCACGTCGAGGTAAATTTCGTTCTGCGAACCGTATGGCTTGATCTCGGCACCCAGCGGGGCCAGGACTTCGCGGGCGAAACGCTCGTGGATCGAACCACGCTGCACGCCGATGTTCTTGCCCTTGAGCTCGGTCAGGCCTTCGCTGACCTGAGTACCGGCCTTCATGACCAGGCGAGCCGGGGTGTTGTAGTACTTGTTGGTGAAGTCCACGGACTTCTTGCGATCTTCAGTGATCGACATGGACGACAGGATCGCGTCGATCTTGCGCACTTTAAGAGCAGGGATCAGGCCGTCGAACTCTTGCTCGACCCACACGCACTTGACCTTCATCTCTTCACACAGGGCGTTGCCGATGTCGTAGTCGAAACCAACGATGCTGCCGTCCGGCGCTTTCGACGCGAACGGAGGGTAAGCCGCCTCGATACCAATTTTCAGAGGTTTTTCATCGGCGAAGGTTGGCAGAGACAGCACGGACAGTGCCAGGGCGCCAAGCAGCACGAGTTTCTTCATCTTGGGACTCCATCGGTAAAGGGCAAAAACGGCAGAGTGAGCAACAGCCCAATATGCGAGTGAGTGGAACCGGAAAGCAGTGCTGCGTCCTACATTGCGCGTGCGAAATTTCAACACAGGCAACGACGAGCGAGTGATCGGCATTCTAACGACAGGCCGGAGGCCGATATTTCTTCAATGCGACAACTAATTACAGAAGCACCGAGAAAGTCGTTTTAGCGCGTTGACAGCCTTGCAAAATCATGCAAAGGCAAAAGACATTGAACCGATCTATGTTGCAAATTGCGGGCCTATTATTGGCAAACCCTTCTAATCCGGCAAGCGCAGCGTGGGGTCTTATTTTTCAGCGGTGCTTTTTAAACCCCGATGGGGGCTTGGCGTTTCCCAATACCCCGTATTGAAGCAATGCGGTTACACATTCAGTAACCTGAAAGATCGTGGGTAACAGTAGGAAAATGCCGACGGAGGAACCCGATAATTATTGGTAGATGTTGCTGTAGCGCCCGATAAGCCGCTATCGCGAGCAAGCTCGCTCCCACAGGGATTCGTGGTGTGACTCAGATCGTGTAAACACCGCAATCCCCCTGTGGGAGCGAGCTTGCTCGCGATGAGGCCAGCCCAGCCAACACAAAAACCCAGGCACAAAAAAGCCCCGCCAGGCTCAACACCTGACAGGGCTTTCAGTGACTCACAACCGCCGCTTACGCGACATTCATGGTCTTGTGCGTATCAATCAAATGCTGCACCACACTCGGATCAGCCAGGGTGGAGATATCACCCAACCCATCATATTCAGCCGTCGCAATCTTGCGCAGAATCCGGCGCATGATCTTGCCCGAGCGAGTCTTCGGCAGGCCTGGCGCCCACTGGATCACATCCGGCGAAGCAATCGGGCCGATCTCCTTGCGCACCCAGTTTTTCAGTTCCAGGCGCAGCTGCTCGTTCGGCTCTTCACCGTTTTTAAGGGTGACATACACATAGATGCCCTGCCCCTTGATGTCGTGCGG